>NZ_QPIP01000006.1 GCF_003344345.1 Wolbachia endosymbiont of Cylisticus convexus | reverse complement strand
CATAAGCCGGTATTTCAAATAAGTTGGTCAAAAACCATATTTCATCTTCTGTTCTATTTTTAATTTTTATTAGTCGTACTTGCTATTGCTCTGCTTCCGCTGTAAAGATTCACTATATTATCTTCCAAAATTTCCGATCCATCTGGTTGTTGTTTTTGCGTAATTTCATTCTCTCTTATAACGCAGTACCTTCTTTTTAAGTATGTTCTTGTGATAAATTTGTATTCCTTTTTGTCAAACTCAGTGAAAGTTGCAACTTTTGCAATCCTTCTATCAAACAATAAAATATCCTCTTTTTTAACTTTAGCTTCATTAATTGCTCTAACCAGCGCTATATCTTCGCTACTTTCTTCTTGCCCTTGACAAAATCTTATACTCGTCGGTAATTGGCCTTTTAATCCAACGCTTACTTTGACTTGACTGTCATTGCTTTTACCACCTATTTTTAACCCATCTTTTATAAGGTACCCTGATAAATTTATAATTGTTGAATCGAATCTATGTAAGTTATGTGACGTTTTTCTGGGCAATAATTTTTCCACTTTGTTTATTAAATCGATATATACACCTTTAAAATAATCAGAACTTTTAACCTTTTCGATAAGCCACTGTATGTAACTGTACTTTTATCATCATTTTTATCTATCACACACCTATTTATTACCATTTCTAGTGCTCTTAAGCTTGTTTTCTGACCCATTAATATTAGCTTCATTAAGCCTTTAAATATTATTTTACCAACTAACTTAGTATTACATTTATCTACCTCTGTTGATTTTCCTAGTCTTTCCAAATCCTCGTCTTTTAGTTAAGTTTAGTATTCTTTCTATTTGATCCATTATTGCCTCCATTTTTCTTTAATAATAGCTCTTTTATCTTCTTCTTATGACACTTTCAACACTTATGGGAGTAGGGGGGGTGTTCTTCGAAATGCAGCTAAGAAAAAGATTTTGCATTAAAGCAGTGACTTACGATTGGATAACACGAAAATGAAAGTCTTGATCTTAAAGTTTAAAATAAACAATTCAAGATAAGATATTGAAATTTGCCCTTCTATAGCTTTACTAAAAACATATACACATTCATTCTTTAAGAAAGTAAATTAAAAATTTTTATAGAAACCCACTAGCTTGATTGTTCAATATTAAAATCATTGCATTTTCGTTAAATATATGTAGGATTTAAGTATGAATTTTAACTGTGAGGTATGGTGTGATAGAAAGTGAATTTGAAGTGATATTACAGGAGTTAGAGCGTGACTCAAATATATACAGCAACGATATAGCTACAGTAATAGCAGATGAATTACAAGAATATAGTTCAAGAAGGTCAGATGAAATTAGTCAATCCCGTGAATCTATTCAACATAAAATGCAGCTACTGAATTACGACTACAATAGAGAGATACAGTCATTAAGTAATGATTATAATAGAAAGATAAATTTGTTAAAACATAAGTCTGATGATGAGTTATTAAAGGAATTATATAACAATAATAGGCCTAACAATGAATTGAAGTGTGACACACCTGATTACGACTGGGAATATAGAAAACATAATAATGATCTGGAATATAGTAAAGTAAAATTTGATGTAGAATTCAAGAAATACGAGGAAGAGCTCAAAAAACTAGAACAGGAGCGTCATAATATAAAACACTTAATGCATGAGTACGATCAGTGGAAAAAATGTGGATTCAATGTAAATTATGTTTTTAAAGATAGTTCAAAAGAATTTACATTACTACATTTTGCTGCGAGTTTTGGAGATACAAATATTACAAAATTGCTGTTAGAAGAAGGAGCAAGTATTGATATAAGAGATCAAAACAAAAATACTCTCCTGCACTTAGCTGCTTCCAATGGTCATACAGACACAGTGAAATTTCTAGTGGAAAAAGGTTCAGACCTTAGTTTAGTGAATGAAGAAGGAAATACTTCCCTGCACTTAGCTGCTTTCAATGGTCATACAGACACAGTGAAATTTCTCTTGGACAAGGGTTCCGATCTAAGTGAAGTAAATAAGGACGGAGATACCCCTTTAAATACTGCTTTCCATAATGATCAAAGAGAAACAGTTAAGTACCTAATAGAAAAAGAGCCAAGAATGAAAGAAGTAGTAGAGCATTTAGTAAAATGTGTAATAGAAAGCAAGGCGCATAAGTTATTAAAAGGTAGTACTTCTTTACATCTCGCTGCTGCTTACGACTGTACAGAAATAGTAGAATCTTTACTGGAAGAGGGAAGAAATCCTTTATCGAAAGATATTAATGGTAAAATTCCAGGAGAGTTAGCTACGGATGAAAGTTTAATACAGATTTTTAAGGCTGCAAAAATAAAACAACAAGAATATGATGCAACCAAGTGGAGTGTTGTGAGTGGCGTATCAGCAGCAGCCCTTGGTACAACTATAGCATCAACTCTTTTTGCAACGGTATTTACAATTGGATTTCTGCCTATAGTAGGAGCAGTTGCTGCAGTTACAGCATCTTCGTTAGCGATTGGTGGAACTATATATACAATGTTGAAGCCTAATGCTGAACAAAAAATAAGTAACAAATTGCAAACCTTTGAAGCATAACGAGAAAACCTTTACTTATGGTTGGACTAAAAATATGTATATAATATAAAATTGTGATATGGCAAAAAAAATAGTTAATGCATTAAAATCTGAAGTAGAAAAGCTCAAGTATGCTGATTTAAAATCTATACCAATAAAATCAGGTGGTTGGAGTAGCATAAACTCTGGTTACAACACATATATTGACCTTGATAGATCGCACAACCTTACTATTAACAAACACAAAATAGACAATGAGCTTATCGAGGAGCTATACTCAAAACATAAAGATCTCATTTTAGGGAATGAAAAAAGAAAAAGGGATTATCGTTTATTTCTTAAATTAGTTTTTATGGAAATATTTATACATGCTGGTGCAACAGTTCCGAGTGACTCTATTATGGAAGAATTGATAACTAGCTATCATCAAGAAGGGTATAATCATTTTCTGTTTCTTCATATATTAAAGGCTCTTTCTTCACTTGGCTTGCTTGTGTTAGATTCTGACGTGATGATAACTTATAGTATGGATTGTCGTAACTCCAATTGTCTAAAACTCAGTTTTAGCATGGAATGTATAAAGGTACGCAGCAGTGACCTTGTTAATGATATCAAAACACCAGGTTTTTACAGTTCATTGGAATTTAAGCTGAAATGTAAGGGTCGAAATGTAACATATGAAGATGGTAAAGTATCTCTTATTATTCCGAAAGAGCTGAAAAATTACAAAGCGAGTGGTAGAAATTTTTTTGACATTACTATTGAGAGTTTTCAAGAATTTTTTGGAAATTTGGGATTTAAATTTGAGACAAAAGTAGAACATACTCTAGGTGAACCACTGAAAGTGTTAAGTGATGTAAATGTACTTTGCGCTCAGTTAGAATTAGGTTGAAATTTTAACAGCAACAAGCCTGTTAAGATCTTCTTCAGCGTAATAACTTTGATGTGATTCTTTTTCTCTTATCTTTAGAGCTTTATCTGGCAATTCAGGAACACTCAAGGCCATGCTAACCTTTAAATATTCACATTTGCTGCTTAAGATAATTTTCTTTGCACTCAATTTTAGAGCGAATTACCTCTCCCTTCCATACTGGACTGCACAGTAACACCTTCTAAATTCGTAAAAGTATACTCTACTAGAAAGCTTAAAATCTCACGCCCACCTCTTTCAGCAATTAAATGTAAAGGTATTGCTCCATAATTGTTCTCTACATTAATACCAGCTACTCTCTCTATTAGAGATCTTACTACATCAATATTACCATTCCTAACAGCGAGGTGTAAAACTGTTTGTTCTGTTACATTATCAATAGTGGGTGCTTCTCTATACGTATTAGTCTCTTCTTCTGATGTTCTTCCTCCAATATCTCTAATAGCGGTTTCTAACTCTTTTAACATTGCGTTATTTAATCTTGACCTTTCACTTAATCTTGTATTACTGCCCTGACTGTCAGCAATAATTACATAATCTAAAGCTGTAAGACTCTTATAATTAGTGGTAATAATATTGTTAATATAATCTCTTCCTAATTCATTAACAATCTCCAATGCTCTTTCCAAGTTAGATCTAATATCTTCGATAGCAATAAGAGAAATTTTTTCAACTAATTCTTCTTGTAATTCTTTTATACCCACACTACTCACTATATAAATGCTTATATTTTAATTATATTACAGTAATCAATAAAAGTCAATATTTAATGACGAGCCTTGAGCCTGTTAAAATCTTCTTCAGCGTGGTATGATGACCGGGTTAATGGGCTCGATGCGACTACCAAGAAACCTTTGGAGTAAGCAATATATTTATAGTGCTCAAACTCTTCTGGGGTAACATATCTATCAATCTTTGCATGCTTTGGAGTTGGTTGCAGATATTGACCAATTGTAATGAAATCAACTTCGGCACTGCGTAAATCATCCATAACCTGAAATATTTCTTCTTTTGTTTCTCCAAGACCAACCATAAGCCCTGACTTCGTGAAAAGCTTAGAATTGATCTGTTTCACCATCTTTAGCAAATACAGTGAATGAAAATAACGAGCTCTTGGCCTTATTTTTGCATACAGCCTTGGTACTGTTTCGATATTGTGGTTATAAACATCAGGTGATGCAACAGCAATTGCTTCAAATGCTCCTTTCTTATTTAAAAAGTCTGGAGTTAAAATTTCTATTGTTGTTTCTGAAGTTATTTTTCTAATTTCCTCTATACACCTTATAAACTGATTTGCACCGCCATCTGATAAATCATCGCGGTCAACAGAGGTAATGACAACGTGCTTTAAATTTAGCTTTTTTATTGCCTTTGCTAAATTTTCTGGCTCGTGAGGATCGAGCTTATCAGGAATGCCAGTTGCAACGTTGCAAAACGCACAAGCACGAGTACAAACAGAACCAAGGATCATCACAGTAGCATGACGTTTATTCCAACATTCACCAATATTTGGACATGCAGCTTCTTCACATACCGTATGTAAGTTATGTAGCTTAACAGTGTTTAAGGTCTCATTGAATACTTTACCAGCTGGAGCTTTTGCTCTGAGCCATGTAGGCTTACTATGCATCTGAAACAGCTAACTCTACCTCTTGTTTTGCTAAAACTTTCTTTAATCTTCTTTTTATCTTTTGCGCTTCTTTACTTAGTTTAATTGTTTTTGTATTGAGCAAGAAAGCATCAAGATCACCTTTGTAATCTATAGTTCTTAAAGTTCTTGTTGCTATACGAAATTTAAACTTTTTGTTTAATATACCACTCATCAATGTAACTGGATGCAAATTTAAGAAAAAGGCACGCTTTGTTTTACGATTTGAATGCGATACCTTATTACCAAAAGACTTTTTTCTATTTGTTAATTCACAAATTCTACTCACTTCAATATACCAATTTATCCTATGTAACTAGGTTAACCTTATATAGTGAAATAGTCAACTCCCTTGCTTGATTTTTATGCCGTATACTGCTTTATAGCCAAAAAACACCGTAATTTTTTCTATTACAAGAGAAATCATATGCTGCATTTCTAATGCTTTACTGCCGTTTGTTACTACCAAATACAGCACACCCGAATTTACATTTTGTGCGTATGAGATCTTTTGTGGTTTTGTACATTCTGCTATTTCCTCTCCCACTATACTCTTCCAGTTTAAAATAAGACGTATTTCATTTTTGCTAATCTTATTTTTCATGCATTTTAATGCATAGTTTTCTATTATAGATTTTAATTTCTTTGGTCCGCTATATTTAAACATCCTTCCAGCGCTTAACATTGTAATTATATTACAACTTCCTTATACAAAAAACTAACTTATTATTTTAACGAACCTCTGGCTTCATGCCATAAAAAGCAGTATTTTTATATTTCAACTTAGCATTTGCGAGAAATTTTGTACAGTATAGTATTTCTAATAGGAAGAAGGTTATCTTTTTACTGCATACCATAATACCCATACAGTTATGTCTGAACTCTGTTTTTCTAAGATCTTTCTGCAATCCAAGCTACTTGAATGGCCTCTAGTATTTTTTCGTTACAATGCTTTTCATCATCATCAAACTCCTCTAAATCCAAAACCTTTCTTTTGAGCTCAGTGAATCTAATATTAATTATATCCTCGCTTGGAAATTTCTCTTCTAGAGCTTCTGCAATATCTTCTATATCAAACCATTTCATACTTTTTCAATCAATTAAACTGGTGCCCATGGGGAGACTTGAACTCCCAAGGTCGCAAAACCCACGGATTTTAAGTCCGCTGCGTCTACCGATTCCGCCACACGGGCCTTTTTTTATCTATCTAGAATAAAATTCTACTACTAAATTGACTTCCATGTCTGCTGAATAGGGAACTTCAGAATATTGAGGCACTCTCAAATATTTCACTGAAAGTGCTTTACTATCTGCCTCTAAATAATCTGGAGCTTTGTGCTCTGGTTTTTGTTCAGCCTCTACTACTATAGGAATTTTTGCTGCTCTTTCCCTTATTTTTACTATATCACCGGGCTTCACTCGATAACTTGATATGTTAACTACCTTATCATTAACTGTGACATGTTTATGAGATATAAGCTGTTTTGCTGAGTAAATTGTTGGCACAAAACCAGAGTGATATAGAACAGAACTTAACCTCGATTCTAGGGCACCGATAAAATTATCAGCCGTATAACCCTTTCTCTTGTAAGCATCTAAAAACGTACGCCTAAGCTGCTTGCTTGAAATTGCATAGTAGAATTTAAATTTTTTATGTGCAGCAAATTGCTTACCAAAGTCAGATAACTTCTTGTATCCAAGAATACCATGTTGACCTGGAGGGTACTTTCTCTTATTTACCGGATCTTTTGCTCTACCCCATAAATTTACACCATACCTGCGGCAAACTCTGAACTTTCTCTCAATAATAATTGTCATACAAAAATTCTCACAATCTAACTCTAAATTATTAATGATTTTAGCATTAAGTGTCAACTTGTTTTTGCCACTATGATATAGTATACTTCACTTTTAAGTTTTTCTATGAATCATTTACCACTAGAATCTATGGCAAATGCTGTCCGCTTTTTATCAATTGATGCAGTACAAAAAGCAAATTCTGGACACCCAGGCATGCCACTTGGCATGGCAGATGTTGCAACTGTTTTATTTGCTAAATATCTAAACCATAACCCTGATGATTCTCAATGGATCAGTAGAGATCGTTTCGTCCTATCAAATGGTCACGGTTCAATGTTACAATACTCTATATTATATCTGACAGGCTACATTAGTATAGATGAACTAAAAAACTTCAGGCAACTTACATCAAAAACTCCAGGTCACCCAGAATTTGGCTTAACTTCTGGTATAGAAGCAACAACAGGCCCGCTTGGTCAGGGATTTGCCACTGTTGTTGGCATGGCACTTGCTGAATCGATTCTTGAAAAGCAGTTTGAAATCAGTCACTACACTTACGTAATGCTAGGAGATGGTTGTCTTATGGAAGGTATAAGCCATGAAGCAGCGTCCCTTGCTGGGCATCTTAAATTAAATAAGCTGATAGCACTTTTTGACGACAATAACATCTCTATAGACGGCTCTACTAGCCTCTCTTGCTCTGATGATGTAGAAAAGCGTTTTTCAGCGTATGGATGGAATGTTGACAAAATCGATGGGCATGACTTTGATGCCATATCCCTTGCAATAGAGCAGGCGCAAAAGTCTGATAAACCTACACTAATTTGTTGCAAAACCATTATCGGGAAATTTTCAAGCCGTGCTGGTACATCTTCTGCTCATAGCGGTGCTTTTACAGAGGAAGATATAAACCAGATGAGAGAAAAATTAAATTGGAACTATGAACCATTTTATGTACCAGAAGATGTGAAAAACGCTTGGATGGAAACAGTTAAGAGGGCAAAACAAAACTATACATCCTTGATCAATGAAGAACTACAAAGAAGACTTGAGAAACGTTTGCCGAATAACATCGAGAGTGATTTGGCTAACCTGAAGAAACAAATATGTGAGCTCATGCCAAACGAAGCTACTCGATCTTCTTTCGGCAGAGTAATGGAACTATTAACTAAGTCTATGCCAGAACTAATTGGTGGCTCTGCTGATCTTACCGGTTCAAATTGTACTAAATATAAGCACATGCAGGCAATAGATAGTAATAATTATGGTGGCTCTTATGTACACTATGGAGTGAGAGAGCACGCTATGGCAGCTTGTATGAATGGTATGGCTCTTCATGGTGGGATTATTCCTTATGGTGGAACTTTTTTAGTATTTTCCGACTACTGCCGCCCTGCTATACGTCTTTCAGCTTTGATGAAACAGCAGGTTATATATGTGATGACTCATGACTCAATTGGAGTAGGGGAGGATGGTCCAACTCACCAGCCAATAGAGCATTTAGCTTCTCTGAGAGCTATACCAAATCTATATGTTTTTAGGCCAGCTGATGCAATTGAAACCTTGGAGTGCATTAGCATTGCATTGAAAAAAAAGAATCTCCATCGTTATTTGCACTTTCAAGGCAAAATATTAATTACATGCACTCTTATACTGACCAATTGGCCAACCTATCAAAATTTGGTGCATATATACTATGCGAATATTCAGGGAAGCTAGAAGTGACGATATTTGCTACCGGATCTGAAGTTGAGATTGCAGTTGAGGCAAGAGAAAAATTGCAGGAAAAAGGTGTAGGTACAAGGGTCATTTCTATGCCATGTTGGAGGCTTTTTGACGAGCAAAGTGATGAATATAAAGGGGCAATATTAAATAATGACAGCATTAAAATTGCAATTGAGGCTGGAAGTGAAATGGGTTGGCATAAATATATAGGCTCAAATGGTATATTTATTGGCATGAAAAATTTTGGAGAATCAGCACCTTATGAAGCACTTTACAAGCACTTTAATATCAGTGTAGATCATATAGTAAAATGTGTGTGCGAATAACTCTTTTTGTCATTCCACTGCGCATAAAATTACTTAATGAACTCGGCCAGTGCCG
The DNA here is from genome assembly GCF_003344345.1 of Wolbachia endosymbiont of Cylisticus convexus. The sequence continues at coordinate 50,267 of NZ_QPIP01000006.1, read as the reverse complement.
TTATTATGATGTGTATAACAATGTTACAAAAAATAATATCATAGAATTCAAGAATTACTACATACTAAAAAAAGCAGAATGCTGTTTATGAAAATAAATGGCAAACATCCAACATAACAATTTCTATTTGTAAATCAGGTGAAGTCAAACCTATAAAAAATTTGGGAGTGTTCATATGCGTCAAGAAAGGTAATTTTTTTAAAAATATCTTAAATTATTAATCAAAAAACTACCTTACTCTACACTTCCGCCATTTTCTCTAATTTAAGCTACAGCAGCAACAAGGACTTTTTAACTTGCCAAACAGGTACAAATTTAAAACCCTAAAGACCATTTAAGCAACCTACAAGATTGGTAGTTTGATCAATTTCAACATTACTAAGTGTTGTATTTGCCTTATACAAACAGTAACATCCTGCTGTAAGAAAAATTAATGCGGCTACAGCGAGTGAAAGACACATTGCTAAATGAAACATTGTCAAACTTGCACCAACAGCAGATGCTCCAGATAATACAAAAGAAATAGAGGCATAATTACCTTGCCTTTTACTATTAATGCTTGCTCCTAAGAATTTTTCATATTTACTATTTAGCTCTTTATTTTTACCTTCAAATTGTTTTTGTAGATCTTTAACACGATTCTCTAATGTGCTTTCATGTTTCTTGAGTTCGGTTACCATACTCTCTAGTGTATCCTGTAATTGAGTGTGTTCTTCAGTACATTGAGTTATTTTAGTTAATTCTTTTCTTACACAATCTAGGCCCTGTTCTAAGTCACTGTTCCTAGAGTCAAGTTCTTCAAATTTTTCATCGTATTTTTCCTCTAGAACGTTAATTTTAGTTTGTATACCCCCAAATTTCGCAGTTGCTATTTCACCCCATTGCTGTAGAGTACCTACAACATCTGAACTACTATTTGCAGAGCTATGACTTTCTACATTATCTGCATTATCAATATGAACATCACTGCTACAATTGGGTAAGACAAGTTTAGGACTATTAAGTAATTCTAGATCACCATTAACTTGCTTACCTTCAGGCTCTTGAGATTTCTTCCTCTTAAGATCATTAATTGCCTTAATGAAGTTACTCATACTAATAGTGACTTTTCCTTCTTTAATGTTAGAATGATATATAATATCCCATGCTGTTCTATTTATTAAATTTTCTAACTCAGCTCCCGAGAAACCATCAGTTTTATCTGCAAGTTTTTTAGTATCTACTGTAACTTTCAACTTTTCATTATCTTTGAATTTTCTTATATACAAGTTCAATATATTCTCACGCTGGGTCTTATCTGGCAAAGGAATTTCAATATGCTTAGAGAGACGGCCTGGTCTAATAAACGCTTTATCTAAAACATCTCTACGATTAGTTGTAGCAATTACTGTTACACCTTCTAGTGGGTTGAAACCATCGAGCTCGATTAAAAACTGATTCACAAGGCTGTTGCATAATTGAGCATGACTAGAACTACCACCGCTACCACGTTCTGTAGCAATACAATCAATTTCATCTATAAAAACTATGCAAGGAGCATTTGCTCTTGCCTCTTTAAAAAGTTTTCTTACGTGTGCTTCACCTGCACCAATATACGATTTCAGAAATTCAGAGGCAGAAACACTAATAAACTTTGCGTTAGCTTGACATGCAATTGCACGAGCAATTTTGGTTTTACCATTTCCAGGTGGACCATAAAAAAGATAGCCTTTTTCTGGCTTGTAACCCGTCTCTCGAAGTAATGCTTTATTTTCTTCTGGAATAAAATCAAGGATCTTGTTTAGCTCCTCTTTCAAGCTCTCTGGAATTATAATATCATCAAGTGTTGTTTTACTTTCCGATTGAGTTGGATCAAAGATTTCTATTGGAGAGCCACCTTGTTTATTTATCAAGCTCATTGTATCAAAATCTCCTTTACCTTTATTAATGCTAGTATTGTTACCATCTGAACGACACAAAGTAAGTTTTTTAATATTAGCTAAAGCTTTTGCTCCTTCATTACCAATTTTATTAAATTGCAAATCAAGTGAAGTAATGTTTATAAGATTACCATTAGCTAAAGCTTTTGCTCCTTCATCACCAATTTTATTAAATTGCAAATCAAGTGAAGTAATGTTTATAAGATTACCATTAGCTAAAGCTTTTATTTCTTCATCACCAATATCACAGTTTTTTAAACTAAGCTTTGTGATATTAGGACTGCTCTGTAAAAAGCTTACTAATTCACTTACGGCTATTTTTTCAAATTGCAACTCAAGAGAGTCGCCTTGAGCAAATTTACTAAAATTCATTTTGTTTCTTCATTAAATATATAAACATTTTAGTCTATATTTTAACAATTATCAAATTTTTTATAAATTTAATGAGAAATTATAGAAAATGCTCAGCATCACAAAAAATTTACTTTATTTTTAAGCAGAAAAACAGTACGTATCTTTGTGAGAATGAGTTGCATGATAAGGAAACTGGTGAAATGTTTCGAGTAACTTTTTCGTTTCTATGATCCACTTGGCGGCAAGAATAAAGTTTTAATCATTCCATGGTTTCTGTATAATTTTCAAAACTTAATTGGTATATATGAAGGTAATAATAGGTAGCGCTAGTAAACGATTAGGAGATTCAATAGCAAGTGGTCTACATGCTCAGCTATTCCCTACTCAGGTGTCAAGATTTGCCGATGGTGAGGTAAATGTAGAAGTAGCAAATGATCTACGTAATCAAGAAGTATACGTAGTACAATCTCTTTCTTCTCCTGTAAATGATAACCTTATGGAGCTTCTGCTTACAATTGATGCAGCAAAGAGATCTGGAGCTAAGAGAATAACGGCTATTATTCCTTATTACGGATACAGTAGGCAGGATAGGGTTATTAAAAACAATAATATGCAATCTGCTTTAAGTGCTAAATTAACTGCAAATCTCGTTCAAACTGCGGGTGCAAATAGTGTTGCTGCTATTGATTTGCATTCAAGTCAAATTGAAGGTTTTTTTGATATACCAGTTACTAATCTAATCTGTTTTGAAGTATTTGTTAACTCTATATACAAGGAAAATTTGGCAATAGTTGCGCCTGATGTTGGAGCAATTGGCAGAGCTCGTGCTTTTGCAAAGATTTTAGAGGAAAAATACAAGTTGGATAATAATATTATTGTAGTAGATAAATATAGAGAAAAAGCAGGTACATCTCAGGTAATGAATGTAATCGGAGAAGTTGCAAACAAAAATTGCATCATTGTTGATGATATAGTTGACTCTGGCGGAACATTATGTAATGCAGCTCTTGCTTTAAAAGACCGAGGAGCAAAGTCTGTAGTTTCATGCATTACACACGGCATACTTTCAGGGAATGCAGTTGAAAAAATCTCTTCCTCTTCTCTGGATAAATTAGTAATTACGGATACTGTACTTCACAAATTCGAAAAAACTGATAAGATAGAAGTTGTTTCAATTGCAAATATTTTAATTTGCTTCATGCAAGGAGGTAAAAGTGTCAGCTAGGTCAACAGAAGATGTTATCACTTCGCTAATAGAATTTGCAAACAAGAGAAAAATAACAATTACTAGGGAAGAAATGCTTAAAACTGCACAGCTTGTGAGAATTAAGTTATCTGATGATGAGATTAAGTACTACTCTAAAGAATTGACAATGCTGGATTGGATACATGATACTTTGTTGAAAGTTAATACTGAATGTGTTTCTCCTATACGTTATGGCAGTATAGACAAGGACATTCATGTACGCGATGATGTTATAAATTCTCAAAACATTAAAGAAGAGATATTGTCCAATACAAAACCTGAGCATGGGTATTTCGTAGTGCCAAAGGTTATAAACGATTAAGGTAAAATAAGGCTCATATCAAATCTATAATAGATCTACTTTCAAAAATAAGACCAATCTGGTAAAGAAGCATTCGTTGGAGTAAAAACCATTTTTTGATTTTTCTTTACTAAATCTACTAAATATAGTTTAGAGTTGCTTGGTGATTCTGTTCTTGTAAAAATGATTTCTCTACCATTTGGTAGCCATGCCGGAGATTCAATTTTATGCCCCTCTGAAAGCAGACGTTCTTCTTTGCCATCTGGCTTCATAACTCCTATGTAAAATTTTCCTGACTGAATCTTTGTAAAAGCTATCAGATCTCCTTTTGGCGACCAAACAGGCGTAGCATATCTTCCACTTCCAAAACTAATTCTTTTAGGTTTTTTACTTTTGTTAGTAAAATCGATAACGTACAGTTGCTGACTCCCACTTATATCAGAGCTAAAAGCCATATACTTTTGATCTGGAGAAAAAGAGGGAGAAGTGCTTATAGCTGAACCTTTAGTAATTTTTTTTGTTCGTTTACTACTTAAATCTAGAGATAATATATTCGTTTCACCACCCAATGAGTGGGAAATTAAAAGAGATTTACCATCAGGAGAAAATCTTGGCGCAGAAATAACTCCTTCAAATGCGCTGATTATTGATTCAGTGTTATCTTTTAAATTTTTTAATATTATATAACTTTTACCATTTGTGTATGAGATATAAACAATACCCTTTCCATTTGGTGAGAATCTCGGTGTTGACACAAATTTATCACCATTTGTTAAGTATCTTATATTACTTCCATCTTGATTCATCACAGCAACTTTACGCACAGATTTGTAATTGCTATCTTTTTCTTCAGCAATATACGTGATTTTTGTGTTGAAGTGACCTTTCTCGCCAATTAATCTATCATGTATCACATTTGAAACAAGATGACTAATTTTCTTCCAGTCTTTTGCTGAAAAAACAACCGACTGAGTAAGCAATTCTCTTTTTGTAAAACTGTCAAATAAACGAAACGATAGCTCTAAATTTCTGTTTGATACTTCACTTAAACTTACTGTGACTATGGTATCGCTTTTCCAAGTCTCTATGCCACATTTTACATTAAATAAGCCACTATTAGATAGATTTGTTTCAATTACCTTTGTGATGCTTTCACTTAGTTTGTTTTCCACTTCTGTCTTGCATGCACATTTAGATACAACAAGATCAATATTACCAATATTGCTTTTTTTTATATCAACATATAAAACAGCTTTTGTGGTATAAGGAATAAATAACGAAATAAATAACACCAACTGAACGAATAGCTTCATTAGATTTCTTGCATTACTCTCTGTCATCTCAGCAAATAGTTTACTTTTGAAGTTAAACTGCACGACAATAGAGTAAATCAATTTCTGATGTCATTCCAGTGCTTGACACTGGAATGACATCAGAAATTTTGCAAGTAAGCGCACTGAGATGGCAAGCATAAAAGTAGCTGTTTTATGCTAAAACAAACGTCTTTGACAAGGTTGCATGAAAAACTGGATCCCAGTGTCTGGGCACTGGGATGACATTCTCCTGGTGGAGATTGCTCTAAAACTACAATGTTCGTGCAGTTGTATGCCTGGGCATTGGGATGACACCCTTCTGGTAGACTCAAATCACAATGTTCGTATAGTTGTGTGATCTGACACTGATTTGTTTTTACGGATTCCAGTATTGCATGCTGAAATAACATCAAAGAATACATTGTTAACTTCTTACTCAAATAATGGTTAAAAAAAGAGGTATATTTCTATACCTGTTCTATCTGGACTTCAATTATAGGTCTTTTTAGTAAATATTCCTTTAAGATACTAAATATTGAACTTTCAATCTTATTTCTTATTTTTTTTATCGGTTGTGGACTAAATGCTGACTCAACCTTCTCTATGATCTTTTGCATAATGGCTGCATCTTCTTGCGCTTCGAAAACACCTGGTGCAAATACTTTTGGCTTAGCAAGCAATTTATTTTTCTTGTTTACAACTGCTGTCACTACGATGGCTCCAGCATCTCTCATTTTCTTACGCATTTTTATAACACTGCACTCCGGATGACGTAGCAACATACCATCAATACCAAAATAGTCAACATCGATTGAATCAACTTTTTCTCCATTCTTCAAATTAACAATATCACCTGGTGCAATCATTATTGCTTTTTTCACACCGCACTCTTTAGCGAATTTTACATGTGCATCCGTATGAATATACTCACCATGAACCGGAATAGATATCTTAGGTTTTATCAAAGAATACATTTCCCTTAGCTCTGCTTTTACTGGATGTCCGGAAGCGTGAACATTCTCTGTTTTTTCAATAACAACTTCTACTCCCATCTCAATAAAGGCATTGAGCATGTTATGTGCACGAGTTTCATTGCCAGGAATGATTTTTGACGAAAAAATCATTGTATCACTTTGCTGCATTTTAAATGCTTGATGACTCTTATTAGCAAGCCTTGAGGTTGCTGCCAGTGGCTCACCTTGACAACCTGTGCAAAGTAGCACCAGTTCTTCCCTTGGAAAATTTACTGCTTCCTTTGCTTCTAGAAACTCAGGAGAATCAGTTAAATAACCACTATCTTGAGCAACTTTCACTATTCTCCATAAGGATCTACCAAGTAAAACCACCTTCCTATTTAGTGCTTGTGCAGCTTTAGCGATAGTCTCAATTCGCGCCACATTTGAAGCAAATAGCGATACAGCAACCAATTTTTTAGACCGCTTTATTATGTTGTAAATATTATCATAAATTTCACTTTCTGACTCAGGGTCGTGTTTGCTCAGTATGTTTGTTGAATCACAAATTGCTGCAAGCAGATTGCCTTTATCGCCAATTTCTTTTAAACGCTCTATATTAGAAGTTAATCCAACAACAGGTTTTGGATCAAATTTCCAGTCTCCAGTATGAAGTGCACTACCTACTTCAGTGCTAATTAATATTGAATTTGCCTCAGGAATTGAATGAGTTATGTTTATAAATTCAACAGTGAAAGGACCCAAATTTATACTGCCATTTATGTCCACCTCTTTCATAGGCACTATACCTTCCAATCGAAATTCCTTTAGTTTTTCCTTGAGAAAATTAACCGTAAACTTTGTTGTATATATGGGACATTGCAACTCTTCCCACAGATGAGGTACTGCACCACAGTGATCCTCATGTGCATGTGTAATTATTATTCCAAGCAAATCTTTTTTTCTTTGAGCAATAAAATCTATATCAGCAATGAGCAGCTCAACACCTGGCATAGTTTCATCTGCAAAACCAACACCAAGGTCGATCATAATCCACTTGCCTTGGTAATGATATAGGCTAACATTCATCCCGATTCTTCCTACTCCTCCAAGTGGAAGAAATAAAAACTCATTTTTGTTTATGTTCATTAATTTTAAATTATTAAAATGTGAGGATAGCAAAACTTCGACCTTAAATAAAGAAATTTATCACTTTTGCATAACTTTAAGAAATCTTTTTACTAAAAGAGAAGGCTTTCAAATTGCTAAAAAGAATTAAGTGTAAATAGCTATTTCTTTATGTCATCTAACAGATTTCTCATTTTTTTTTACTTTTCCAAAAAATCCTTCGGATTGTTGCACATTTGCATTTTCTTCTTCAAGCGCTTTTAATAGCTCAATTTGCTTTTGAGTTAAATTCTTTGGATTTAAAGTCTCAACTATTACTTGTACGTATAAATCGCCACGAATATGTGAGTTCATATATGGCATACCTTTTTCCCTACAACGTAATTTAGTACCGGTTTGAGTGCCTTCAGGGACCTTTACTTTTATTTTAGTTCCATCAATTGATTGGACATCAATTTCACCGCCAAGTACTGCTAGTGTCATTCTTATAGGCACTTTACAGTGTAAATCTGCTCTATTGCGAGTAAAGATTTGATGAAGAGCTATTTTCACGCATACATATAAATTTCCGCTTTTTCCACCTCTTGTTCCAGCTTCTCCTTTACCGCTTACCCTTACTTTAGCTCCCTCTTCTATGCCCTTTGGAATTGAAACGGATATATTTATTTCATCTCTTTTACGTCCATTCCCACCGCATTTCCTACACTTATTTTGTATTAATTCTCCTTCTCCATAGCATGTGGTGCACGTCCTTTCAATGGTAAAAAAGCCTTGTTGAGCCCTAATCCTACCGCTTCCCTGACATGTGTGGCACTGAACTGGTTTTATTGCTCCTTCGCTACCTGTGCCTTGACATGTATTACATTTTACATTTGTTACGTAAAGTATAGGTGCTTGTATTCCTTTAAACGCCTCTTCTAAGGTAATTTCAAGGTCGTAGCGCAGATCTGCTCCAGATATTCCTGTCGTACTTCTTTTTGCTCTTGACCTACTTGTACCACCACCGAATCCCCCACCAAAAAAATCATTAAATATATCGCTAAAATCCCCTCCAGCTTGGCTGAAATCAAATCCACCAGAAGCACCTTCATGACCATAACGATCATAACCTGCTCTTTTTTCAGAATCGGATAGAATTTCATATGCAGCTGTTACTTCTTTAAATTTTTCCTCTGCTTCCTTATTACCAGAATTTCTATCAGGGTGATATTTTAATGCTAATTTTTTATATGCTTTTTTTATCTCATCAACACTAGCATTTCTGCTCACCTCTAGCAGATCATAGTAGTCTTTTTTGCTCATATGTAATAGTTCAGTATTTAGCCTTTAAAGATAGGTATTGCATATATCAATTTCAAGTATGACCCCTATTTCCTATAAAATATGGTGCACCCTGAGCGACTTGAACGCCCGACCTTTTGATCCGTAGTCAAATGCTCTAATCCAACTGAGCTAAGGGTGCTTGCACAAAATTGACTTTAGCAGGTTTTGTGGTTTAGTTCAATTGATTTGGCTAAAAATAAAACCTTTACCATACATGAAACTTATAAAAAACTGCATTAGCTCTCTTGAGAAGAATTTTGAAATTCCAGCCACTTTAATTTTATGATTAACTTAGATATAACAAGTTATGTAGAAATCTTAAAATATTTCTTATTTATTAAGCAGAATAAATACATTCCTGTAAATAAGCAGATACTCAATATCGATGCATAAGAAAATTTAAAAGTTAAATCTCGAATATATATTGATAAGCACTTACCTGAAGAAAATCTGTATAGTAGCCCAACACACACAACGGTACTATCAATAATTGATGCTATAATTAAAGTAACAAAATTTGCCATATGAAAATTCAACTTGGACTTTAGTTCTTCAAAAATAATTATGCTTGAGAGAAGAGAAACTAAAATTGCAGTATATAAAACCAATATCATCAAACTAAAATTTTGTAATTTAAAAAGACAACATATCACTGTACATGCTATTAAGCTGTACGTAGCTTTGCTTCTACCATAAAATTCAACCATTGAGTTGACAACTAAAGCAGCTCCCACAAATAAAGCAGCACATATCATTAATTTATTTGAAGCGTTGAGTAAAGAAAGACTGATAAACAAGAGTATCGATAAAATAGACATAGTTACCTACCCAGAAATAATATACATTTATTCTAAGTAAACATTACGTATAGTAAAAGAGTTATTAAACATAATACAAAAAATATTTTATATTATGCTACGATAACTGCTTCCCAAATCTTTCAGATCTACTTTTAAGATATCCTTTATGTTTAGAAATTTCTCTTCTGTCACTTTGCCAATACATGAAAAAACTATACCTTTAAACAATTTTTCAAACTTCCACTGATTTTGCGGGGCAATGGTTACTAATATTCTACTTTGCGATTCAGAAAACATTATTATCTTGTTTATTAGATCTATATTCTGTGTTTTTCCTACTTTCACTATTGAAAGATCAACTTCAGCACCAAGATTACCTGCAATTAGCGATTTTGCCAAAGCAACAGCCAATCCTCCCAGATTTGGTGCAATTGCAGAGGCAATTATGCCATCTTTTATTGCCAGATTGTAGAGCTCATACAACTTCTTGGCTTTCTTTGCATCTACTTTTGGTACGTTGTTATTACCTATTCCACTATATAACTGATATTCAGACCTACCAAGTTCATCAAGTGTTTCTCCAAGCACGTATATTAAGTCCCCTGGCATTTTCACATCAAGCGATACTGCATTTTCAATATTTTCTATAATTCCAATTGCTGAAATGAGTAATGAAGGTGGTGCAGATATCATCACTTTCTCGCCATTTTCATCATATCCCTTGAAGTCATTGAACATACTGTCTTTTCCGGATATAAATGGCGTTTTAAATGCAGTTGCATAATCATAACAAGCCTCCGCAGCTCTCTTTAGTTGCCAAAGTCTTTCTGGATTGTAAGCATCACACCAGCAAAAATTGTCGAGCAACGCCAAGTGATTTATATTTCCTCCTGCAGCTACATAGTTGCGTATTGCGATGTCAATCGCGCATGCTGCCATATGGTAAGTGTCAATTTCTCCATAACTTGAGCCAAACCCCTGTGATTTCACAACACCTTTGTTTGAAGAAAGAACCGGCCTTGAAACAATTGCTTCGCTGCACACTCTTCCCTTGCCCTGCAATGGTTTCAGCACTGACGAGCCCTGAACTTCATGATCGTATTGTGCCACTATGAACTCTTTGCTGCATATGTTTGGTCTGCTTAGCATTTCTTTTAGCTCAGTCTCTTGATTTATTGTATTGCGTGTTGGAATGACGGCAGGCTCCTTAGAATACGGCTTTGTCTGTAAATGCATTTTAGGGTTGCCATCATGCAAAAACTCAGTTTCCATATCCATTATTACTTTCCCTTTTGGACATTTAACAATAGCTTTACCACTATTGCTGAACTCTCCAATTACGCTGACTTCCACATCATGTTTTTCCATGATCTGCTTGAACATAAGGAGGTTTTCTTTCGGCACTGCTAAGGTCATTCTCTCTTGTGATTCTGATATCCATATTTCCCATGGAGCCATATCATCGTTTTTAAGTAGAACCTTGCTTAGATCAACTTCAAATCCATCTTTTCCCATTTCACCTATAGAAGATGACAGCCCTCCTGCTCCGTTATCTGTTATTGCATTGTAAAGACTGAGGTCTCTTGCTTCTATAACTGCATTGGACAATTTTTTTTGCGTTATAGGATCACCAATTTGCACAACTGTTGAAGGGCTGCTTCCTGACAGCGCCTCTGAGGAAAATGTTGCGCCGTGAATGCCATCCCTTCCAACTCTTCCGCCAATAATTACAATTTTATCGCCATTTTTGGGTTCTTTTATGTGTGAAGGTGCATTATTTATATTGCGTGGAATGATCCCGACGCTTCCAACAAAAACTAACGGCTTTCCACAGAACCTATCATCAAAATATATCGATCCAAGTTGCGTTGGAATACCAGAGCAATTACCAGCAACATTAACGCCATGGATCACTTTTTTCATTATATATTTTGGCGGTAAGATTTCATCAGTGCGCTCTTTGTCTCTATAAAGTTTGCCTTTTGCTTCTTTGGTAAAGCAAAAATAATAAGTGTTCATTATAGGTTCTGCACCTTTGCCGAAACCTACTATATCGCGATTAACTCCAAGCACTCCAGTCATTGCTCCACCAAATGGATCAAGAGCTGAAGGACTATTGTGGGTTTCAACTTTGTCTACAATCAAGTAATTGTCATCGAAGATTATTCCTCCTGCGTTGTCGGAGAAAACTGATACACATATGTCAGAATTTATCTCACGCGTTGCACGCTTAATATAATGTGCATATAAGCCGTCTTTTATTTCATCAATAGAAGAGCAAAAGATGTTGTGCTTACAATGTTCAGACCAAGTCTGTGCAAGAGACTCAAGTTCAATATCATATGGATTCCTACCGAGCTTTTTAAAGTAATCCTTTATAGCTTTCATTGCTATCAGAGAGAGCCCTAAAGTGCCATTACCATCGATTCCGTCTCTACTGATTTTTTCAAGCTCTTGGTCACTCACGTTGAGGTCAACAGACTTAGTACTATCCTCTGTCATCCCAACCCTACCTTCTGTCATTCCAGTGCTTGACACTGGAATCCAGTTTGCATTATACAATTGCTTGAAATTTTCTGGATCCCAGTGTCGGGGCACTGGGATGACACCAGATGTTGTATTCGATTTACCATAATATTTCCGGCTGTAGTTCTTGCAGATAAGTGTACAATACTCAGTAATAGGGTTGAACTCTTGTTTTATATCGTCTTCAGTTGCTTGACTTAGAATCAATTTTGAACTTCTTGCTTTTATATGAACATCTTCATCGACATAGCCTTTGCTTATTAAATACTCTCTAACAATTTGTTTCACTGTGTTGCCTACATTGTCGGTCATGCCAGGTAAGAAGCTTATCTCCAAGCCCCACTTTGCTTGTGGTTCTATGAAGTTATATTGAACTTCTTCAAGGTCTTCATTGTAGAAATAATAACGGCAGTCTTGTATGACTTTATTATAAAATAATTCACAAATTTCTTCGTGTAATTTTGATGGTAATTCTTTGCTTATGTAAATCGAGTAAACATTTACTAACCACCTGTGGCCAACTTGCTTACATTTATTTAAAACTTCTATTCTGATGTTTGTCATGCAATATTATTAAAGAATTTGATATATAATAACATAAGAAACTGCGAGCAAATTTATATTTTGCTGTACAATAAAGCATTGTACTAGTAGTCATTTTTCATGGGAAGAGTTTTTACCGTTAACGTAGATGAATCCCTTTTTGATGTGCTGGTTCAGCATATATTTTCTGAATATGAAAGAAAAGAAATTCCTGAAATAAAGATCATACTTCCCTGCAAGAGGGATGTGATAGCATTACTGAGTGCATTCAAGAGTTGCAGCGCTATAATTTTGCCAGAGATAGTTTCACTAGAGAATATTGATGAAGAAGATTTAATATTAAATCTTGATAGAGTTAAAGTTATCAACCCAACAAAGAGAACGCTGCTACTCATTCAATTCATATTGGAGTGGAATAAAAAAAACAATGATAGTTTTCCAATCGATCTGGTTTACAGTCTGCTGTCATTGCTTCAATATACCCAAATAGAGGGTGATTATCAGCTTGATGAGCACTCAAAGAAAGTAGTGAATTTCATAAATTTACTTATCAAAACTTGGAGTAACACTTTAAAAGATTTAGGAGTAATAGATATACTAAAGCATAAGAGTGACTACATAAATAATATGATGGATTCCCTGCAGAAAGATCAACATATAATCTTTGTTGGAATTGGAAAGGGTGAAATCTACAAGTTATTGATTAAGGCTATATATGATCTGCCATTTGGAAAGATAATTCTACCTAACCTGAATTTGAAAATTAAAGAAAAAGATTGGAAATCACTTGATAAAAAACACTATCAACATTGCCTAAAAGATCTGCTCGATTATTTAAATGTAAGCAGGAAGGACGTAGAGGTACTTTCTGGAGTCTATGGATCCCAGTATCGGAGCACTGGGATGACAGAGGGGGGAGCTAGAAACACCCACTTTGGTGTCATTCCAGCGTGTGACGCTGGAATCCAAAAAAAAGAACCAGTGTCAGCTACTTGGATGGAAGAAAAAAGAGCTGAGATGACAGGAGGTTCTACGGAATATCTAGATTACATCTTCGATACAACTGCCAATCTAAATAAGGTTAGTGATGGGTGTATTGAAAATATCGAAGTTATCACTTGTGATTCGAGGGAGGAAGAAGCACAAGTGACGTCACTGATTATAGAGAATGAAGGTTACGAAAATGTTTCTTTGTTTGTCTTTGATAAATTACTTGCAGCTCGTATGGCGTGCACCATATCGGAAAACTATTCTTGTATAACGCTCCTATTTTACAGCATTGAAGTTTTGACCTCAAATTGGAACAGTGTGGCACTGCTTTCGCTACTAAAACATAGTCTAGTGACTTTTGGTTACACTCAAGAAGAATACACTTGTATTTTGTCTGAGTTTGAGATAGAAGTATTGCGTAGCTTTAATACAAATGGTCTTAAGGATATTATTAACGCTATTAATACTTGTGAAAAGCTAAGATATAAAGAAGATATATTAATCATTATCAGTAAGTTGAAGATTATATTTAATTCTTTACTTCATTTTACAAATTATACTATTTTTGATATGACAGCAGCTCATTTGCAGTGTGTTAATGTGCTTTCTAATATCAATTTTTTAGAGCTAAATGGTGAAATAGGTAATTTTACTCGTGATTTCTTAAATGCATGTGAGGATGTAGCAATCAAATGCTCCTTAGAGTTATATAGCCAAATCCTGATATTATTTTTAAAAAGAAAATTTTTTTCTCCAGAAGATAACTTAGATAAATTCAGCTTATATCACAATAAAGTTGTAATACTTGCTGGATTTAATGATATACCAGGTTTTCAGAATCCGTTTTTGAGTGCACTGAATAGAGAAAAATTTAACCTTCCTTCTGTGCAAGAAGAGCAAGGGTACTTTTTGTATACTTTGCGCAATTTATTTGGTACTGGCAAAGTTTATATTACGAGGCTAGTGAGTGATAGAAAATCAATTCTATTGCGCCGTTTGGAGGTTCTGTTACAAGAATCAAAATATCCTTATCGCGATTGGCTAAGAATATTAAATACACCTGAGTGCATTGTTTCATGTACTCAGCCTATGCCCAAACCTCAAACTGAAGTTAGGCAAGCAAAAATGCAGGTGATGTCTTGCAGTGCAATAGAAAAGCTAATTCGTAATCCTTATTCATTTTACGTTGAATATATACTGGGCCTTAAACAATTAAGAGACTTGAATTTTAAACCATCTATATTGGAATTTGGCACTATGGTGCACAACATTCTTGCAAGATATTTACGCAACAAAAAGTCGCTAATGATTATTGCACGAGAAGTATTCTTGTCTAATCGGTTCCACTTTTCAAATATGTGGTGGATAAGACTGCAAAGAATAACTCAATCTTTTATCGAATTTGATGAGGTGAGAAACAATCATATCGAGTTAGAGAAGGAGTTTTCTTATCCAATATTTCATGATCAGTGTCGAGCTACTCGAGTGACAGAAGAAATTTCACTGACAGCAAGATGCGATCGACTTGAGTATCTACCAAGTGGGCAAGTAGCAATTATAGATTATAAACTTGGTTCACCACCTTCCAATGAGGAAGTTATGTCAGGATTTTTCCCGCAATTAACTTTACAAGCTTTAGCAGTGGAATACACAACAAAAAAAGAAGTCTCGGAGCTTGCTTATTGGAAACTTGATTATGATAAAATAAAGGTTATTGCTTTGAAAGATTATAGACAAAAAATGCACGAATTTCAGAATATTCTACCAAATTTCTTATCTAATTATTTAAGAGATACTACTCCCTTCATTGCCTCTCCGTATTTCAATAAATTCCTAAGATTTAACAGCTACAAGCAACTAGAAAGGATAGAAGAATGGTTGTAACTAATTTAGCACTTAAGGCAGATTGCATATTATTGTTTTTAATAACCCTATCCTGCCTATTATATTCATAATAAGGAACAATTGCCGTACTCTCTTGACCTCTTTGCTGCATCAATTGTAAGCAGAAGCTCAATAAGGTTATCATTTACAGGTGGAGAAATACGCATACTTCTTGATTATGTAGATCATTTGCTACTTGTATCTTCATAACATAAGGTATTAGAGCTAAAATACCTTACAGGAAGGGAGAAGCTTCTACATTTACCTTACCATCGGCAAATCTTAACACCCGAGTAGGGAATAGTTGAACATTTAGCCCACTCGCTATTGAATTTTTTAGTCCTTTACTAGCACTGCCTATTATTGCTTTCATATATACTCATTGAGTTTTTAAAACTATACAGAAATCATGGAATGATTGAAGCTTTATTCTACTAAATAATCTTCCTCCTGGATGATTGTGAGCTAATGTTATTGATCTTGCTAACGCTTTTTTAGACAAGGTCAAACCAAAGCTTTTTAAGGTAGCACCTTTATAGTTTTCGCGTCCAATAAAAATTCTTGCATAGCCTAAAATGTAGTGCTAATATTAGTATAGTAATACAAATAGGTAGTGAGGAATAATAAGCAAATAACTAAGGCCGGGTTTGATACTCGCAGTTACTCCTAATGCAACTAAATTTAACTACAAAGGTTAACATAAAAGGAGTTCTGATAGCTTAGTCACTCCTAAAGTAGATGTATTACCAAAACAATGTAGTAAAGGGGGTGTACTATGTCAACAAAATTCCTGATATTAAAAAACATATTAGCAGAGCTGAAAAGAAAAAATAACATTACTGTTTTAGAAGAATACTGTCAGGGCAAATGGGAGTTTTATGACTCGTTAATGGATTTGGCAAATGATGAAAAAGCGTATAAAGACCTTATAGAATTAGCAAATCAGGCAAAAAAAAGCTGTAAGTAAGTATTTTAGAAGGAAAGACATAGAGCTTCAAGCTCTTTATGTAGAGACTGAAGATGCTAATAGAGTGTTAAACATTAACCTTACTAATTACAATAGAAGTAAGCCAATAAGAATTAGCGATATCTTGCAGCAAGAAAGGGATATTAGCGAATTGAATATCTATTGCGATAAAAAGCATAACATATACGCTTATCGAAAAGGTAAGGAAAGACATTATAAATTTAAAGAGGATGCATATTATGAAATGACAAGCACTTGGCCTGTGCAGGACAAGCATGGGAAAACTTTTACCTGTACTATGGTTATGAATGTAAGTAGTTCTGGTATAACTGAAGTACTGCAGTTTAATGGTAAAGATTTTGAATCGCCACCTAAGGAGTTTTGGAAATTAGTAAGACAAAATGAGGAATTATATATTCAAGGCCTCTCTCTACATGATGCTGTAAAAGCATTATTGGCAAAGAATAAAAATGCTTCAGCTGTTAGTAATCTGCAAAATAACGAACATAGCCAAGACGAAAAGCTGAAAGATCTTAAAAATGATATTAAAAACAGCTCTATTCTTTCTCTCGTTGGCAACAACGTATCAACTCAAACAGAGATTAATCCACAGCAGATTGCAACTCAGGTGATTCATCCAATTGCAATTCAAACAGGAGTTAATTTACAGCACACTGAAACTCAGACAGAAGTTGCTGTGCAGCACGTTGAAACTCAAACGGGAATTGGCTCTCAACAAGCTGAAACTCAGAATTTGCAAGAAGTTGCAATTCAGAATTTGCGAGAAGCTGCAGTGCAAACAGAAGTTAACTCACAACAATTAGATCAAAAGCTTACAAAGGCTGAGCAAGAAATTAGAGAATTAAACGAGCAGAGGAACCATTTACAATATAGGCTCGATGAGGCTAAGCAAAAAAATGTGGAGTTAGAGAAGCATAATAGTGATTTACAAAATGAACTTGGAAAAGAAAAGCAAAAAAATGCAAAATTGCAAGCTGAACTAACACAGAAAGATGAAGAGTTATCAAGTATATTAGTAGATCTGCAAGAAAAAGCGCAAGAACTTGAAAGTGTGCATGAAGAAAAGAAAGACCTGAAGAAAAAGCTGGAAGTTGCCAATGCAAAAAATAAGAAACTGGAAGATACATTGCAGATAGAGAGCGAGCAAGCAGAACGTATAATGATTGAAGAGAATGAGCGTTTAACGAATTTAAAATATAGACTCGACAAGGCTAAGCAAAAAATTGAAGAATTAGAGAAGTATAATAGTGATTTACAGAATGAACTTGGAAAAGAAAAGCAAAAAAATGCAAAATTGCAAGCTGAACTGACACAAAAAAATGAAAAGCTAGCAAATATGTCAACAGAGTTGCAGGGAAAAGCACAAGAACTTGAAAGTGTGCATGAAGGAAAGGAAGACCTAGAGAAAAAGTTAACAATTGCTAATGCAGAACGAGAGAAACTGAAAAGTAAAGTGAATCAGTTAGAAGAAGAGGCAAATGAAAATGAAAATGAAGTAGACCGCATGAGATATCAACACGATAAATCGTTAACGAATTTAAAATCTCAAATGCGAAGCTTAGATGATGAGTACAACACAAATTTGGAATCTTATAAACAATGTATAGATCAACTAAAGTATGAAAATGGAGAGTTAAAGAGCAAGCTAGAGCTTAAAGATGAACAGAGTGAGAGGCAAAGAGAACAGTTACGGCAGGAGATAGAAGAAAAGGTAGAGAAGGAATACCATCTATTACGGGAATCAAAGTTTAAAGAATATGAGAATAAGATTGAGGAATTGATGCAAATAGTTGCAGATAAAGTTCAGGAAATTGAAAGAATAAATAAAGAAAGAAAAGAGCTAAACGGTAAAGTGCAATACTTAAATAGCCAAGTAGAAATGTTAAGTCCAGTGAGTGATCAACTATTTGTTAGTAAACAGGAGGTTTTGTGTAGTCGTTCAAAAACGTTTTATCACCTTACAGAAAAAATTGATGATTCAGAAAAAAAATCTAGATCTTCAAGCTTTGATAGCGTATTTAATAGCGATGATGATGATCACTGTAGTTCACCTCTAGGTCCCATCAGCAGTACCTCAAATGTGTGTATTAATCAGCTGAGACAATTGCAGTTGAATTAGTGCTCATAGTGATAGCATTGGCAGTTACATACAAGATCTAATATTGAAATTGATAGAGTTTGGAAGGTAATAGACAGTTGACACTGAAACCCAATATGATTTACATATGTAGTGTCAAGTACTAGAAGGAGGAAATATGGATAAAAAAGTTAGAATAGAATCAGATAGCTTAGGAGAAGTAAAAGTACTAAGTGAACATTATTGGGGAGCGCAGACTCAACGTTCTTTGGAAAATTTCAAAATTGGCACAGAGAAAATGCCGGAGCCTCTGATTAAAGCGTTAGCAATAGTAAAACTTGCAGCAGCACGTGTTAACATGAAGCAGGGTAGCATAGATAGTAGGGTAGGGGACGCAATCTGTGCAGCTGCAAAGGAAATAATAGACGGTAAATTCAATAACGAATTCCCGCTTGTTGTTTGGCAAACGGGGTCTGGAACGCAGACCAATATGAATATAAATGAAGTGATCAGCAATCGTGCAATAGAGATTTTAGGCGGTGATTTGGGTAGTAAATCTCCAGTGCATCCAAACGACCATGTGAATTATGGTCAATCATCAAATGATACTTTTCCGACAGCAATGCATATAGCAGTAGCAGAGCAAATAAACCGCTTGCTTATTCCCAATCTTGAGGAATTATATAAAGCGCTAAATAATAAGGTTCAGGAATTTAAAGATATAATAAAAGTAGGACGTACTCATCTGCAAGATGCAACTCCTCTAACACTTGGACAGGAATTTTCTGGCTATACGGTTCAGATTAAAAAGGGAATAGAGAGAGTAAAATCGACTAACGTATATGAACTTGCACAAGGTGGCACCGCGGTTGGCACAGGACTCAATACTAAAAAAGGCTTTGCCGAGGATTTTGCTAAAGAAGTGGCAGGAATCACCAATCTTCCGTTTATTTCAGCAAAAAATAAGTTTGAAGCGCTAGCAGCAAATGATGCTTTGGTTGAGCTCAGTGGAGCACTCAATACAGTAGCAGTCAGTTTGATGAAAATTGCAAATGATATAAGGTTACTTGGTTCTGGTCCAAGATGCGGAGTTGGAGAAATAATGTTACCAGAAAATGAGCCTGGCTCTTCAATCATGCCAGGTAAAGTGAATCCAACTCAATGTGAAGCAGTAACTATGGTATGTGCTCAAGTTATGGGAAATCATGTTGCTGTGACAATTGGCGGCTCAAATGGTCACTTTGAATTGAATGTGTTTAAGCCAGTGATAATTTACAATGTTTTACAGTCTATAAGACTTTTAGCTGATGCAAGTTTAAATTTCGCAGAAAAATGCGTAGTTGGTATTAAAGCAAACGAAGAAAGAATAAAGGATTTACTGAATCAGTCATTAATGTTGGTCACTATATTAAATACACATATAGGATACGATAATGCAACAAAAATAGCTAAACTTGCTTATAAAGAGAACATCACTCTAAAAGAAGCAGCGGTAAAACTTCAGCTACTCACTGAGGAAGAATTTGAAAGGATAGTGAAACCAGAAAAGATGATAAATCATTAGTGCCTACTCCTCTATTCTTTCGTCTGCTAGATCTAGAGTATAAGTAGTGTAGATACTGCTAAAGAAAAAGCCGGGAATGTTCAAAAAAGTGTGTCAAGCCTCCATTTTTTATATCAATTTATTACTTTTTTTTTCAGTTTGACACACTTTTTTGAACCATAGGCGTCAAGTTAAGGAAAAGTGGCATAAGAAAGAAGGGAAGCGGTAAAAATTATTTTAGATATTAAACGATAAAATTAGTAATTTACAGACTCTTTAAAAAAAATTATCTTATTTTAGATCAAGATTTCTTAAAAAATAAATATAACAAATAAACCTTAAATGGTTGCTATATTGGGCGTATTCTCTTAACTTGACACCTATGCTTTTTTGAACATTCCCAAAATTAGAGGAAACTTGGGATGAAGCTTATTCTGACACTTATGTAATAAAGGATATAGATGAATTTGCATGGTAGTATAGTAAGCTTCAGGGTTTAGCAAAACTGTTGGACTGCTTTTTATTTATATCGCTTAAGGTTAATATTTTTTATCATTGGCCTTAAGCCTTTTTTTCTCAGGAACGCAACATTAAAATGTTAAATAACCTGACTGCATATCTGCAAATTCTTTCCGTGAGCTCCAATTCTAGCGATTCTGTTTTAAATAACAAAATTATAGTGTTTACTGGTAAGCTACGAGTAGAGGAGAGGCAAAATAAAGCTCTGGGAGCAAAGATCAGTTCAAGTCTTATATCCCCCAACTTTTGCAGTTATTAATTCACTTACAAGTTATTTAAACAGAATACACATTAGACATCCAATAACGATGATAACCTATATTATAACACTTCGAGATCCGTAGAATAGAGCTGGCTAAGGTTCTCATACATTCCTGTATGCTGAGAACATAAAAGCTCTTTTGATTCTATCCCTAAACCCTCAAGCATTTGCTCCTGTTCAGCTATAAGTTCTAGTAGTCCTGTTCCTCCACTTTGACTTATTTCACTTCGTTCAAGACACATAAGTTCTTTTAACTCTGCTATGTCATCTCTAGAAAACTGATTTTTTTCAGAAAAAGTTGCTTCACTCATATAGTCCTCTTTATTGATAAAAAAGTACTTTATACAATGAAATAACTAAGATAATCTAAATTCTTGTGTCATATTTACAACTCAGTATAGTTATATGGTACATTTTAGATAAGGATTTAGTACTCTGGCTATATTTCTCTAAACGCAGCACATAATTCAGCAAGCACTTATTTACCAAAAAATAGTCATTTTGTTTGGATATTTGATATAATTTAGGTCTATTGAAGCAAAGAATATGAATGAAGTGATAACATTTGGTTGTCGTCTAAATTTTTACGAGAGTGAGTTAATCAAAGAAGCATTAAAAAAAACAAAGAGAGAAAATGTTGTTGTAGTGCATAGCTGTGCAGTGACAAACGAAGCAGAACGTCAAGTAAAGCAAAAAATACGTAAGATTTATAAAAATGACCCAAGTAAAGAAATTATCGTAGTTGGCTGTGCCGTTCAGTTGGATCCTGAATCATATAGTGATATTCCGGGTGTAAGTAAAGTGCTGGGTAATCAAGATAAGCTAAGAGCTGAAAATTATCTACTAAATAATGATGAAATCTTAGTTAGTGATAACCAAGTAAAACCCATTCTAATTAATGGATTTGAAGATAAATCAAGAGCATTTATTGAAATTCAAAATGGTTGTAATCATAGCTGCACATTTTGCTCAATTACTGAGGCAAGAGGGAATAATCGATCTGTGCCAATAAACAGTATTATAGAGCAAATTAGGATTTTTATAGAAAATGGGTATCAAGAAGTAGTGTTTACAGGGGTTGATATTACTGATTTTGGTACAGACTTATTTGCTAAGCCATCACTTAGTTCAATGATTAGAAGAGTTTTAAAGGATATACCACAGTTAAAGAGACTAAGACTTTCCTCTATTGATGTTGCTGAAGTTGACAACGAATTAATGGATTTAATAGCTAATGAGTCAAGACTTATGCCTCATTTACATTTGAGTCTACAATCTGGTAATAATTTAATACTAAAGAGAATGAAGCGTCGTCACAACAGAGAGCAAGTGATAGAATTTTGTCATAAAATGAAGAGCTTGAGGTCTAATATAGCATTTGGCGCTGATATTATTGCTGGGTTTCCAACAGAAACTGATGAAATGTTTCAGGATACAGTTGATCTATTAAAAAAAATAAATATAGTTTACCTGCATGCTTTTCCATATTCAGAGCGGAAAAATACGCCTGCTGCACGAATGCCGCAAGTACCAGAGAATGTGCGTAAAGAACGAGTAAAAAGCTTAAGGGAAATGAATAAAGAAATGATGAGCAGTTTTTATCAATCTTTGATTGGCACTGAACAAAGTGTTCTGGTTGAACAAAATCATATCGGTAGAGCGGAAAATTTTGCACTAATAAAGCTTAAATCAAGAGTTCAAGCTAAAAGTATTGTGAAAGTTCATGTTACAAGAACAGAAAATAATTATTTAATTGGAAATATTCTTTCTTAATTTTTGTACATAAAAGAAATATATGATATAAGTAGTTATGCTATAAATAATAATTCATTGGTGATGAATAAAATATCTGTTACTTTATTTTTCATTTTCATTACATGTGTCTATTTTTTTATTACTTATATCAGTAACAATACACACATTGAGCAAGTGCAACCCTTAAAATTAGAAACAGACAATAATGAAAGTGTGATACATTCTGAAGAGGTTACAGAAAAAGAAATACCAGTAAAATATCAAGAACTTGAAAGTAATTCACCTTCTATTCTCCAAGTAGTTGATCAGAAAAATATGTGGTCACGTATTGCAGATCAAGTTGATAATGAGCAGATTACAAAGGAAAAATCAAAAAAACTTGGTTTTTATGTTAGTGCTAACGGCGGTAAGATATACAATGATAGCTCAGAAGTGTTTGTGAAGGGCATTAAAGGAATAGGGCAATGGTTTATTAATTTAATCGATACAGCTGATCCTAATCTTTCTTGGCAAGACAGGTTAGGATCAGTGCTTATCAAAGCGGGATTAGTGAATAAAATTGAGAGTATACAGAAGTTTAACGGTAAAATTGATTTCCAGTGGCTTAGCAGCATATCTGTAGGTTACTATGCTGGGGAAAATGGCCGAGTTGATTTTGAGACCATGTATTCTAAAGTCAATATTAAAGATAGTAATTCTCCTCCGATATTTGATAGATCAGCAAGCGTATCTGCGTTTCTATTAAATTTTTATTATAACCCCAATGTTCAAAATACGCAATTTGCTCCGTATATCAGTCTTGGTATAGGATCAATAGTTTTTAGATTAAAAGCGCTTGATGAATCATTACAAGGTCTGATACCGATGAATATTCCTTGGTTTGCTTATCAAATAAAGCTTGGTGTTGATTATTCAATAATTCCAGAAGTTAAAACCTTTCTCGGCTATCGTTACTTTAATATTCCAACACCTGTTGCAGACGACATATCCACCCATAATATTGAAGCTGGTTTAATATTTAATTTTTAGTAATGATTTAATACAGGCAATGGCGTCAACTTAAATTAGCAAACTCTCCTAAATTATGATACCTTATGAAAAAATTCATGCCTTTTATTATTTGATCTGCAAATTCTTTATTAAAAAAATTCAGAAAAATGCTGTATAATTACCCATAAACTTTGGTATAACTTATCAAAGGTTAGTATAACCTTCAACCCAGAAACTTCACAACAGCTTATTGAATTAGCTAAAGCCACTAAACAATCTGTTCAAAAATTAGCAGGAATAATATTTTTAAACTATTGCCTTACTTGCCCACTGAGAACTCTATTTTTCATACCACTCATTTATGAGTTTATTGATATCAGAGTCTATAAAATCCTTTAGCGGTTGCCTGGTTTTTACCTCAGCATTTTTAGGGATACACCTATCTTTACATATTGCATACTTTATATGAAAGTTAATATCAACGTATTCCTGATTTGGAACTATATTAGTTTTAAAGGGAAATAACACCATATCTTCATATACGTTACTAACAAATGTAACTTGTCCAACTTTATCTTCATGTTCCTTGGGAGTAGGCCAATGGATATCTATATTTGATGTGTTACCCTTACAATCAAAGGAAGTGGGAAGGCCGAAATCTCCAGGATCTTTGTAATATATATGCCAACCCGGTTTTATTGTAACCTTTATTGCGCCTTCAATGGCGAGATTTGCTTCATTTACTTTACCAATGAGCAGATCAAATTTTGCAACTTCTTCTTCAGCATGCAATTGAGTGCAAAAAAAAAGCAAAAGTAGCATTGAATGTATACGTATTTTCATAAATACTCTATTTACGAAGAAAATAATTTGAATTTTAGCTGTTATAATAAATAATATTATATAAATTATTTATTAATATAGTGTTATACTAATACAAGTATACTAGCAATTATAACTTTCATATGCTATTTTTTATTGTTAAGCAGTCGCAATATAATGTAAGATTTCCGAGAACTGGAAAGATACCTTGGAGCAACTTGCTCCAAGGCTTGTTTTATTTATTTAGAATCCATTCATTCCACCCATTGCTCCTGCACCCATAGGTGATGAAGCATTATCTTCTTTGTTTGGTAGATCAACTATCATAGATTCCGTAGTAATGAGTGCACTTGCTACAGATACTGCTATTTCAAAAGCAAAACGAACTACTTTTGTCGGATCAATTACACCATTTGTTGATGCATTAGCATAGTTCATAGTCTCAACGTTGTATATAAGCTCTTTATCATTCTGCTTAATTAGATGATCAATGATAACAGCAGATTCAAGACCAGCATTTTTAACCAATCTTTTGATTGGAGCACTGAGAACTTTTTTGACAATGTTGATACCTATTTGCTCTTCATCACTTGCACCTTTTAGCTTATCAAGAGCAGATGCAGCGTAAAGAAGTGCAACTCCACCACCTGGAACTATACCTTCTTCAATTGCAGCTCTTGTTGCATGCAGCGCATCTTCGACTCTATCTCTACGCTCTTTCACTTCCACTTCAGTTGCTCCACCAACTTTGAGCACAGCAACACCACCTGATAATTTTGCTAAACGTTCTCTTAGCTTTTCTTTATCATAATCAGAGGTTGAAGTTTCAATTTGAGACTTAATCTGGTTAATTCTAACATTTACTCTGTTTTGTTTATCACAGTCACTGTCTTCACTAACAATTGTAGTATTGTCTTTAGTGATTTTAACATTTTTAGCAGTACCAAGATCTTCAAGGGTTAAATCTTCCATCTTGATTCCAAGCTCATCTTTTATGACATACTTAGCACCTGTTAAAGCTGCTATGTCTTCGAGCATTTCCTTTCTCCTATCACCAAAACCTGGAGCTTTTACTGCAGCAACTTTTAAACCACGTAATTTGTTGATCACTAAAGTGCTTAATGCTTCACCCTCAATATCTTCTGCAATGATAAACAAAGGTTTACCGGACTTGAAAATAGCCTCAAGAATAGGAAGTAAAGGTTGAATAATATTAAGTTTTTTTTCCGTAATCAATAAATATGGATCATCAAGCTCCACGCTCATCTTTTCATTATTTGTGATAAAGTATGGAGAGAGATAACCGCGGTCGAACTGCATACCAGTTGTAAGTTCGACTTCTAATTCTTTTGAACCCTTACTTTCTTCAACAGTGATAACACCTTCTTTTCCAACCTTTTTAACAGCATCAGCAATGCTACTACCAATATCTTTATCACCATTTGCAGAAATTATTGCAACTTGTGCAACTTCATCCATTTTCTCTAAAGAAATTGTGCGAGACATCGACGTAATTTCTTTTAATACCACATCTTTTGCCTTCCGTATTCCATTCTTGATACCAACACGATCATTTCCAGCTGCAATTAACTTTGAAGCTTCTATTACCATATTGCTAGTTAGTATTGAGCACGTTGTTGTACCATCACCAACTTTGTCATTACATTGAGAGGAACTCTGAGCAAAGACATTTACTATTACAGCGTGTAATGGTTTTTCAGGCTTTATGCCTTTCATTACTTTATAGCCATCTTTTGTGACCTCTGGTCCACCATACGGCTTACTAATTGCTACTGTTTTTCCATTAGGCCCTGCAGTTATTGCCACCGTTGAGTCAACCATTGCTGCAACTTCACGAAAGGCTTCTTGTAACTGTTCGCCTGATACTACTATATTAGCCATTTTTATCACCCCTTAAAAAATTTAAAATATTAAAATACATAATGCACTATATAGCGCATTAATTTAGTAAAATAGAGATAACTATTTGATAACAGCGAGTATATCTGATTCCTTCATTACGATATACTTTTCATTATCATGCTCTACTTCTGTTCCAGCCCATTGGCGATAGAATATTTTATCACCAGCTTTTACAGTTAAAGCTACGCGCTCTCCGCTTGAGCTGCGTGAACCACTACCAATTGCTATAATTTCACCTTTAGTAGGCTTCTTTTCAGCGCTTGACGGAAGTACAATTCCACCTTGTTTTTCTTCGTTGATAGGCTTTACTAATACGCTATCATCTAATACACTTAAGTTTACGTTTAACATTTGTCTTTCCTCATTAACAAACTAACCTACAGTTCTATGTAGTCATCTAAAGGTTACATTTCAAGGGTTGGGGTTAGTAAGATACAAGAAAAAGTGTATAATTTAAGATTTGAATAGAAGTTTTATGGGTTACATACCGCTACCAAACCGTGGTGTAATATCTTTATATGGACCAGATACAAGAGGTTTTTTGCAGGGTATTATAACAAATGATATCAATAAGTTGGATAGTCAAAAGGCCATTTACTCTTTATTACTTAGCCCTCAGGGAAAATACCTATACGATTTTTTTTCTTATTGAGTATGACAAATATATTTTTCTTGAGTGTGAAAACACTCATCTGCAGCAAATAATTGAAAAACTAGATTTGCTTAAAACTTACTTGAGAGTGAGGATTAAAGATGTTAGTTCGTTGCATGAGGTTGGAGTCTTGTTTAATACTAAATTAGCGGAGGATAGTAATGAATCGCAAGTTATTTTTCAAGATCCAAGACATAGATCTTTAGGAATGAGGATCATACATAAGGGTAAAATAAAGGAATTAGCTGGAGATTTTACTCAATATGAAAAAGTTAGAATTCAAAATCTTATTGCAGATGGAGCGAAAGATATGGTGCAAAATTCGTCATTCCCGCTGCAATACTTAATTGATAAGATAAATGGCATAAGCTTTAATAAAGGGTGCTATATAGGTCAGGAAGTTGTAAATCGAATGAGCAGACAAGAAGCATTCAGAAGGAAACTTTACCTCGTTGAGGGAAAAAATGCACTTCCAAATATTGGCACTAAAGTAATTAGTGAAAATAATGAAGAAGTAGGAGAACTGCGCTCTAGTGTGGACAATATTGGACTTGCATTGCTTAATACTGAAAAAAGCCATGCAAATTTATATGCAGGTGGAGTTAGCATTAAGACGTTATAATGGGAATCAATTTTTCGTGTTTACCAATTTAGATTGCTGGCTAGCTATAAATCAAATGTTAGGAGGAGTGGCAGTATTGCAGGTAAATTTGCAGTATAACTGACTTTAATTTTTCTTCCTATAAGATTCTTTTCTGTGTTTTATTGAAGTGATAGTTACTTCGCACTCTGCAATGTCTACTGTATAGATAATACGATAATCGCTAACTTGTAGCCTTCTGTGCCCTTTAAGTTCGTAGAGCAATGGTGCACCAACTTTCATTGGTTCATCTGCAATTCGCTCGTCTATAGCTCTTATAATACTTTTCTTGATTGGTGACGATAAAGCAGGGAAATCTTTCTTAACAACGTTTTCTAAATAAGTAATCTTATATTTCAGTTTGTACCCTCAACTCTTTTAGCTAATACTGTATCCCAGTTTATATCCTCGCTTCTAATCTTTTTCGTGCCTGGAACATCAAGCTCAGCAGCACGCTCGATTAGTATTCTATCTTCCTCAAGTTCAATTGCTTGTTGCATTAACTTCTCTGTTAATTCTTTTACAGATTTGTTTCTTACTTCAGCAAGTCCAGTAAGGCACTTCGAAGTTTCTTTGCTGAAAGTTATACTAAATCTTGAATCTGCCATAAGTTTTACCAAAAAAGTATAGTAATAATTATACAACATTTTTCTGAAATTTTCAATAAAAAAAACGTATCTGAAAAGTAATTATACTATTATCGATATAGTATTAATACTTTAAGGAGAATATTATGGTAAATGATTTAAAACCTAAACAAGATTTGATTCCATCGATACTTAGGACATACGATCCACATCATGATTGCCACAGAAATTGTGAAACTATGCATCCTTTCAAGGCATGCTGCGAGTATTTAATATCAGTAAAGAGAGAAGATGGTAGCAAAAACTATCTGTGGCTGCTCTTTAGCAGTGTTAATCGCTTGGTGTTGGGGCTATTCACAACATTGTGAATAACTCAGTTGATAATCCAGTGGAATACGTAGTTTACGCGTTATTAGTACTTGAGCATTTTTCGATGCTAATCTGGAGGTGCAACAGGCACTTTTTTATGCTGTTTGAGAAGAGCAAAAATTGCATTTTCTCTTGCTGAAAGCTTGTGTTGCTTATATTTTCCATAATATATATTATGTAATTTTCGATACTAATGACTGTAAAGCTTCTAGGTCATTTTTGATTACTACACTAATGTTAATTTGGTCTAACACCTTGTGACTACTGTTAATTTTCGGTAGACTTTCGTCCTTGTCTCGCCGGGATGCCCAGAAG
Source organism: Wolbachia endosymbiont of Cylisticus convexus (assembly GCF_003344345.1). The sequence goes on along the minus strand of NZ_QPIP01000006.1, from coordinate 21,545 downwards.
GTAGCTAGTAAAGGGCAGTTTACATAATTCCACTATCAATGTTAATATACTCAAGCAAGAAAAAGCGCTCTGGTGTTCATCCTTTTTTTATAGCTAATATTCTTGATTCAATCCTTTGCTTTCTTCTCAATATATCTACATATTAGGATAGAGAGCTCGTATAGTACCAGCATTGGAATTGCAAGTCCTACTTGGCTTAGTACATCAGGTGGAGTTAAGATTGCGGCAATAGTGAAAATTACCACTATTGCAATTCTGCGTTTATTTGACAAACTTTGTGCAGTGAGTAGCCCTACCCTCACCATTAAGGTGAGTATGACTGGAATTTGAAATGCAGTACCAAACGCAAACATGAATTGGAGAACAAGGTCTAAATATTCACTAACTGATGGCATAAACTCTATCGGTATACCGAAAGACTTTCCACTATGTTCAAAAGCAATAAAAAATTTCCAGGCCAAGGGAAATATGTAGTAATAAACTACAGCAGCTCCCGTTATAAACAAAACTGGTGTTGCAATTAAGTATGGCAGCAACACTGCCCTTTCGCGTTTATATAATCCAGGTGCTAGAAACATATAAAATTGCCATGCAAACACAGGAAAAGAAAACAAAAGTGCACTCATTATTGCAACCCTGAGATATACGAAAAACGCTTCTGTTAAGTCTGTATAGATTAGAGAAAAATCATCACTATCTTTTGTAACTTCTATTAAAGGTGCAAGTAAAAAACGGTATGTATTTTCTTTAAAGTAGTAACAAAAACCGAAAGTAACACAAAAAAATAGAAAGCAAAAAATAACCCTTTTTCTGAGTTCCGCAAAGTGCTCATAAAATGAAGCATATTTTTTATTCATACTTTACAATAACGCTATGTCTAACATCCTTAGTGAAAAAGCCCATTCATTATCGTACCACGCTGCAACTCTACAGATATCACCTGTGACATATGTACCAGCTAAATCCACAATTGCACTATAAGGGTTATGAACAAAGTCTATTGAAACTAAAGGTTCTTTACATATGGAAAGTACATGATTTGCTGAATTCTTAAACATTTCATTTATTTTTCCAACTGTTACCTTCGTATCAGTCGTAAATTTAAAATCAACCATAGAAACATTGCTAACTGGAACTCTAATGGCAGTGCCATCTAGCTTTCCTTTTAACTCAGGAATAACAGAACCAATAGTTTTTGCTGCCCCAGTTGTAGTTGGCACCATAGACAGGCCACAAGCCCTTGCCCTGCGCAAGTCTTTATGATTGCCATCAAGAATATTTTGATCATTTGTATAGGCATGTATAGTGGTCATAAAACCGCTTTTTATACCTAAATTAAAATGTAAAACGTGTACAATTGGAGCCAGACAGTTTGTAGTACAAGAACCTGCTGAGATCACTTTATGCTCCTTTTTGAACATATCGTTATTTACGCCGTAAACTATAGTTACGTCAGCATCTGAAACTGGAGCAGAGACAATTACTTTTTCTGCATTATGCTTTGCTGCTTTCGCACGCTTGTTGAATGCACCAGTGCATTCAAGTACCACATCAACATTCCAAGGAATATTCTCAGGATTCCGTTCTCTATATAAAGAAAACTTTTTACCATTTATAGATAGCCAATTTCCAGACTCGTTAAAATCAATATCACCACTGAATTTACCATGAACAGAGTCATATTTAATCAAATGTGCATGCTGCTCAGCACTGAGTGACCCATTTACAGCTACGACTTCTATTTGCTCACCATATTTTTCTATTTCAAAAATAGCACGCAATACACTTCTGCCTATTCTACCAAGACCATTAATTCCTACACGAATTGTCATTTTTCCATCTTAAAAGTTTAATTATAGGGAATATTGCCTGATATTTCATTCTATTCTTTTAGTTGTTAATCCTAATGTTATAATATATTGATGCTTATCTTGACTAAAGAAACTGTATCACTTAATTAATAATATCTAAATTTTAACTTGGAGTAGGTTATGCATGGATTACCAATGACAAATTCAGATAATCAGTATCAGCAAAGAAAAATAGAAGCATTGCAAAAAGAAAATAAAGGACTGTCAGAAAAAGTGAAAACACTACAGAAAATGTCAGTGCTGCACAATGAAATGCTAGTAATGCTACAGTGGAAATCAATAACAGAGAAACTGCGCACAGAAATATTAAAAAAACTGCTAGAAGCACCTCAAGAAGCAGCAGCATTTCAATTAGAAGAAAGAGATGAAGATCAGCAAGTAATAGAAGACATACTGGATATGCAAGAAGAATTTGAATCTTCACAAAATTTGGAAAATGCTACCACTGAACAACAAAATATGCAAGGACAGAACATATAGCTCTTTCCTACTCTTCAGAGTTAGCTAAATAGCTGACTCTGAAAAGTAGATAACAATTAGGGCTTCTTTTACCTTTTTTATTTAGTAAATTCCTTAATATTTCTAATTATAAAGAACCCGTCAGTTATTTTTGTATTTTACGGCTAAGGATATTACTCTTTGGTATTTTATTCTTTAATATCTTAATAATTAACTTGATTAAGTAACTATAGCACTATATTATTTAACTAAATATTAATGGTAATTATCATGGATTTAAAAAACTTACAACAAGAGTTGCTTGGAATAATTTTTTTCATACTTGCACCAATTAATGCAGAAGAGGAAAAAGATATGAAAGAGCGAGCATTAAAGATTATTGATGAATTAAAAGATCATATTAATGATGATATAGAAATGAGTGATCTGAGAATGCCAATTTTAGGCTACATTATCCTTTGTGATAGTCAAGATAACGTAAGGTTAAATAACAGATCATTGTTAGACTTAGAAGATGCCGTCAAAAGTATTGGAGGGAAAACTTCACAAGAGTTAGGGCGAGTAAATCAGATTCCACAGCAACCAAATAGTATTGGGTTAGCGTTAGCAGAAGCTGCAATACAATATGAGGCGCATGTGAGAGAAATGGAAGAGAGAAATGTAAGGATTATCACCTCAATTGGAGTATTAGGTATAACAGCCTTAGGAGTGAATCTTGGAAAATCAAAAGTGAGTGAAATTATTGGTACAACACTTGGAGGACTATTATCCATGCCAATAATGGTCATGTTACCAGCATCAATAGCAGTAGCGTTAAAAAACAGGAATTCAGGGCTTAGAGAAGTAGTACAATATTCTCTTGATGCAACAAGTAAACCATCGAGGATTGGGTTAGTAGCAGCTTTAGGAGCAGGCGCGATGATGTTAATTAACAATATAACTAGCAGCAGCGCTGAAACAAATATGGAATTATTAGGCCCTGGTTTTATAGCTGCAACTGGAGCTGGAATTGGTGCTGCATTGTCAACGGCTTTAGCGAGAAGGATGTTTGCTACTATCTCTACAAATTTGGAAAACGCTACCACTGAACAACAAAATATGCAAGGACAGAATAGATAGCTCTTTCCTACTTTCTCCTTTATTGTTATCCCAGGTGACACTGGGATAGCACTTTCTACTATGCAAATTACCTATAATGTTCGTACAGTTGTAACTTGACCTACTAATTGCAAATCATACAGCTGGATTTTGCAGTCTAGAAAAGCTCAATTTATTTTCTTTTAGTGATTAATTGTTAGTTTAAGTAATTATATTAATATAATAAATACTTCCTTAATATACTAGTATTTACCTTGACTACACAACTATAGTGCTGTATCATTTATACTTAAGCTTTAATAGTGGGGTATACACAAGGATTAGAAAATTTACAGGAAAGTTTGTTGACTAGCTCCCCTACCCTTCTGTATAAAAACGACAAATTTTATAACTAAAAAAAGTACTTCCCCATTTTCAGAGCACTGCATATAATTTTATTATATGCAGTGCATTGCAAAACAAAATTCCCAATACTACAGGAGGCTTTATGAATAAGAAATTTTTCTATTCACCATTGTCAATAAAAAGCATAGGAGAGAATGGCGTATTTTCTGGATATGCGAGCGTTTTTAACATAATTGATAAACAAAATGATCTGATATTGCCTGGAGCATTTAAGGAAAATTTAAATAAAAACAAGATAAAACTTCTTTGGCAGCACAATCCAAGCGAACCTATAGGTAATATTATAGATATTTGCGAAAATGATGTTGGCCTATATATAACTGCACATTTGCTTTTGGGTATCCAAAAAGCAGAGGAAATATATTTAATGCTCAAAACTGAGACTATTAACGGGCTTTCGATTGGTTATATACCTATAGAGTATGATGTTGATCGTAAAAGCGGAGCTCGAGTGTTAAAGCAAGTGGAATTATGGGAAGTTAGTTTGGTCACTTTTCCTGCAAATTTGGCAGCTCAGGTAATTAATGTGAAAAATCAGCACAATGAACAAGAAATGTTAGCAAGAGCAATAGAAAGAGCAAATTCTGTGCTTACGAACACGTGTATTTCTGCTTGAAGTGTGTAAAACTTTACCATAGTTTTACATTTGTATTAATATTTATTTAATATTAATACAAATATATATAATTTTATTACCATTAAAAATTTCAAAGTAAGAATAATGAGGTAATTTTATGCTGAATACTAACAATATGGTTAACTACAAAATTAATATTAAACAAAAGGAAAAAAAATACAGCTTATCTACTGTGCTTGCTTGGCTATATCTAAAAACAATTGGACGAATACTGCCAAAGAGATGGAGTAAATGGGCAGAGAATATCCTATATTACAATAAAGTTATTGCAGATCAGACTGATGCTCTTAAAGCAGTAGATCAAAGTATTCAAGTTCCTGAAGTTGTAGCACAAGAGATTCAGAGTGAGATAATGAGTGAAGATAAAACTACATTTCAATATATGGCAACGCAAACAGACGGTCTTATAACAGTAGATGAAAGTGTTCAAGTTGATTTAAAACTTGAAGCTACAAAAGAAGAGAGTGAAGATGAAGGAGTTTACTTCAAAGTAAGTGGTGAATCCACTGATGAAGACTGCTCTGATATTGAGGTGGATGGCGATGAACCACAAACAATACCCATAAATGATTCAGTGTCAGAAGAAACTGAGCAATTAAGATCACAACTTGAAAGTGATTATGTAGAACTAAAAAGCGTTACAAATCAAATAGAAAAATTACATGAGGAACAAATAAAGGAAAATTTAGTAGAGATGGAAAAAAAAGACGAAAAAATAAGCAGCTTAACGCAATTAAATAAAGCTTTAGAACAAGATAAAAAAGTAATGAATGATAAAAATAAAACCCTACAAACAGAAGTAATAGAACTTAAGAGTAAGTTAAAAAGCAAAATTAGTAACTTAAGTCGAGAAAAAGAAACTCTACAATCAAATGTAAATATATTGACTGTTCAATTACAAAGCGCTCAACAACAATTGGAGAGAGAGAAAATTGATTTAGAAGATAAATTAAAAGATTCAAGTAGTAAGTTAAGTGCTGCTGAAAAAGAGAACAAGAGGTTAGAAAATGAAGTTACCGAGTTACAAGAACAAGTACGGACATTAGAAGAAAGTAAAGAGTGGGAATCAGCTGGAATAGATGATAGCTTAAAGAAAACTTCTTTTGATCTAACAGAAATGTTAAAAGAAGAACTTGCAAAGCAAGAGAAACAAATTGAGCAGTTACAAAAGGAACGGAAACAAGCAGAAGATCAATCAAAAATTGATATTAAAAAACTACAGGAAGAAAAAGAAGGTCTATTGGTTAAAACAGATAAATTGAGGAAAAAATTAGAATCTTCGCACAGTGTTGCACTATCATCGATTCAAGCACATTCAGAAACACTTGGAGAAAATTACGAGTTAAAAATACAGAAAATTGAAAATTCAACAGCTGGAGGTGAACAACAAAATGGAAAGTTAACAGAAGATACACAAGAGCAAACAAAAGCTAAAGAGCTAGATACAATGAGTATAGTATCTATTGCAAAGTCAACTACCAAATCAACTCTTTCAAAATTGTCTAACAAGATTTTTGGGAATGAGAACCTCAATAAATTTTTATCTGATAAAAATAAAGAGTTGAAAAAAGGTTTTCCTGAATTTGAAAAGAAACGCTTTTGCCATAATGTGCTTACGAAAACTATAAAGTCTCTATCAAATCAAGGTGATGGTAAATTTGAAAGCAATAAGTTACTTGAATTACTAGAAAGTAATTTTACAAAATCTGCAAGAGAGATCATAGAAGCCGAAGTTAAAGGAGTTGTCAAAAAATATTGTGATATTGGAAAAATAGATAAGGAGCTACGTGATGGCGTATTAAAAGGTAAGCTGTTACCTTCTGTTAAAAAATGCATGAAAAAGTTAAGTTGGAATGAAAAAGGTGCTGCTGCAATCACAGATTCTGTCTTGCAAGATTTTCGTAGCAGAAATAACACCGATAATGGTTTACTCAAAGAAATTGTTCTGGAGGAGTTAATAAAAGGTAGAATGAAATTTTTTTCAAGTAATATCCAGTCGTTACAATTGGCATCGAGTATAAGGGATACATTTATATCTCCAGATCAGAGGATGTGCAATAAAATTACAGGAGAAAAAAATGAATACCAATTAACAGAAAAAGCTAAAGAGGAATATCCACCTAATTCTTCCATGAGTCACACTAATACTGTAAATATATCTTTTTTATCAAATAATAAGAGAGTAGCTAGAGCAGGTTCTTAGCATAAAGTATCAGCTCCTCTTTTGTTAAAGTGTAGGAGCTGTTTTCCCAGTGTTGTCTTAGCAATTCTAAACTCCTACCCAAACTTTTTCCTGGCTGGTGACCTATACTTATTAAATCATTGCCAGATAAAGGAAATTTTGGAATATTGAATGTATTAGCAAATGAAATATATTCATCAACATTTGTTTCAGATTCAACACCACAAATCTTCATTAAATCACAATATAATTCTATACCAAATAAAGATATGTATTTTTTTTGCTCTTTCTCTGAAAGCTCTGTTTTGATATTGTTTGATAATAAAAATAACAGTTTTTTCTTTTGCTTATTTGAAAGACGTAAAAACTTGCTCACGTCTTCTCCAAGACTTCCGGCAGTCCTAAGAAGCAACGCTAATTTTACTAATGCATCGATTGGTTTGGTGTCATTCGAGTAGCTGACACTGGGATCTAGGAAAGGTGTATGGCCATACGCTGGGATGACAGAGGGTTTTGTAAGAGGTTTAGTGTTGATAAGAAGTGGTGAAGATAAAATTTCACATTTTACTTCTTTTGGAATAATTTTTTGTAGAACATCAGACTTTTGCATGCTCTTAAGTGTTGGAACAGGATCATTGCACTCCAACAGTTTAAATACTTCTTCTCTTATTCTCTCTCCAGAAAGATTTTGGATCATGTGTGAATGTTTTTTGCATACATCTAATATTTCATCACTTAAATCTCCTATGCATATTTTAGCGTGAAAACGAAACGCTCTTAAAATACGTAAATAGTCTTCCTTAATTCTATCTTCAGCATTGCCTATAAAATTTAACTTTCGTGCTTTTAAGTCCTGAGTGCCACCAAAGTAATCGTATATATGGCCATGCTTGTCTGCATAAAGAGCATTAAACGTAAAGTCGCGCCTTGAAGCATCAGCTTGCCAATCATTGGTAAATTCTACCTTTGCATGCCTACCGTCACACTTTACATCATGCCTTAGTGTCGTAATTTCAAAAGACCTCTGATTTAAGATTGCAGTGATAGTTCCATGTTTTAAGCCAGTTGGAATAGTTTTTATATTACGGAGTTTTAACGCTTTAATTGCTTGATCAGGCAGAAGATTGGTAGCAAGGTCAATGTCGTGAACGTCACGCTGCAAAATTGAATCTCTAACACACCCACCAACAAGTCTTGCCTCACCACCAAATTTCTCTATAGCATCAATAATTACACTAGTTTCGTGATCAATTCGCATTTGGGTTATACACATTGAAGATCATATTACACAAAATGCAAAATTTTTGCAAAAAGCCTCATATAAAAATATATAGGCAGGAGAGTGGTAAAATAAGGTAGGCAAAGTAAAAGTAAGTCTACAACAAACCCAGTGCCCAGACACACAACTGTACGAACATTGTGGTTTGTAGGCAATTCGCGTAGCAGATGGTGTCATTCCAGTGCTTGACACTGGAATCCAGTTTTTTCATGATCATCAAAATGTTGTATTTTAACATAAAACGGCTACTTTTCTGCTTACCAACTTAATAAAATTCCTGGATCCCAGTGTCAAGCACTGGGATGACACCAAAGGGGCTACTCGTATGACACCTTCTTTATTAGCCCAAATCACAGTGTTCGTACAGCCATATGCGTCAAATTAAGGAAAAGTGACATAAGAAAGAAGAGAAGCGGTAAAAATTATTTTAGACATTAAACGATAAAATTAGTAATTTATAGACTCTTTAAAAAAAATTATCTTATTTTAGATCAAGATTTCTTAAAAAATAAATATAACAAATAAACCTTAAATGGTTGCTATATTGGGCGTATTCTCTTAACTTGACGCGTATGGTTCGTACAGCTGTACGCTTGACACTGGGATGACACCATTGTAAACATCTAAGCTTAAGCATTAGATAGAAAAGTTTGAATAACACCACTTTTACTTCAATCTTCACACATTAACCATGCTTCTGAATAGAGCTATTATTTCACAAGTATTTGTTGCTGCTGATCTTCTATTTTTACTTCTTCCATACTACATCTTGGGTTAAGAGACTGTGCATACTCCTGCCCTTGAAGCCGCTTTGCATATTCTTGCTTTTGAAGTTTCATTGCTAGCGAATAATCTTCTCTTTCTTGAAGTTGCTTTGCAAGCAAGAAATCCTGTTGTTCTTGCGTTTGTTTTGCTAAGATTTTATTTCTATTAAGCAGTGGTTCAAAATGGGCATGGCCCCTATTTACTATATGTAAGACACTATTATCAGTATAATTTACCCTATTATATTCACCTACATTTTTTGACCCTGAACTACCTATTAATTGATGCAAGAACTGATCTTGCTGCTTATCAGTAGTATGCCATGGATTACTCTCTACAATATGCAATTTTACACCATATTTTTCGCAAAGTATTCTACCTTCAACTTCGGGATCACCCCATCTATTATTAGACATAATATTTGCTGCATAAGCATTCAAGTTTTCATTACGGCGCTGGCCATTATTATCATAGCTATGAGAGATAGAACGTCTAAACCACTCTGGAGGATTGTTTTGCGAAAATCTCTTACAGTCAGTCCTTAACTGCTCTACAGTAACCTGTATCCCTGTTTGCTGCTTTAGACTATGCCTGAAAGAATCGAAAAAACAGCTTCCATTACTAATTGCCTGCCCTACATAGAAGTTATCAATTTTGTTTAATTTTTGTTCTTTATCGCCTTGTTTTTCTGCCTTTTCAGTAGCTTCTTTCTCTAAATCGAACATTTCATTCCAGTTATATCTACCTTCTAATCCTAGCCTTCTACTTTCCTTTTCTGCTGCATTAGCTAAGTCTTTTTTGGAAATATCCTGCTTACTTTTAAATAATTTGTATAAAGCTTTGAAAAGTGATATCAAAGCAGTTCTGAAATCAAAGTTTTTTTCCTTTTTGATTATATTGACTTCTATGTCATGTAAATCTATTAGTAATTGTTGATTTAAGTTCATCCCTCTAAGCTATATATTATTGTACCAATAAAAGTATCAATAAATCATTAATTAAGCACATCCTTATATTTTATTTAGTATAAATCGAAAGAATTAAGGTAATTTTACAGAACGCCCCATATAGAGGTATATAGGGCTATGAAAATCTACTGTGCAAGTATTTGTTGCTGTTGACTAGATAGTCCTTGTATTTTTGCTTCTTCCATGCTACAAGATGGACCCAAAAACTTCTGCTTCTCAGAGCGCTCTATGCGCTGCTTTATATCACTAACGCACTGCTCTATAACATCGTGAACTCTTCCTCCAGGATTTTCTCTCAATAACTCATCAAACCTCTTCTCAACTTCTACCCTCTCAGAGATATCCTTTGAAAGGTTACAATATTCTAAGATCTCATCTATCTGAAGTTGTTTTGCTAATAGAAAGTCTTCCTGCTCTTGAACTTCCTTAGTTACAACCTTAGCTCTAGAGTAATGATTCTCCCCAAGATATATTGTTTCTCGCTCTTTACTGCCCCATAACTTACCGTTTAATTTATAACTCTCACGATTACATACCTGATTTAGTTGATCATCATTTATCATTTCAGGATTTGGTTCAAACTTTTTTCTACCGCTAACTTCATAATGGACATTAATTTCAATGTTAGCTAAAGAAGCTAATATCTGAACTTCTTCAATGAAAGGAAAATAACTTTTACTTTCTATTGCTTCTAGATAAGCTCGGTAGAGCTCAGGCTCATTAAGAAATGAGCGTGCAATAAAATCACTTCTATATTCGGCATTATAGTCATTTTTACCAATGTTATAAAGAGCTTCTGCATATTCACTTAGATCAGACATAGCTTGATCATGCGATATACTAAATTTGCTAACAGCTTCACTTACTAACCTCTTCACCTTACCTTCAGCATTTCCAATTTCCCTATTTGTTTGCTCAACCAACTCCTTTATTTTATCAGACTTGCCAGTTAAATTTTCTGGTTTGTTTAAAAATATATTAAAAATCTTTTCTAGCTGATCTTTTAAAGGAGCTGGTATACTTGGATCATCTAAAGATGTAAATCGACTTAAAAATTTGTGCCATTCCATTCTCATATCTTGCGCTCTTTCAGCCTTATATGAACCGGAGCTGTTATCACCAAACACTGCATGGAAAAAGCAGTTGCCATCACCCACAGTATCATATTTAACTACTTGGCTATTAGAAAGTTTTTCTTCTACATCACTCCCTGAAATCTTGCGCCTTTTTGCATCAACATCAAGAAGATTGTTTGGTAATTTTTGTTTCTCAGCTATAATCATAATTTTTACCTTACTTAACTTAAGCTATATACTAATAAAATTGTTAATAAGTAATTAAGTATAGCAAAAATTCTTGAATTATGCAATAACTATAATTTTATATAGTAAATATGAGCTTTAATTGTGGCATAGTTGGACTGCCAAATATAGGAAAATCAACCTTATTTAATGCGCTTACAGAGTCAAGTGCAGCGGAAGCTGCAAACTATCCTTTCTGTACAATTGAGCCCAATGTTGGCAAAGTGCCAATAAGAGATCAGCGTTTGAAACAAATTGCCGCGATTGCTCACTCAGAGAAAATAATCTACAATCAATTAGAAGTTGTGGATATTGCAGGTTTGGTGAAGGGCGCAAGCAAAGGTGAAGGACTCGGAAACAAATTTTTGAGTCATATCAGAGAAGTTGATGCTATTGTTCATCTGCTCAGATGCTTTACAGACGACGACATTAGCCACGTTCACAATAAAATAGATCCAATATCAGATGCTGAAGTGGTGGAAATGGAATTAATTCTAGCTGATATTGACAGTATAGAAAAAAGGCTACCACAACTTGAAAAAAAAGCAAAGCAAGGTGATAAAGAACTAAAGAAACAGCTTGAGTTGACTCAGGAAGTTTTAGCTACTTTAAAACTTGGTAAGCCTGCAAGAAGTTTAGAGCATATTGATGAAGATGAAATGAAGTTGCTTCAATTGCTGACAACAAAACCTGTTATGTACGTCTGTAATGTTGAAGATACGCATATCATAACTGGTAATGAACTATCTAAAAGGGTGGAAAAAATGGCAGAAGAAAATAAAAGTAAATTTTATTGCATTTCAGCAAAACTCGAAGCAGATATTGCAAATCTTGGTAGCGAAGAAGAAAAACAGAGTTTTTTATCAGAATTTGGCTTACAAGAATCAGGACTTGATGGAGTAGCGCGTATTATGTATGAAGTGCTGAGTATGATAACTTTCTTTACTGTGGGCCCTAAAGAAGCACGGGCATGGCCAGTAAAAATAGGATCAACAGCTGACAAAGCAGCAGGTGTAATTCACACTGATTTTGAAAAAGGCTTTATAAAAGCAGAAACAATAAGTTTTGATGATTACGTAAAGTATGGAAGCGAATCAGCCTGTAAAGATGCAGGCAAAATTCGCTTCGAAGGCAGAGACTATATCGTACAAGATGGTGATATAGTGCACTTTAGGTTTAATGTGTAATTAATACACAAATCCTTAATACCTTCCTGATGCAGCCCATGAATTTTCATAACTACACGGCATAATTGCAATCCCACTACTATCCTATTATACCAGTTCCATCAAAGTCAGTCATATGATCTTGCAGTACGAAATTTTCTTATCTCTTCTTCATCTATCTCCTCTTCAGATAAAGGAGAGAAAGAGAATCGCCCTATCCCCAGGTTATCAAGTTTACTTCCAGGGGTTTCATCACATCTCTTTATTATCTCTTCCTGCGATTGTACATCTTGTTTCAGATATTCTTCTAAAAACTCATGTAAAGCTTTACCTTCTATAAGCACATCTTCGTTTTGCTCAGCTAATTTCAAAATTTCGTCTAATTCAACATCTTTATCATTAATAGTTGCCTTCCCAATCTCAATTTTCCCAGAATTTACATTTAAACTAATAAAGCAGTTAACTTTCTCATTTTTTGCACCCCATCTAATTTCCAAGTTGCATATTGCATCTTCTTCAAAGCAGTAGTTTCTTTGTTGCTTTTCATTCTTTTCAATCGTTACGGTTCTTTTACCATTACTGTGTATTTTTACTCTTTCTACCTCATTTTTATTCTTTTCCATCCTTTCAATTTTGTCAGTGAAAAGACGGCTGGTTTCTAAACTCTGTCCAGGTTTAATAATATTTATACTAAGATTATTATAATGATTAACAAAACGCCCTGCCTTTTCATCTGGCCAATAACATCCATCAAAGAAACCTATTAGATTATCTTCTCCTAGCAATTCTTTTGCATCATTCATCCCTTCACTAATTCGAAGAAGATACCTACCTAACCTATTTTCAAAATTCTTTTTCTGATCTTCATTAGTAAACTTCTTATCTAATATATTCATTATTTCTTTTTGCTTACTTAATATCGCATAGTTGAAAAGAAAAATATCCTTTTCTCTTCGATAATAATTTGCTATTTTATCAAATGGATCCGCAGGCCAGCCTCTATTATAATTTATAGCATCCTTATCATCCTTACACACATTATCCTTGAGGCCAAAATTCAACTTTCTAAAATTTGATAATACTTCTTCTACCCTATCTTTGAAAAACTCAAGTTTATCTTGAAGCTCTTTTTCATAACTCATCCCTTCTCTAATCCTAGAATGAATATACTCACCCAATCTCTTTCTAAACTCTTCTTGTCTTTTGAGATCAGGAAGCTTATTATCTAATATATTGACTATCTTATTGTACTTATTTAACACTAAATAGTCAAAAAGGCCCCTCTCTTTTTTATACTTCTCTGCTATTTTGTTAAAACACTTACTATCATTATAATCCAATTTCTCAAAATCCTGGAGTACACTCTGTATTGCAGGATCAATTTGAGAATTTGTTTTAGGAGATGGGGTAACTACGTTTTCTTTACTTTTTCCTTCAGGAATAAAATTATTGTTTTTTTCAGACTGATAACCTTTCCAATTGAATTTATTAATAAGCCAATTACTAAAACCACTCAACATTGTGCACCCCTTATATTAATAAACTTAATTATAACTTAATGCCAAATGTTGTAAAGCTAAAATTAATATGTAAACTCATTTTTTTATAGGACAGCTATAGATAGCTTCTACAAAAAATTTTCAAGATATTGATTTTGTTTGTATTTTTATTACTTTACCAGGCAATATTATTAATGAATGAGTCAGACAAATATCTTGGCTAAATTTTACTCCATCCACAAATTCTCCACTTGTTACTCCAGTTGCAATAAATACTGATTCACCCTTTGCCATATCTTTTATGGTGTAGATTTTTTCTGGGTCATGAATATTCAGACTTTTTGCTCTTTCTTTTAATTGATCCGTGTCAAATATTAATCTTCCCTCCATCTGTCCACCAATTGAACTCAGCGCTGCAGCTGCAAGCACTCCCTCTGGTGCTCCTCCTGTGCCAATGTACATATCGTGATTGCCATTTATTAGTGAAACTACAGCAGCAACATCACCATCATCTATTAGCTTAACTTTTGCTCCTAACTTCCTGATTTTCACTATTAATCCATCGTGTCTTTCACGATTAAGTATAGTTACTGTAAGATCATTTACTTTGCATTTTTTTGCCTGAGCTAGATTGTCTAAATTTTTTTCGACGCTATTTTTTAGTGAGACTACACCCTCTGGGAGATTTTTTCCTACTGCTATCTTTTCCATATAAACATCAGGTGCATGTAAAAAATTACCTTTTTTCGTTGCAGCAAGAACAGACATTGCTCCTTGTTTATAATGAGCACAAATTGTGGTACCCTCAAGTGGATCAACAGCGATGTCAATCTCAGGGCCACTTCCTGTACCAACCTTCTCTCCGATATATAGCATTGGTGCTTCATCTCTCTCACCTTCGCCAATTACAATCGTACCATTTATTTCTATTGAATTTAATACTCTACGCATTGCATCAACTGCAACTTGATCAGCTCTTTTTTCATCACCTAAACCTGCTAATTTATGTGCAGCAAGTGCTGCAGCTTCGGTCACTTTCACTAACTTGTAGGCTAAATCTTCCATCATTTGCTCGAGAATCATGAATTAAAGAATCCAATATATATCATGCCATTTGAGACTGCAAGATTCCTTGACTGATTGTGGGAAAGTTAGTATAATATAAGCATTATAGTAGTAGGATTAATTATGGCATATAGTAATGATGATATTGAAGAGTTATATCGGACTGTAGGTAATATTATAATAAATAGTATTAAATATAACTATAGCATCAATAATCTTGAAGATTTACAAAACGAACTAAAGAAGAGTAGATTTACTAAATTTAAGGAAACTAATTTTCAAGATAAATATGAAGGAGGCCATTCATTAGGAGACTTACTTCTAAAACTTGCAGATGAAAGTGACAACCTACGTGTTAGGGAATTTTTCCTTAAAAACGGATTCGAGCTTCCTCCTAAGCAAGAACAGATAGCTGCAGCGATAAATGAGGAAGAAGAGGAGCAAAACACATCTAGTGTAGAAGAAGATAGAGCAGAACCTAGCAACAAAAATGAAGATGATCAATTTTCTACATCATACAACAAGATAAGGAAAATTGTAGCTAGTAATCCTAATATAACTGCTCAGGAATTTGGTGAGAAGCTAAAACAAAGTGGGACAACAGATGCAAAGATTTGTGATTTATTTATAGATATCCTCCGCCCAGGGAAAGATGATATTGTAAACGATCATGATACATTTCTCAAAACTATTGAATTGCTCGCTAAGTCAAACATTAAAATTGACATTGGAGATACTGTTTCTAAAACCGTATTGGATTACGCTGTGGTAGGTGAGCAACTTGACGTTATAAAGATATTTTTGAATAGCGGTAAATTTGATCAAGAAAGAAAATCAAATGCTTTGTCTATCGCCATTAATGGAAGTAAAGTTCAAGAGTTTGAGATATTTTTAGATTACATAGATCATGCGGAAATACTAAATATTCTTAATACGGCTCCTCACAATGAGAGCGCTGAAGTTATGAAGATACTCTTGAATAACAAGAGATTTACTGAAGAAGAGAAAGTTCAGGCTTTGAGTGACGCCATTATGGATGGTAATGCGCCAAGAGTTAAATTACTTTTAGATTATATGACAGGTATACCAGAAGATGGCATAAGAAATCTTCTAGAAATAATTGAAGAGGAAAAATTATCACTTAGAGAAAAACTTGAAATAGATTCTGAGTTTAAAGAAGATCCCAACAATTCTGATCATCATAAATACTACTCAAATATTGCAATAATTAAATTGCTTGAATCATCAATAGAGAAGAAAAACACACCTCATGTAGAGAAAGAGAACACAGGTACTGATCAAACTGCCAAGCCAAGCAATGAACAAGAAACTAAATATAAAGAAAGCACAAAGGATTTTTACACCTCATTAGCAAAAGATGTTGTTGGAGTTGTTATTACAGGATTGTTTGTTGCTGCTGCTGTGATGGTTCCATCTGCAACTGGTGCAGTAGTTTGTGGTGTTGCAGCTACCTTGATTGCAATAGTAACCGGATTACATATAGCAAGTTCTACATTGCCAAGTTATAGAGAAATGAGAGAAAATAAGGTTGAATGTGTAAATTCAAACCTTAGAACCTGTTAAGAATCTCTAGATGATGAGGTAAAATAGGCATAGATTAAGAATGAGGTATATCTATGCAAAACAAGTGATATAGATCGAGAGCAATTTGAAAAAATCAGGCCAATACTGGAGAGCAGCAGGAAGAAAACAAGACCAAGAAAAATGTGAGCTATATTTTTCAATAAAGAACTGTATTGACAAGCAATTCCAGACTTAGTATATAGCTTTTGCTGATGTTAAGGAGAAATGACACAGACTAAGTATAGTATTGCAAGACATCATTAGGAATAGGGAGGGTATGCCAGCGGCTGGATACTTAATCAAGTTAGTACTAATCCAGTTGTAACTAAAAAAGAAAAGGTATGACGATTGTTGAATCAGCCGACCTAAAGGCAATTAAATCTATTTATAAGGAGGTTTTCAGTGTCCACTAAAAAATGAATAATTCCTACAATTTTAGAGCATAGATCGAATAGAACTTCTGGTAATTTGGCTGTAGGTTATAAAAAAGAGGATCAACAGGGCCATGCTTTTATTAGAGGACGGGAACCAAAACAACGATTAACATTAAAGCTTTCACCTGATTTTTGTAGAAAAGTGAAAGAAATAGCCTTTAAAACAGAAGATACAGTTTCTAACATTGGATTCAGGGCTTTAACGGAATACATTAAAACCTTAGAGAAATAAGTTGTTGATCAGCTGTTTGTCCTTTTATATTCATAATATAGGAGCACTTTCAACTTCTCTAATAAGAATATGCTATAATTATATGCTTTTATATGTGGATAACTTCTTTGAAATCTAGAAAAAATAGATAGAAGGATTCTATCGTATACAATTCTTACTGATAATGGCATACAATTTGCCAATCAGAATCGTCATAAGTATGCTTTTAAGCATATATTTGACCGCATTTGTAAAGAAAATAACATTGAGCATCGGCTAACAAAAGCCAGCCACCCATGGACAAATGGTCAACGTACATTGAAGGATGTGAAAAATACTACTACCAAACAGCTGAAAGAGCATCTTTCTTCGTTATGGCTTGCAATTACGCAAAACGGCTCAAAATTCTCAAAGGTCTTACTCCTTATGAGTTCATATGCGGTCAATGGACAAAATCTTCAGAATTGTTTATACTAAATCTACACTACCACTCTTTGGAGCTATACACTAGACTTGAGGAGGAATTAGGTTATTTGGAATTTTACTATAATTGGTGCCAGCTCACTTAATGGAAAAATTCCTTATGAAAAGTACTTAGAACTTATTTATCAGACTCCACTGCAGTTGATACAATTATAATACAGATTTTACTCAAAAAATATTGAAATACTCTCTATGAATCACTCACTAAGCTCTTAGTTTCTCAAAGAAGTCTTTTAACAAAAGAGAACATTCTGTTTCCAATATTCCACCATAAACTTCAGGTATGTGGGTACAGAATTGAAATATTTTAGCACCGTTTTCAACTCCTCCGCCTTTGGGATTGTAAGCTCCAAAGTACAACCGTTTAATTCTTGCAAAAGAGATAGCCTGAGCACACATCGGGCACGGCTCTAACGTTACGTACATATCAGCATCATAAAGTACTGATGTTGAAAATGCTTTTCTAATCGTTAACATTTCTGCATGTGCAGTTGGGTCATTAGATATATTGTGTGCAGAGGAGATGATATTGTTTCTACTCACTATTACAGCACCTATTGGCACCTCACCATTTTTCTGAGCAAGTTTGGCTTGCTCTATGGCAAATTCCATGTATTGGTACTTAAACATTAGGTGCTTAGACAAATATAATTTTCTTTTCTTGATTTTTCTATTTTTTGTAGATTATAGACTTTACTAGAGACCATTGTCCTTTTTACAGGGCTATCTATTTCTCGCTTTAAATATTTTTTATTTCTTCTACCGATCTGAGTTCGTTTACGGCTACACCTACTTCTTCCATTATATCAATTATGTCCTCTATAACTTGATCCTCCTCTAATTTATATATTATTTGCTCTATATGCCTATGCAACTTCTCGAAGGTTACAGGTCTATATGTGATGGTGTCTTTACTGTTTCCTAGTAGCATTTTTTACCTCTCTATTCAGAATCTTATCTATTAAGTTCTATTAAACCCTATTGTCAATAGCTGCCTTAATAAATGATGTAAAGAGAGGATGAGGAGAAAACGGCTTTGATTGAAATTCTGGATGAAACTGCACACCAATAAACCACGGATGACTCTCTAACTCCACTGCCTCTATGCACGTTCCATCTTCTGATATGCCACTGCATAGAAGCCCATTTTTTTCCAAATCATCTTTATAATCTGAATTGATTATGTATCTATGCCTATGCCTTTCTGAAATAGTAGTGTTACTATATGCATCCATCATTTTAGAGTTTGCATTTATATTACACTTGTATGCCCCAAGTCTCATGGTTCCACCAAGATCGTCGTCCTGATCGCCAGCTAACTTAACGATTGGATGTCTACAGTTATGAAATTCTTCAGAGTGTGCATCTTCAAGCTTAATAACATTGCGAGCAAATTCAATTACTGCGAGCTGCATACCAAGACATATTCCTAAAAATGGAATATTATTTGTACGGGCATAGTTTATTGCTAATATTTTACCTTCTACTCCATTATCACCAAATCCCCCTGGAACAAGGATTGCATGAGAATTCCGTAGTTTTTCTCTTATAAACTTTTCATCTATAGATTTTCCATTCTCTTCTCTTGAGTTGACCCAATTTACCTTTATTCTGGCTTTATTGCTAATTGCGCCATGATTTAGTGCTTCAATCAGTGATTTATATGCGTCAGGAAATTCAGTATATTTCCCTATTATGGAAACAATAACTTCTTGTGTTGGGTGTCTCATAGAGTGTACTATTTTGTCCCATTCAGTTAAGCGTGGTTTTGGCTTACTCAAATGAAAGTGGTCCAAAATTTGTGTACCAAGCCCACATTGATTATACAAGATCGGCAGCTCATATATATGATTTATATCAGGAGCAGGTATTACATTAGATAAGGAAACATTGCAAAGATTAGCTATCTTTTCTTTTTGATTATTGGAAATTTCTTTTTCACAGCGACATACTATAATATCCGGTTGTAATCCCACAGAGTTTAATTCTCGAACTGAATGCTGTGTCGGCTTCGTTTTTAATTCTTGCGCTGCAGTGAGATATGGTATTAAAGTTAAGTGGATAAGGATAACTTTTTGCTTTCCTAATTTGTAATTAACTTGGCGTATGGCTTCCAAAAACGGTTGGCTTTCAATATCACCTACAGTTCCACCTATTTCACATATTATAAAATCTAAATCTTCCGTACCATTAAAAATAAACAACTTAATTAAATCTGTCACATGAGGAATGATTTGTACAGTTTTGCCTGAATAATCACCACGTCTCTCTCTCTTTAGTAACTCATGGTACACTTTACCAGTTGTTATATTATCGTCTTTAGTTGCTTTAATTCCAGTAAAACGCTCATAATGCCCAAGGTCTAAATCAGTTTCGGCGCCATCCTCAGTAACGAATACTTCCCCGTGCTGAGTTGGACTCATTGTTCCAGGATCAATGTTTAGATATGGATCAAGTTTTCTAATATGGATTTTAAAGCCGTATTCTTGAAGAAGTGCACCTACGCTTGAAGCAACTAAACCTTTACCAAGCGATGATACAACCCCACCTGTAACAAAAATAAATTTAGCCTCTTTCATTAATTTTCAAATGGAACAGAAGTGGATTTGTTTTCTTGTTTTTTTTCTAATATAATCTTTTCTGCAATCGATTTTTTATGTACGTCTTTTGAGCATAATCCTGACAATAGCAATGTGTTTATAATAAATAATCCAGCAACTATAGCCGTTATTCTGCTGAGTGGATTTTCAGAAGACTTTACTGGAATTATCGAATTGACTCCTTGCTGTGAACTACTAAAGCCACTTAATGAACTACTTCCAGGTGGCTGTAGGAGCACTAAAATTACCAATACAACAACTAATATTATTTGAAGTGCACTGAGTACTGTTACTGACATTATGAGTAGAGCTAAAAATAAAGATTTTAGGAGCGTAAGGCTCATAAGTCAAGAATATCTTTACCCGAGTAACTTGACTACTGGAATCTACCGTCTTAAGCGTCAAGATAAAAACTATTGTTTTTTACCATGGCATTTAAACAAATAATGATTTTTCTCATGACAGCAACTAATGCAACTTTAGCGGCTTTGCCAGAAGCAACTAAGCGCTGATAAAGAGCTTTCATTTTCCTGTTATGACGCATTGCGACCACAGCAGACATGTATAATGCTTTTCGAGCATAAAACCTGCCACCTATGATTTGAGCTTTGCTTACCTTTCTTCCGCTTTCATTAGTTTTTGGTGCAACTCCAATTAGACAGGCTATTTCTTTATTATCTAATCTACCAAGCTCAGGTACTTCTATGAGTAGGATACTCGCAATTTTGCGTCCAATACCTTTATAGCTAGTTAGAAGTTTGCTTTTTTCCTTCAAACCAGGGTCAGAGTCTATTATGTCTTCTATGTCTTGCCTAACTTGCTCTAATTGTTTTTTGGCAAATTCTATCTGCTTTACTATATATTCTCTGGCTTTTCCTGTCACATTATGTAAACGACACATATTTGCGTGAACATCATCGCTTAGATTACGCTCAATTGCTCTTAGTTCTTTTAGTTCTTCTTGTTTTTGTGAAACTATACATTCTACTACCTCATCGTTTTTTGTGATAAATTCAGCATACTTTTCTAGCAATTTTGCATCTAATTTGTCTGTTTTTGCAAAATGGTTACAAGCTTTCGCAAACGCATATACCCGGTTTGGGTGAGCTCTATGCACAACTATACTATGTTCTTGTAACAATTTTACGACAAGTTTTTCATAACCGCCTGTTGATTCTACTACACATAATTCAACAAATACATTAACTATTTTTGACTTTATAAACTCAGATATAGCTTTTTCTGCATTTTCTATACGCTGATGTTTATTGTTGATTGAAATATCAAGTGTCTCTTTTGAAACATCAATACCCATAAAAACTGTTCTAGCCATTTTTGCACCTATAAATTATAATCAAATAACAATATAAATGATGTACAGGATTGTGATTCGATCTTTTAGATCCCCCTACCGTTCGTACTACATTTTTTAAGCAAGGAGTGTACTGAGATTCCTACGATTTCTATCAATCAATCCAATTGACAGTATCACTCCTTGCTCATTATAGCCTTGCGACTTTGATTTAATATACAATCCA
>NZ_QPIP01000005.1 GCF_003344345.1 Wolbachia endosymbiont of Cylisticus convexus | reverse complement strand
CTTTGTTTAGGAAATTCATCTCTCCTATTGTCATCCTTACAGTACACTATCTGTGTCTTTTCAGGATGTAATTTCAACTTATACTCAGCCAATCTTTCTTCGATCATTACTTTCACAAATTCTGCCTGTTTCTCTGTTCTGCAGTGCACTATCGCATCATCCACATATCTCTCAAATGGTACCGTCGGGTAGTTCTTTTTCATCCATATATCAAACACATGATGCATGAATATATTAGAGATGATTGGGCTAACTGAACCTCCTTGCGGAACTCCTTTATCCCTAACTACCTTACTGCCATCTGCAAGTTTTATAGGGGATTTTATCCACCTTTCAACGTATAGTATGACCCATTTGCAATTTGTATGCTTCTTGATAGCTTGCAATGCCAACTCGTGATCCAAATTGTCGAAAAACCCGGATATATCTAGATCTATCGTCCAATCATACCTCCAGCATCTTTTCCTTGCCGTATCTACCGCATCCAGTGCTGATTTATTCGGTCTATAACCATATGAATCTTCATGGAATTTTGGTTCTACTAGCGGCTCAAGATACATAGAAGCGGCCGTTTGCCCTATCCTGTCGAATACTGAAGGAACACCTAAAATTCTTTGTCCCCCTCCCGTATCTTTCGGTATTGCTACAGCTTTTACAGGCTCTGGAAAATAACTTCCTGATGACATCCGATTCCATAGTTTGTACAGATTATCCTTCAGGTTCTCTTCAAACCTTGTTATCGATACCTCATCCACACCAGCCGCACCTTTATTTTTCGATACTTGTTTATAAGCCCTCCAAATAAGTTGCTTTGGTATATCAAAAGACTTTGTTTTATTCATTAACTCCTCCCTTTCGGTTGATACATAATTAAAACTGAATAACTCAACTCCTTCGCTCCATTTCCATTACAGAAACTTCTTCACTACTACGCGCCCCTGTTTTCCGCATTGGTACTCTCATCCTTAGAGTTTAGCTCCTTGAATTTCTCCCTTATCATCGAAACGACAGGTTCCCGTAGTTCTACACAATAGCCTAAAATAGATTCATGCCACCTTTATGCCGGACGCCTCCTACCCCGTAAACAAGCTCCCGGTAGATTTATCCCAGTTGAGTTATAAGCCCCTGGTTTTGACGTCATCAGTTATGGTTTCGACACTTTATCAGTGGTTCACTTTCGTTCATCTCTCTATTTCACACATGACACATAACTGCGCCTTTTCCATAACGCTCACTACCTTGGCTCTTTACCAAAGCAGCTTATGGTTGTTTGAAGCCTGCTCTTGTAAATCGGCTCCGAGGGGCCCACCCTCATCTATTGCGTAGCTTAAGTACTCAGTTTGCTCTTTTCTGACCATTCCTTGCATCACTACGGCACACTATAACCTCCATTTCCAAGTTTTTTTGCTTTTTTCGCATAAAAAGATTAATAAAAAATTATAAATAATTATGAATTTTTTATAGATGTTTTCATTTATAAATGTGAAGCTCTTCTTTAATACATATTATGTTCTTTCTTAATATCACTTTCATTTTCAAGTTTCAATATTTTAGTATTTTAACCTCAGATAATAAAAATGTGTTCGGATCCATGCAAACAATTTCAAAATATTTATATGAAACGGAATAGAACTGATAAACTACCTGAATGGAAGAAAAGAATGATTGAATGACAGAGGAAAACTCTTGTTGTTTGTCATGAATGCCATAAGAAAATCCAATATGGTAAATATGATGGTGATTCCTTAAAATGTAAAGATTATCGGAGAGCCACGTGATACGGAAACAGTCATGCGTGGTTCGGAGAGGGGTTGTTGGAAAAGTGCTTAGTAGTAACTCGCTGGCTACCTACTCTACGCAAGCACGGTTCTTGTGGGGGAGTCATAAAAATAAAACTCAAACAAGGTGGATAGGACTATGACTTCTACCAAACAAAAAACAAAAAAAGCAAATTATAGGTAATGAATCCTAACTCAGCGGGAATAGATATCATAAGTGTTGAAAGTATAACAAGTGGTATCATATAGCTAACTTAAAAGAGGTTTCCCCAAAGGGATAATAAAGGCATAGTAAGGCTTTAAGGTAATATAAATGATTGTATATTAAATCAAAGCCGCAAGGCTATAATGAGCAAGCTGTCAATTGGATTGATT
Source organism: Wolbachia endosymbiont of Cylisticus convexus (assembly GCF_003344345.1). The sequence continues at coordinate 35,810 of NZ_QPIP01000005.1, read as the reverse complement.
GATAGAAATCGTAGGCATCTCAGTACACTCCTAGCTTTAAAAAATGGAGTACGAACGGTAGGGGGATCTAAAAACAATCCTGTACAGCATTTACATTATTATTTGATTATATTTATAGGTACAAAAATGGCTAGAACAGTTTTTTGATGTTTCAAAAGAAACACTTGATATCTCAATCGATAATAAACATCAGCGTATAGAAAATGTAGAAAGAGCTATATCTGAGTTTATAAAGTCAAAAATAGTTAACGTACTTGTTAGGTTATGTGTAAACAGGTGGTTATGAAAAACTTGTCATAAAGTTGTTACGGGAACATAACATAGCTGTTCACAGAGCTCACCCAAATCGGGTTTGCAAAGGTCTGCAACCACTTTGCAAAAACAGATAAATTAGATGCAAAATTACTAGAAAAATATGCTGAATTTATCACAAAAAATGACGAGGTAATAGAATACATAGTTTCACAAAAGCAAGAAGAACTAAAAGAGCAGTTGAGCGCAATCTAAACGATATGCAAATAAGTGCCGTTTGCAACAGGAAAAGCCAGGGAATATATAGAAAAACAGATAGAATTTGCAAAAGAGCAAATTAGGCAAGACATAGAAGAACTCTGATCCTGATTTGAAGGAAAAAAGCAAACTGCTAACTAGCTATAAAGGTGTTGACCGCAAGTATCCTACTCATAGAGGTACCTGAACTTGGTAGGTTAGATAATAAGGAAATAGCTTGTCTAGTTGCCAAAAACCAACGAAATCGGAAGGAAAATAAGCAAAGCTCAAATCATAGGTGGCAGATTTTATGCTCGAAAAGCATTATACATGTCTGCTGTGGTTGCAATGCGTCATAATAAAAAAATGAAAGTATTTTACCAGCGTTTAGTTGACTCTGGCAAAGCCGCTAAAGTTGCTGTAATGAGAAAAATCATCATTTGTTTAAATGCTATGATAAAAAATAATAATTTTTATCTTGATGTTTAAGACGGTAGATGCCAGTGTCACACACTGGCATCCTACAGATAATGTTTGTACGATTGTGTGTCTAGACACTGGGATGATAGAAAGTAATTCCACTCTCAATAGAAACCTGATGATGAATCATTATTACCAAATTTTGGCCTATTTCTATTATTAAAACCAGAGCGAGGACGAGTAGGTCTATTATTCTGATAATTAGCTCCAGGTTTTTTATTAAAAGAGCTGTTATAATAATTATCCCTGTTATTTAAACCATCTTTCCTTTCTTCATTGTAAAGCTTACCTTCAAAAAATTCACCTGTTTCTTGGTCAACACGACGTCTTGACAATTTTGGGCACCCACCTTTTTCAAAGTCAATTATCAAAGCTTTGAAGGTATCACCCTGTTTAAGTATGTCCTCAATAGACTCTACATGTTGATTAGCTACCTCGCTTATATGCATTTTACCTTTTCTTCCATTAAGAAGTTCTAGCTCTACAATAGACTTCTCTATCTTTACAACCTTAGCATCAATTATAGAACCTTGTTCTAGTTCTGTTATTGAATCAATCATCATATTTTTTGCAATTTCAGCTTCAGTATTACTCATGGCAAAAACAGAGACTTTACCATCATCTCCTATTTCAATTTTTGCATTACTTCTTTCACATACACTGCGTATATTTTTTCCTTTAGCACCAATAGCTGCAGAAATTTTATCTTTGTCTATATAAAATGATAACACTGTTGGTGCATGATCTTTTATATTCTTATTATGTTCTGAAATTACTGCATTCATTTTTTCTAAGATATGTAATCTTCCAGCTTTTGCTTGTTCTAAAGATTTTTCAACAATTTCAAAACTTATACCAGAAATTTTCATATCCATCTGTAGCGCCGTAATTCCTTCACTAGTTCCCGCTACTTTAAAATCCATGTCGCCAAGATAATCTTCATCACCTAGTATATCAGAAAGTATTACACATTCGTTTTCGTCTTTGATGAGGCCCATAGCAATTCCAGCAACAGGAGCCTTTATTGGTACACCTGTATCCATTAATGCAAGGGAGGTTCCACAAACTGTTGCCATGGAAGAAGAACCATCAGATTCCATAATTTCAGATACTACTCTTATTGTATAAGGGAATTCAGATTTATCAGGTAAAACAGGATGAATTGCTTTCCAAGCAAGTTTACCATGACCGATTTCTCTCCTTCCTGGTGCACGTATAGCAGAAGCCTCTCCAACAGCAAATGGAGGGAAATTATAATGCAGCATGAAATGCTCACGTCTATCTCCTTCAATATCATCCACAATTTGCTCATCTTGTGTAGTACCAAGAGCAGTAACAACTAGCGCCTGAGTATTACCCCTTGTAAACAGCGCAGAACCGTGAGTCTTGGATAGAATGTCAACCTCAACTTCTATCTGGCGTATTTCATCATACTTACGACCGTCTATTCTTATACTTTTCTTTCTAATCATTTCACGCACTAAAGATCTTTCAAAGTTTTTTACTGCATAAGTAATTAACTTTTCGTCTTTTCCAGCCTCTTTAAGAGTATTTAATATATTATTTCTGACCGCTTCTAGAGCTTGAACTCGCTCTTGTTTTACTGTTTTTAAATATGCTTTTTCAAAATCTTTGCCATATTTTTCAAGTTCTTGAGTTACATCTGATATATCAACAGGAACAAAGCTTTCAGGTTTATTACCGACTGTATCAGCAAATTCTTTTATAAGCTTAATGATAGGTTGAAGATGTTCATGACCAAATTTTATTGCACTCAGAACATTTTCTTCAGAAAGCTCTTTGACTTCCGACTCGACCATTAAAATCGAATTTTCATCACCAGACAAAAACAGATCCAAACTGCTTGCTTTCATCTCTTGAACGGAAGGATTGAGTATATAATTGTTGTTTTCATCGCAACCGACCATAACTCCAGCTATAGTAAAGTGAAAAGGAACACCGGAAATTGCAAGAGCTGCGACAGTACCTATCAATGCTGGTACTTCAGGAGAATTGACTGTATCGTAAGTTAATAAATTACACACTACACTAATTTCATCATGAAAACCTTCTGGAAATAGCGGCCTTATACTTCTGTCTATTACTCTTGAAATTAAGGTTTCTCTATCAGACGGCTTTCCTTCTCTTTTAAAAAAACCACCAGGAATCTTACCCATGGCATAACTTTTTGCAATAAACTGCACATTTAAAGGAAGAAAATCAACATTTTCTTCCTTTTTTTTATGCACAACAGTTACTAAAATAGAAGTATCACCGTAATTTACAACTACTGAACCATCAGCTTGACGTGCTATTTTTCCAGTTTCTAAAGATAAGGTACGTCCACCCCAATCTGTAGATTTTTTTATAATTTCAAACATACAAAATTCCTCGATTATTTTCTAATGCCTAACTTCTCTATTAATTCTTGATAGGCTTCATTACCAAATTTACGCTTTATATAATTTAAGTGCTTGCGCCTTTTACCTATCAATATAAGTAAACCGCGCTTAGAGTGATGGTCATGCTTATGTACTTTAAAGTGCTCAGTTAAATTACTGATCCTCTCGGTTAAAATTGCGCATTGTACAAAAGATGAACCTGTATCATCTTCTTTAATTGCATATGTACTGATCAAATTTTTTTTCTTTTGGGATGTTATTGACATCTAAACCTCATTTCAAAATATTAAAAACACGAATAGGCTTCACGTAACCATGAATAAAACTGCAAATTGCAATAGGTACATTACCCACTATCGTATAAAAAATATCATAATTCTTTAAATTACGCAAGTTATTTAATATAATTTCTTGACCTTTTCTGATTTTCTCCGCTTTCTCTAAGGAAATTTCAACTTTGAACATCGATTTTAAAGCCGATTCAATGGGGATGATGAAACTTTTTGTATTACTTCCTGTCACTCCATCATCTTCTGCCATCCCAGTGCTTGACACTGGGATCCACTCTTCTTCTTTTTTTCTAGATTCCAGCGTCACGCGCTGAAATGACACCAAAGGATGGACTGTTGTATTTTTTTCAATAAGCTGTTCAATCGTCACTGACTTATTTTCTCTAAAATCACCTACCATAGTTCTTCTTAATTTTGTAATGTGTCCAAAGCAATTTAATGTGACTCCAAGATCCCGAGCAATTGATCTCACATATACACCGCCACCACACGTCATAGAAAAATCAGCACTATTATTTATGGTATCAACAGAGATCAATTTCAGTTCATGTATTTTGACTCGTCGAGGCTTTATATTCGCTTTTTGTCCATTTCTTGCCAATTTATATGCTCTTGCTCCCTCGATTTTTACTGCTGAAAATTGAGGAGGAGTTTGTGTTATCTCACCAATAAAATCCTTAATCGCACAATTTATTTGATTATACTGAGGTTTTATAGTGCTGGTTCTAATAATATCACCATCTAAATCGTCCGTAGTTGTTTACCTTCCCCATTTGATTGTGAAATTGTATGCCTTTAAGTCGCAGGATAAATACGGTATAGTTTTTGTTGCTTCATCAAGAGCAATCGGTAACACACCTGAGGCCAAAGGATCAAGTGTTCCCAGATGACCAGTTTTTTTTATTCCAAAAATCCTTTTAATTTGGGTTACAGCTTGCGCAGAACTAATTCCTATTGGTTTGTCAAGATTCAGCCAGCCATTTACCATATATCAATCTTACATAATTAGTAACAATTTAGAAAGTAGATAAAATACTAAGTTGTTAATAAAATGCTTGACTAGCGTGCATTATTGATATATGATTAATTTTTTATTAACATTAATAAGGAGGAAGTGATTATGACTACAAGTATATGGAAACTAAAAAACATAGCACCTATAACAAAAATGAGTATTGAAGGTACAGTTGCAACTGCATCTTTAGCAGCAGCAATAACAACAGTATTGATTGCTACTAAAGTAATTGCTGGACCTGCATTTTTAGCACTTGTTGCTAGCCCTGCTGGAATTGCAGTTCTATTTATTGCCGCTGTATATTTTGCCGCAGCAGCTTATGCTTCATATCAGCAAATGCATGCAATGGAGAGCGCTAAAGGTGATAAAGGACCTGAAGGTGATAAAGGACCAGTTGGTGATAAAGGACCAGTTGGTGATAAAGGACCAGTTGGTGATAAAGGACCAGTTGGTGATAAAGGACCAGTTGGTGATAAAGCTGAAGTTGTACAAACACTACTTAATGAACTTGAAGATGATGGTGTTAAGCAGCAACTTAAGACTAAGCTTAATATTTCAAACTAATTAAATAAATTAGCATAACCAGAGGTAGATTTTCTACCTCTTTCTTTATCTTTATCATTCAAGTAGATAAAGGCTACTATAGTTTATCCCACACTTCAGCCACATCCTCATCAAAGTCTATTATCTCTGTTTTTTTGAACTGGTAACATTTATTAATAGATTGAATTCCTAAATTTCCTATAAAAGGAGTGGCATCATTGCCTAAAATTTTACCACTGCGGCAGATTATCAATCTGTCGATTAAATTACACTTTAATAGTTCTGTAATTAACACTCCCCCACCTTCAACTAATAACCTTGTTATACCAATTTCTGAAACAAGTTTTGATGCCATGTCTTTTAGGCAGACTTTGCCAGTGTCGTTTGAATCAACTACTAAGTAGTTAATGTTTTTTATTTTTTTCTTTAGTTCATTGTTTGTAATCACCCAAGTTGCTGCCAAGCCTCCTGATGTTATCCCAGTGCTTGACACTGGGATCCATTCTTCTTCTTTTTTTCTAGATTCCAGCGTCACGCGCTGGAATGACACCGAGGAGTGAGTTGTTGGCTCTTTGCTTAAATCATAGCTATACAAGGGACCTGCAGTCTTTGTAATATTATGCTCTTCCTTCAATCTCCCTTTGCTATCGATAATTAGCCTTATTGGTGATCTATTTTTAAGCTCTGGTAATCTGCAAGTTAAGAGCGGATCGTCATTAATAAGAGTATTACTGCCAATCATAATTGCATCATATTTTGCTCTGAGCTCATGCACCCAATTTCTCGTATCTTCACTTGTTATCCATTTGCTATCGCCTGTAAATGTTGCGATTTTTCCGTCAAGAGTTGTTGCGATTTTGCAAGCTATAAATGGTCTATGAAATTTTTTAGTGGTGAAAAAACCGACGTTCAGTTCTTCTGCCTCTTTTTGCATAATACCTTGCTCAACTTCAATTCCTGCTTCTTTTAGAGCTTTAATGCCCCCACCTAAAACTCTACTATCTGGGTCAATTGCTGCAATCACTACCTTTCTTATTCCTGATTTTATGATTTCTGCAGTGCAAGGTTCTGTAACTCCAAAGTGGCAGCATGGTTCAAGAGTGACGTACATAATTGCACCATGAGTAAAATCTTTAGCATTTTGCAAAGCAACTACTTCTGCATGTGGACGCCCACCAATCCCTGTATATCCCTCACTAATAATTGTACCATCCTTTACAATAACACATCCGACAGCAGGGTTTGGTGCAACATTTCCAAGACTTTTTTCTGCAAGTCTTAATGCGATCGACATGAAATAATCGTCGGTCATTAGAAAGAAGTCATTTCGTATGAGGTATCAAAGATTCTTCTGTGCTCATGTATGGCAAATCTATCTGTCATGCCCGAAATATAGTCACATATCACTATTGAACGCTGCTGAGATTTGCAAGCAAGCTCATTCCACTCTGTGGGCAATAATTTCGGATTTTCATAAAAACATTGAAAAAGTTCACGTATTATACGTTTTGCTTTGTTCATCGTTCTGCTCAGTTTATAGCTTCTATATATTTTTTCCATGTTGAATTTTTTCATTTCTTCTGTAGCTTGTGCAATACTTGATGAGAATGTAACTAACATTTTGTTTAAGCTTCTCACGTCTTCTACACTTTTTATTTTGTGAGCTTCAATGTTTCTTTCAGTTTGAGATACAACATCATTTATCATAATTCCTATGGCTCTACTTAGTGATTCATGTATGAGCTTGCTCTGAGCCAATTCTGAATATTCACTCCTTACGTCTTTAAACATTGTGCCAATTAAAGGAACATCAAGCAAATCTTCGATGGTTACTAAATTTGCTCTGAGTGCATCATCAAGGTCGTGAACATTGTAAGCAATATCATCGGCAATCGAAGCAACTTGTGCTTCAATGCTTGAAAATTCTTCAAGCTTTAGATCATATTTTTCATTGTATTCTAATAACAGCTGATTATTTGTGTGAGATACCGCGTTTTGACCAAGTAGAGGGCCATTGTGCTTTGCAACACCTTCAATCACCTCCCAGCTTAGATTCATACCATCAAAGTCAGCATGCTTTTGTTCAAGATAAGTTAAAATCCTTATAGCTTGAACGTTATGATCAAACTTATACTTCTCGTTATCAACTTGAACTAGAGCATCCTCACCTGCGTGACCAAATGGAGGATGACCAAGGTCATGTGCAAGCGCTATGCATTCAGTAATGTCCTCATCTAGGCTGAGCCTGCGTGCGATGGATCTTGCAATCTGCGCAACTTCAAGGCTATGAGTTAGCCGAGTGCGATAGTAGTCATGCTCATAATTGATAAAAACTTGTGTTTTGTATCCTAATTTCCTAAATGCATTAGAGTGAATAATGCGGTCCCTATCACGCTGAAAACAGCTGCGATTTTCGTCTTCTGGCTCTTTGAAATTTCTTCCTTTTGTTTTATTTGGAAAGCACGCGTAACTTAATAGAAAATTATTGTTTGACATGTAAAATTTCTAGTATAATAAGTTATCAATAATGGACGGTGGTTGTTATGTCAACAGATTACAATATTAACTTAACTGACAATGCGTTAAGGAAAATCCACTCCCTTGTAGAACAGGAAGGAGATGAGAGTTCTGTTCTGCGGGTTGCAGTTTCAGGTGGTGGGTGTTCTGGCTTCAAGTATAATTTTCTTATGGATAAAGTAAATAAGAAGATGTCTTTGGATGACGAAGATGATGATGAATTTGATGACGAAGACGACGATTATGAAGACAGTGAGGACTATAGAATTCACTCCAGCTTTAGCACAAGTGGTAAAGATATAATAGTTAATGATGAAAATGGGGACCCTGTGTTAATGGTTGATAATTGTTCAGCAAAATTTTTAAATAACTCAACTATAGACTATACTGAGGATCTAAGTGGTTCTGGTTTTCAAATCAAGAATGCTCTCGCTAAGTCTCGATGTGGGTGTGGTAACAGTTTCTCGGTTTAATTGCCTTTACTGGGTCTTTTTATAATATGGGTAGTGATGTAGCACTAGAGCTAGCTTCTGTGAGTAAGAGCTTCAAAAAAACTCCTGCTATTGTAAAAGATATCAACCTAAAGATTACAAGAGGACAAGTAGTTGCATTGATTGGCAATTCAGGATCAGGAAAAACAACTATATTGCAAATTGCAGGCCTATTGGATGAGCCAACTTTAGGTGTAGTGACAATAGATGGAGTAAATTGCACGCAAGCCAGCAATAAATATAAAACTCATGTAAGAAGAAATTTTCTTAGCTTTGTTTATCAATTTCACCATTTATTACAAGAGTTATCAGTGTTGGAAAACATTATGCTTCCTCAGCTTATTGCAAGAAGAAGCAAAGCTGAAGCAAAAAAAAAATCGCAAGCAATATTGGAAAAATTTGGTCTGGAAAATAAAGCAAGTAGTATGGTATCTGAAATTTCTGGTGGAGAAAGGCAGAGGGTCGCAATTGCAAGAAGCATTGTAAACTCTCCAAAGCTTTTACTTGCAGATGAGCCAACAGGAAATTTAGACCCAACAAATTCTTTGAATGTATTTTTGCTGTTACATTCGTATGTAAAGGAAAATAATAGCTCTATGCTTATAGTAACACACAATTATCTTCTTGCAAAAAAAGCAGATCACATTTTCCAGTTAAGTAATGGATCATTAGTGAAGCTATGAATGGAAGAAACAGTACAATACAAAACTACCTATACCTTATACTTATTTAACCAATGATCATTGACAGAGTATAATTCGCATGAAATGCTTTCATTGCTTTTTATACATGGACTCTTTAACTTACGCTGTTTACTTAGGAAACACCCTGACAACATAAACATCGCTAAAATAAGGAGTAATGACTGCCTAAACATAACAAGACTTTTTTTATTGATATTAATACGCTCATTTCTTTCATTTGTAAAGTTAGGCATATTCTTTTACTCTTATCTCTTTTTTAGCTTTTTTGGAAGAAGTAGCTGCACTGTTTAAGCGTAGTTTTATATAATTATCTATAATTTTAGCTACTTCCTCTTCTTTATCCCTTAAAAAGTGGTTAGTATCGTCTAATATATGGTATTCCATATAGTCACTTCTTACCGAATTTACTAATCTTTGTGCTAATTCTGTTACATCGCTTTCTTCTGAAATTGTATCATTATTGCTTTGTATTATAAGTCCAGGAACTGGACAAGGAGAGAGAAAAGAGAAATCGTATTTAGTTGCTGGAAGAGAAAGGGCAACAAAACTTACTATCTCTGGACGGCGCATTGTCAACTGCATAGCTACCCATGCTCCAAAAGAAAAACCGACTATCCAAATTGGAACGTTGTTAGAGTTATGCTCCTGAAGCCAATCAATAGCTACTGCAGCATCAGTTAATTCTCCTATACCCTTATCAAAAGTTCCGGTAGATTTTCCGACGCCACGAAAATTAATTGTCAATGCAGAAAAGTTATTATCGATAAAGGATTCATATATACTATGTATAATCTTACTATCCATACTACCACCATATTGGGGATGGTGGTGTAAAATTAGTACAACCGGTGCATTGGTATCTTTGCTTTGATGGTATCTACCTTCTATCTTTTTTGTCGAATTATTTAAAAAGACTTCTACCATTATGACTCCTCATAAGAACCTGTTTTGACAGGCATTAATAATCTAAATTACTTATTAATTATGTATTAATTTCGCTGTCTTTGCAATAAATTTTTTATCGTGTTAAAGTTAACGTACATAATTGGTTAATGGTAAGTGACAAGTAAGCCTGTGAGTTTATTCTCTCTGGAAAATAGTAGTTGCGTGTATGCTGATTATAATGCAACTGCTCCAATGAGTAAAAATGTAAAAAAAAGTATATTTGAGGTTTTGTCAAAACAAACACTAAATCCATCATCGCTGCATAAAAGAGGACAAGAAGCGAGGAAGATTCTTAAAGATGCAAGAGATAACGTACGTGATGCTCTTGGCGTTCCAGATGATAAAGAAATAGTTTTTACATCTGGTGCAACTGAAGCGAATAACCTCGTCATGAGAGGAATAGCAGGTTATCTGCATGTAATTTCAGCTATAGAGCATCCTTCAATTCTTAATTCTGCATGTAATCCACATATAATACCCGTTAATCAAGAGAGTATTATTGACTTTTTAGAGCTAGAGAAAATTCTAAGCGAACTTAAAGGAAATAAAGCAATAGTTTCAGTTATAATGGCAAATAACGAAACCGGAGTTATTCAACCTATTGAGGAGATAGCTAAAATAGCACACAAATTTGGAGCAATTTGCCACACTGACGCTGCTCAAAGTGTTGGGAAAATTGAAGTGAATATGGAAGATTTAGGAGTGGATTTACTTACTTTATCTGCTCACAAATTTGGTGGTATAGCAGGTAGTGGAGTTTTAATATTTGACAAAAAGCTTGTAATAGAACCTATTATAATAGGTGGTGGGCAAGAAAAAGGATTGCGTGGTGGTACAGAAAATATTGTCGCAATTGCAGGTTTTTCTGCTGCATTGCAAAACATTCCAGATCTTCTATCAAAAATGGATGAAGTAGAGAAGCTGCGTGATCAATTGGAGTGTGAGTTATTAAGTCTTGTCAGTGATATCAAGGTCTTTGGCAAAAATTCTAAAAGGTTGCCAAACACAAGTTTTATTTATATGCCGGGAGTGAAGAATGATTTGCAGCTCATGCATTTTGACTTAAATAATATTGCAGTCAGCAATGGTTCTGCATGCTCTTCTGGAAAAGTTGGGCCTTCTCATGTTTTGCTTGCAATGGGAGCAACAAAAGAGCAAGCAGAGTGTTCAATTAGAATCAGCATAGGTCCAAAGATTACCCCGCGAGACATAGAAAAAATAGTGGATTGTTGGTGTAGTATCTATAAGAAAAATGCCTTAGTAAATGCAAAAACTACTTTCACCATTCCTCTTAAATAAGGGGATGGTGAAAATAGTTTCTATTGGCTGGGGTTATTATAATAGTTACACGCTACCAAAAACTGGCTTGCTTATAGTTATGCAAGAAATTCTCTAATTGCGTACCAGTCAACTTGATTCTCACAGATACCACTGCTGTTATATGTCTTATAAATTACTAACAGTCCAAAACCTTTAACTATTTACACATCAGTATTGATAATTGTCCATTTTTTCTCCTGGGAACTCCGCTATTTAATTGCAATTGCAGTATATCATTTTATACTTGATAAAAACGCTGTATTGTATTATAATGTATCATCAAGAGATAATAAAGGAGTTACATTTATGTCTTATATGAGAAATGAACAAGATATTCGCTCTCAAGGCGTTTATTATAGCGCTGGGCTCAGAAGTTACCTAACTAAAGTATATAATTATATGGCTTTAGCTTTGGGCATTACAGGACTTGTTGCGTTCTTAACGGTATTTTCTGGTTTTTTTTCGGTGATCTATTCTAATCCCGTTCTATCGCTTGTAATAGCGTTCTCTCCAGTTGCATTGGTGTTTTATATGTCTTTTAGGATTCAACACTTAAGTGCTCAGTCCACAGTTACTATATTTTTCTTATTTTCAGTCTTAATGGGGCTTTCCCTATCTTATGTTTTTATAGTTTATACTTCAGAAAATATAGCAAGGGCGTTTTTCATTACATCGATCATGTTTGGCTCTATGGCTTTATATGGTAATACTACCAAAAGAGATCTTACAAGTATGGGCTCTTTTTTGGTTATGGGAGTCTGGGGGTTAATCATTGCATCTATAGTTAATCTGTTTCTTGGAAGCAGTCCTCTCCACTTTGCAATATCGTTTGTATCAGTGATAGTGTTTACTTTAATGACCGCATACGATGCTCAAAGAATCAAAGATGTTTATTATAGGTATAATGATGGCTCAGAAGTTGCAACCACTAAGTTGGCCATACTCGGCGCAACTAATCTTTACTTTGACTTCATCAATATATTCCTTAATTTACTTAGGTTACTTAACTTGTTCAACAATAAGGATTAGATGTTTTCCTTTTTAAGGGGAAGCAATAAGAGTTCTATAGTTTTCCTCCTAATATCTTTAGTGGTATTGATGCTGTGTCTTGCGTATGCTTCGGTACCATTATATAGTATCTTTTGCAAAGCTACTGGATATGGTGGCACAACGAGAAAAGCAACTAATGCAACAATAAGCGCAACTGACCAAAAAATCAGGGTTCACCTTAATGCTGATATAATGTCCGGTCTGCCTTGGGAATTTAAATCAGAAACTAACTACATCGATACAAATATAGGGCAACAAAGTTTAGTGTTTTATTATGCAGAAAATTTATCTGACCAGCCTTCATTTGGAATGGCAGTATATAATGTCACACCTTTTAAAGCAGGTAAATATTTCAATAAAGTTGCATGCTTTTGCTTTGAAGAACAAACATTACAGCCAAAACAAAAAGCAGCTATGCCCGTATCCTTTTACATAGACCCTGAAATAATGTGTGACAATAGCACAAAAGATTTAAGTGAAATAACACTATCGTATACGTTTTTTAAGCTTAAATAACAAACCTTTTCCTATTGTAATTCAAACAACAGTTATACAACAGATCTATTGAATTGAACAGGAGCTCTTATTTGCTTTTTGCGCACTGACTACTTGTGTTTCAGTGCTTGGTGTAATCAATTCCCATCCTTCATTATTTGCTTCACAAGCATTCCAATATTGAGCCAATTCCTTATTATTTTTTACAGAATTTGGCACTTCTATGTTGGGATTTCTTTCTAATGTATGCTTAATTAGAATCTTACAGCAATCTTCGCAGTTAATTGACTTATCTGTACCATATAATTGAGTAACGCAATCTAAAGCGGTATTTCCATCGTAGTGTTCATGTGGGCTATCACTTACCCCCGCTTCTATGAGAGCCTTTAACACGTCTGGAGAACGAATCAAAGCGCAGGCATGTAAATATCCTTTTTCGCTTTGCACGTTAGCCCCTGCTTTTATTAAAACTTGCGCTAGATTTAGTAAAACGCAAGGTTTGCAATTAATAGCAATAGAAAAGAGACTATCTACTGGAAAGCCATCATAGTCTTTCAAATCAAATTCGTGATTAATATCAAAACCTTTTTTTTCCCAAGAAGTGTATAAATATTTATAACGATTTTCTTCGCTTGAAGTTCGCATTCCACTTTCTAGCCTTTCTTTTATTTTTTTATTACATTACTAATATCTAAATCGTTATCTTTATCCACTTTGTACAACACATTATGCAAAACACTATAAAGCCAAATTTTTCCACTCATTATAATTTATACCTTAAAACTATTAATATACGCTTATATAGTATATAAACTGTAAGTAACATTTTGCAAAATATTAATTATTAGATAACATAATCAAAGTTTTTATCTTACATTCATCATGGTTAGAGCTATACAAATTAAAAAAACTGGAGGACCAGAAGTATTAGAATTTGTAGATAAGAACATAGGCGAGCCAAAAAGCGAGGAAGTTTTAGTACGTCACACAACTATCGGCTTAAATCGTTATGATTTAGAACACAGAAAAGGTATGCGCAAAATTAAAGATTTGCCATCAGCGCTTGGAGTGGAAGCAGTGGGAGTGATTGAAAAGCTTGGTAAAAAAATCAGTGATGGATTTAAGGTTGGAGACAGAGTTGGATATTCCACAGCTCCTCCAGGGGCATATTGTGAAAAGCGCATTATACATCAGAAATATCTGATAAAAATTCCAGATGATATATCTGATGAAGTTGCCGCTGCAGTGCTGTTTAAAGGTATGACAGCTCACTATTTAGTTAATCAATCTTATAAAATCAGGCCTGGTGCTTTTGTATTAGTTCATGGAGCTAATGGTGGTTTAGGACAAATAATATGCCAATGGGCAAAGGATAAAAAAGGTGTAGTGATAGGTTCTGTGAGCTCTGACGAAAAAATGAAGATAGCTTTACAAAGTGGCTGCACATACGCAATAAACTACAATGATAAAGACTTCGTTTCTAAAGTTATGGAAATTACGCAAAACAGAGGAGTAGGTGCAGTGTATGACCCTATAGGTTACGCTACAAGCAAGCTTTCTTTTGAATCTTTAGGTAGGTTCGGCATATACGTTTCCTACGGGCAGATATCAGGTAACGCTCCTATTAGTTTTTCTTTACTTAGTTCACGTTCGTTATTTGCAACTGGAACCTCAATATATCACTATAAGCATGATAGATTCACATTAGTGCTTACCACAATGGAAATCTTCGAGATGCTAAGAAAAAAAATTTTAACTGTACGGATCAATAAAAAATATAAATTTGATGAAATAATTCAAGCCCATCGCGATATGGAAAATAGAAAAGTGAGCGGGCTGAATATCATCAAAGTCTCTTAAATAAATTAATAGTTAAAATTAACCATTCATTAAATTATATCAACTAGAATTTCACATGGTTAATTCTCTTTTGGGAGAGTTAAAAGTATACAGCTGTAGCTAAACTGACTGAGATTTACCGACAAGTTTGAGAAACTACAAACTTGTCATTCCGCTACTCGTTAGTGGTACGGTAGTACAATGTCTTAGCTATAGATATTATGCTTACAGTAGTTTCAAAAGAAGCTGAGTAGATAAGTTGTATTTTAAGCTAGATTTGATATCTCATCTAACATTATAAGTATTATCACTTCAATAGCATATGGAGCTGTTATTCTCCTTTTAAATGAATGCTTTTCTCCACCATAACAAGTTAGTTCATTTGATGCGGGTGTGGAAGTTGATGGTGTATAGGTCGTGTTCCTAGCACTAATCATTGGCCAATTCTTTCCATCTAAGAATCATTTCGTTAGCTTGCCTCAATGTTTCAATAGAAGGCAAGTCTTCTGTGCTGAGTGGTAGTCGGACAGTTTTGTGTTCTATGAGCCCAATGTTATGCAGGAGTGCTTTAGTAGGTATTGGATTGCTGGCAGTAAATAGAGCTTTGCAAGCTTGTTGCCAACTATCTGCCTGAGAGTTCTTGCCACTCATACATTGCTTAACATATTCATGTACTACACGTGGCCAAACATTGGCAGCAACAGAAACTAGACCAGCCGCACCCTTAGCAGCCATATCGGATATCATATTATCATCTCCACAAAACACCTCAATATTTAGTGCAACTTTCTTATACTCAATTAAAGTATCAACAGTTCCACTTGAATCTTTTATAGCCCAAAATTTTTCATGGCTGGATAAGTTATGCACAGTTTCAGTGTTAAGACTCACTCCTGCTCTTGATGGAATATTGTAAAGCATGGCTGGCACATGTGCTTTCTCAAGCAGCTTTTCAAACCATAAAGTTTGTCCCATGATTCCGGGTTTTGCATAAATGGGAGTTGTCATTAGATAGCCATGAATAGGCATGTCTGTGCAAAAATCAAGCCATTCAAGAGTCTGATATAGATTCACTCCTGGTACACCAATTATGATTTTTGTATTTAATTTTAGTTTACATACAAATTTAACTAATGTACGCTTCTCAGAATCAGAAAGTGATAAACTTTCACCGGTGCTACCCAGCAACACTATACCATTTTTAGCTTCAGTTTGTATTGCAAGCAAACGCTGCAAACTTTGGTAATCTATGCTATTTCCATTATAATTAAAAGGAGTAACACAAGCAGTCCATAAAAATGTAGATTTCAATTGAAGTTATTAAAATGGTATTTCATCATCAATTAGTTCCTCTTTTATATCGTTGTCAAAACTTCTGTGTTTATCTTTTTGTTCTGTTTCATTTTGTTTGTATTCACTTGGCTTGTAATCAGAGTTTGACATACTGTTTCGTGAATCTAAAAGGGTAAGGGCACTATTAAAGTTATATAGCACCACCTCTGTCGTATACCTTTCACTACCATTTTGGTCAGTCCATTTTCTAGTTCTTAGAGAACCTTCAACGTAAACTTTACTACCTTTGCGCGCAAAATCTTTAACAATCTTTACTAATCCTTCACTAAAAACTACAATATTATGCCATTCTGTTTTTTCAGAACGCGTACCAGAAAATTTGTCAGTCCAGCTTTCAGATGTGGCTATCGAAAAACTTGCCATCTCTTTTCCATTTTGTGTAGTCCTAATTTCAGGATCTTTTCCTAAATTACCAACTAATATGACTTTATTTATAGTACCACTAGACATAATTATGCTTTAAAGTAAATCTCTTTATTATCTTATGTGGAAGTATTATTGTCAAATTTAATTAAAAACGCGCTTGGAGGGATTCGAACCCACGACCTTTGCCTCCGGAGGGCAACGCTCTATCCAACTGAGCTACAAGCGCAAATGTATTAGATTATTTAATAGATAAACTATCTAAATCAAATTTTTGTTCTGGATAAAGCGTAAACATAATACCTCCATGTCCAAAATGTACATTTTTAGAATTGCTTATCCGTTCTTTTGTTATCTTTTGGTCTACAGCCCATGAAAAAGTTACATAATTTTCAGTTACTGAGTGCACTTTTAAATCCTTAGTATTTATAAACAGCTTTCCATTTACCCATATTCTCCATGTATTTGGAGAAAAGTATAAAATTGAATCTAAACTTACTACTTTACAATTAAAATTTTCCTCTTTTGCAGCTCCTGAAGATTGTAAGTTAAACTTTTCCATCTCACTGACTATTCTATTAACTGATTCTTCATCAAAAAACATGCTTTTTATGTTACTATATTGCGACAAAGTATTAGAGTCACTCTCTGTTGCCTCCTTTATTATATCGTCTCGATCTATATAGCTTGGTTTATAATTGTTGATAAAAAAACACTCCTTTGCACGCAAATTTGCTATATCAATAAAATCATTAATCTCTTGATTTCCAACTTTTAAAATACTTTTAAAATACTTCTTTTCTATCATCATTCCATAATTAGAATGATGACAAACTATTTCATCATTGCCTTGTCTTTCTATATATACACATAAATTTTCACTATTTAACCCTAATATTTTATGCTCAATAAAATCTTCATTACTAATATATTGCCGGCAAGAATATTTTTTACAAATTCCTATATTTTCTACAAGATCTTCACAATTGCAATATGCGCTGACATTGAAAAATAGCAGCGTAAAAATAAAAAACAGCTTTATATTCATCTACTTAATATGGTATACCAATCAAAAATTATATTAGCTCTTACTACCTCTATCATATTACCACTTAAAATCTGATTTATATCTGCAGCATCAATATTTCTCTGCTTATTTAAAATAAGAGATTTGATCATAACATAACCAGGCAGATTTGGAATAGACTGTAGAAATAAAAAAATATGCTTATCGCTGATTGAGCTTAAATTTAGGACCACTTCACTTTTTATTATTTTTGTGCGTTTACTTTTGCTGTAGAGCTCAGTTTCTTCAGGTATAGAAATTGATATTTCAGGTTCTAATATGTAGTATCTTTTGTATAGCTTGTTAAGCTCAAAATTTAAGTTTGCAATATATTTACTACTATGTAAATTTGAAGAAGAAATTCTTTTCCATGAATCTAGATTTTTATTTAGAATGATTTCTTTTTTCTGAATTTCAGTAATCTGTAAGTTAATAGAACGTATTTCCTCAACCGCGGTTTGATTTTTATTATAAACCTTCTTGTTATAGATAAAAAAGCATGTTGATAACCCTATTAATACAGTAGATAATAATAAGTAAGATATAAACTGAATTGTAGCTTTTCTTTTTAATTGAGAGATAGTCATTAATCTACATTGCCTCTCCTATTTCAACATCAATAGATAGGTTTTGCTCTTTAGCAGGAGGTAAGCTAGAAATATTAATGTCATAGGTACGAAAATTATCGTTTAAATTTTTTTGTAGTTTCTCGTATTGATAAGAAACATTTTTACCGGATTGAAAATCAAACCTTAAAGTTGTGGTAATATAACTTTTTGCCTCATTATAATTCCATTCAAATGATCGAAGTTCGATACCTGGTACTTTTAATTTTTCTACATACTTAACTTGTGTAAGAGGAGAGTATTCTATTTTTGATAAAATATTATTGATATTAATAAAATCGTAAATTTCATCTATTTTTTTTACATTATAGCTTTGGCTAAGTTTTATTAGTTGGTTATTTAAGGTGCTCTGCTTTGCGGATAAATTATCAGCGACATTGAAGTTTGAATACAAATTTAGCAAACAAAGGGCGTTAATTACAACTAAAACCAAAGCGAAGTATAGAAAAATTCGAGGAGAGTTTAAATAAAGGTAATTGAATAGATAAAATTCTTTAGTTTCCTTTGTATTAAAAATAGCTGCTAATTTATTCTTAAAGCTGTGAAACAAAATTATGGTATCGCAAAAGTTATCTTTTTCACTTATAGCTAGTTCTGCTCCTAATAGTTTGCCTAACTCATATGGAGTTAATATGTTCACACTGTTCTCTGAAAAATTTATGACTGATAAACTAGCTTTAATATCTTCTGACACTATGATGCAAAGGTCGATAGGGTTATTTTTTTCAAACCCAAACTTAGTTAAGGATCGAATAGTATTTTGCACTTCCTGATATATTCCACCAGCAATAATTCCTGGTAAATTATCATTAGTAAATGGTACTAAACGCGTAAATACCATTTTATTCTCTTTAAGAACCACTTGTCTATAGCCTCCCGTTTTAGTTGCAGCAACTATAATTTTCCAATTGTTAGGATCTTTATGTAGAATCTTTTTTGTTATATTACTTATTTCTATAGGAAACATTAATATTCCCTTAAAGTTGGAGCCTATCTCAATAAACACATTCAACCAATATTCTACTAAATGCTTTGCTTTTGATGAAACAATAAGGTAGCACCAGTTTTGATTGAATTTGTTTGGCTTCTCAACCAAAAAAACTGAACTTATGTCATTATTACGAGAAAAATGCTCCATCTTTATTTTTGCTGATAGATAGGCACTAATCTTGTTTGCCCTTGTAATAAACTGTAGCGAGTAATTTTGATCTGCATGATTAAGCACTAGGTATAAAGGTGCTTTTTTATCTGATGAAAGACATGAAATTAAATCGGAAACTGCTTTATCGTTTTTGCCCTTAACAAAATACCTTTTATTTAAAGTATTATTTTTAAAATATAGTAACATTATGCCTTCTTCTCCGATAGAAAGCATAAACTTACTTTTGGATTTTGACCCAAACATATTAACAAAGTGTATACTTATCTAGAATTAAAAAGGTAATGTATTGAAATTCATTAAACATTAGAGGGAAATATTATTATGAATTTTCACAGCAACATTATTTATATTATAAACTTTTGATAAAATTAGTAGTAATATTAACCCATTTATATGACGAAGGTTTTTTATATTTTAGTATTCCCCTGTAGGATTTTCTTACCTTAAGGCGAAGGTATACTAGACATAACTTAACCTGACAAACGAGAATTATATATCAGCTTGATATTTTCTTTTCCAATAGACTGAAATTTGAGTTGAACTAAAGGCTTGGTTTGACGCACTTTGTTGCACATTACCATTTAGTACACTTAAACTGAACATTTTCAGTGAACCCATCTGGCATAACTGAAACTTTTGTATTCATATTTATTTTTAAGTAATTTACTAATTCATCAACTAATATGTCAGGAGCAGAAGCACCTGCAGTAATTCCTATCTTTTCTACGCCTTGAAACCAGCTTTTATTCACACAGCTATAATTATCAATCAAGTAGGCTTTTTTTCCTCTGGCAGTGCACAGATCTAATAAGCGGTTTGAATTTGAACTATTTTTACTTCCTACAACTAATACCATGTCTACAATTTCAGCTAGCTTTTTAACAGCATTTTGTCTGTTTTGCGTTGCATAGCATATGTCCTTTAAATCTGGACCTATTATACTTGGAAATCTGAGCTTCAGAGCAGCAATAATTTCATGAGTATCATCGATGCTTAATGTGGTTTGTGTAACATAAGACAAATTATCTGGATCTTTAACCTTTAAATCATATACATCCTGCAAAGTTTGTACTAAAGTGATAGGATTGTTTACTCTTCCCCTAATTCCCTTAACTTCTGGATGGTTTTCATGCCCAATGAGAATTAATTCTTTACCACTATTTTCATACCTTTTTGCCTCTTTATGCACTTTGCTGACTAAAGGACATGTTGCATCAATCACTTGAATACCCTTTCTTTTTGCCTCATCTTCTATATTTTTTGACACTCCGTGCGCGCTGAAGATCAGTATTCCTCCATTATCTTCAATTTTCTCGATACTGTTCACAAAAACCACTCCTTGTTTCTTAAAGTCCTCTACTATATATTTATTGTGAACAATTTCGTGTAGCACATAAACTTGGCACTTGTTTTTGTATTTTTCTAAAGTAATAGCTAACATGTCCACAGCTCTTTTTACCCCGGCACAAAAACCTCGCGGCTCAGCTAAGATAATTTCCATTTTTGTCAAATCAAGTAAATATGCAAGCATTACTTAAAAATAAGCTCCGCTCACTGTGTTTTATAGTACCATTATTTATATTTTATATAATAATTATTTTTTGCATATTCTCTTTAACATTTGATCAACCTACTACTTCAGAAAATTTTAGGAAAGATAATATAGTACATAAACAAACTGATATTTTAGATAGAAATGGAGTGGTAATAGCAACAAATGTGCCCACAACATCACTATATACAGATGCAACCAAAGTAAAGAATCCGGAAAGTATAGCAGCACAACTGTGTTCTATTTTGAATGATCTTGAATACGAGAACTTATATAGAGTACTTACTTCAGAAAAGAAATTTGCTTGGATAAAGCGGCACTTGACTCCAAAAGAACTGTTAGTAATAAAAAATGCCGGCGTGCCAGGAATAAATTTCTATAACGATATAAAACGTATATATCCTCACAGTAATTTATTTTCACACGTGCTTGGTTACACTGACATAGATGGCAACGGTATTGCAGGAGTTGAGGCATATATAAGTAAAAACAATGAGCAAGAAAAGCCCATACTTAGATACACGAGTGCAAAGCATAGTGCATAAAGAGCTAACTATAAAGCTGTAAGCAGATATCAGGCACTCGGCGGAGTAAGAATTGTTTTAAATGTGAGAAATAGTGAAGTCATCTCAATGGTCAGTCTACCTGATTTTAACCCCAACCTACAGAATAAGGCAGAAGACGTACAAAAGTTTAATCGCGCCAGTCTTGGGGTGTATGACGATGGAATCGGTGCTAAAATTCTTTACAATAGCCGCAGCGCTTGATGCAAACGTTACAAAAACTAGCGATTTATATGATGTATCAACACCAATCACCATTGGAAAGTATAAAATTCAGGATTTTCACAAATCTAAAATTCCAAAAATTACTGTGCAAGATATATTTGTAAAATCATTCAACATTGGTGCAGCGAAAATTGCAGTCAAATTAGGCATTGAAAAACAAGTAGAATACTTTAAAGCTATTTTCTCCTTTAAAAATAGAAGTACCAGAAAAATCTACACCGATAATCCCGGATAAACGGAGTGAAAACACTTTAATAACAGCATCTTATGGTTATGGCATAGCTGTAACTCCTATACATCTTGCACAAACTGCAGCAGCATTAATCAACAATGGGGTATTTCATAACACAACCTTGATGTTGAATAAGAGAAGTATAGGAGAGCAAATTATCTCAAGAAGAACTTCCAGGGAAATGAGAAAATTATTACGCGCAGCAGTAACAGATGGCACTGGCAGAAAAGCAAAAATAAAGGCATATTCAATAGGGGGAAAGACCGAATCGGCGGAAAAAGTTGTAGATGATGGTAAATATAGCAAAGATGCAAACATAGCGTCATTTATAGGAGTGCTGACTATGCTTGACCCAAGGTATATAGTGCTAATTGCTATTGATGAGCCTCAAGGGATACACCATACCGGGGGAATAATTGCTGCGCCTATAGTAAAGAACATTATAGATAGAATAGCGCCTATACTAAATGTTACACCTGAGATGTAAAATTATGATTGCTTTACTATAATTTCAAATTTATCATTACCAAAATCCTTATTAATATACCAAGAACCATCATCTTTAGTTACAAATTCAAGACCTTTAAGGTCTCTCTTTATTGTCTTTCCATTTTGACCATCAATAGCGATATTAATATCGAATGTAATAACGTTTAGATTTATCATAGCTTCTTTCCCGCTGCACGAATTTAGACTGAACTTGCCTAACATGACATCATTAAAACTCACTTCCCCTGTATAGACATCACACTGACCGTCCACACAACACGTAGTTTCAATATAGAAAAGGTCTGACATATAAAACACCTTACGTTTATAAAAAAAGAGCTAAGTATATATAGCTAGTGCAGCCCTACGCCATACCGCTATAGTCAGTAAACCTAGAACACTTTAGCTATATAATCATAATACAGCTAGGAATGTAAAATTCAACAGTTAATTGTGTAAGGAAGTCTAAATTACTATATCTTAGAGGAATGGCTGGGAATGTTCAAAAAAGCATAAGCGTCAAATTAAGGAAATAAAGGTATGAAAGAGATAGAATAATAAGGTATAAGTTTTCCTGGATATATGAATGAGAGAACTTGCAATATAGCTTGCTTATAAAAAGACCTCAATGAATTCTTTAATGAAAAAGCAGACAAAATATCAATTGCAGTAGGTTTTATAAAAAGAAAGAGAAAACTTAATGGCTCATTATTCATAAAAGCTATGGTTTTTGGTAACATTAGGAGTTGATGATTGCAGCATAGAAACAATGTGCCAATTGCTAAATGAAGACTCGATAGAAATTACAAAACAGGGTTTAGGTTTAATGAAGAAGCAGTTGAGTTTATGAAACAAATGTATTTTGTGTTTATTTAACTACGGATTGATTGCAAAATTTTACAGCAATTAGGAAGTTAAATTATTGGATAGCAGCTACATTAGCCTACCCGGTAGCATGAAAGATATGTACAAAGGGTAGCTATAGAGATTGTGAGAGTAATACTAAATCAAGAATAAAGCTACAGTTAGTCTTTGATTACCTGAATCAAGCGCTAGATAAATTAAATTTAATGGAGGTCAGATCAAGGTTATAGGGATTATCTTGAACAGCCAATGATTTTTTGATTTTGGCTACTTTGTGCCTAGTTCTTTTAAACAAATCAATGAAATAGGAGCTTATTTCATAAGTCGTTGATACCAACATATATGATAAATCAAAAAACAGAGCTATTGGAGTATTTGGAAGGTCAATTATCTTCAGAAAAAGATTAGGAAAGGAAGTAAAAATTCAGGTAAGAATTATATGTCAAAAACTAACAGTCTCTAGCCAGAAGAAGAAAAGCTAATAAATTAGCAAAATCACATATCTTCTAAAAAGAATCAAAAGTTATTAGATTGGTCAATATTTATAACTAATGTTCCAGAGAGTAAAATTAATGCTGTTGACGGTTTATAGAGTAAGATGGCAAATCGAATTACTATTTAAACTATATAAAAGTCATATCAATCTTGATAAACTAAAAGGAAAGACAAATCCATTTAGAGTATTATGCGAGCTATACACAAAATTATGTGCTATTCTCGTATTTCACGGAATGATTACAAAACTAAAAAAGAACACAGTTTAACAAAGGCATTTATTGAATTGAAAAGGTGGGTTAGAGAGCTCTTTTTGATATTAAATAATATTGTCAGTAATTTAAAAATTTTTCTAAAAAAGCTTACTGTAATCTGGTCAAAGTTTTCTTTGAAAGACAGATATAGGAAGACCAGGGTTAAGCTCTCTACATTCCTTAACTTGACGCGTATGGTTTATTTAACACTCCCGCGTTTTTAGTGAGATTACATAAAGATTGGTTCCAGTCTGAAATAACATCATCTACTATGCAAACTACCTGCAAATAGTAATGTGCGATAATTGTGTGCATAATACTGAGATCTAGATAAACTATGAATCACAGCACTCATACAGTTGCGTCTGTACGACACCCTTGTATGTTTTTTCACTACTGAAGATTTCTTTCATATTAACCTAATGATGCAATATATCCTTTTCTTTAATAGATAAGTCGTCATCGATTTTTTTTACATTATCATCAGTAATGTTTTGTATTTCCTTTTTGGCACCATGAAAATCATCTTCTGAGATTTCCTTATTTTTCTTCATTTCCTCTATTTCTTCCATAACATCTCTGCGTATATTTCTAATCGCAACTCGTGCATTTTCAGAAAATTGATGCAATAATTTCACTAATTTTTCACGGGTTTCTTGCGTTAAGTCCGGAAGAGCTATACGTATAGTATTGCCTTCAACAGCAGGATTTAAATTCAGGTTAGCATTTAGTATCGCATTTTTTACTTCACCCATAACAGTGATATCCCAAACTTTAACTGATAGAGTTTTGTTATCTATAGCTGAAACACCTGCAACTTGGTTCAGTTTTTGATGCCCACCATAGATATTTACAACTATACCATCAAGTAATGATGCGTTAGCTCTACCAGTACGCACACCTTTCATATCATCATGAAAAGACTGAATAGTTTTTAGCATTCTTTCTTTTGTTTTAGCTTTTATTTCGTTTAACATAAATTACCTAATGTTTACAATCTGAGACTATAGTATAAGTACCTTGACCCTTAATAATATCGACCATTTTTTCTCTTTTTAAAGAAAAAACTATAATTGGGATAGAATTCTCACGAGCAAGTGAAATTGCTGATGCATCCATAACTTTTAAATCACGAGTTAGCAAATCTGTATAAGAAAGCCTATCATACATCACAGCATTCTCATTTTTTTTTTGGATCGGCAGAATATACACCACTTACTTGCGTACCTTTTAGAATAACATCGCAATTCATTTCAACAGCACGTAAAGCTGCAGCTGTATCTGTAGTAAAAAATGGGTTACCTGTACCTGCTGCAAAAATGACCACTCTACCTTTTTCTAAATGACGAATAGCTTTCCTTCTTATGTAAGGTTCACATACAGTGGCCATGGGTATTGCAGATAACACCCTAGAAACTACTAAATTTTTTCTAAAAAGTTTTGTAAAATTAAAGCATTGATTATAGTTGCAAGCATTCCAATATAATCACTGCTTGCTCTTTCACAGCCACTTAAAGATGCAGATGTACCACGAAAGATATTACCACCACCAACAACAATACAAACCTGGACTCCAAGATTACAAACTTCAACTATGCCTTTAGATAATTCACCTATACCCTCCATATCGTGACCAAATTGCTTTAATCCCATTAAAGCCTCACCAGAGATTTTAAACAACACTCTGGAGTATTTTACTTTTGAAGTTTTGTTATTTATTTGTATCACCCAAAGCAAGTAACTTATAATTAGCTAATTTAACAGCATTTGATTCTATAAAATCAGAAATCTTCATTTTATCATCTTTTATAAACTTCTGCTCTAGCAGAACAACTTCTTCATAGTATTTAACCATTCGTCCATCTACTATTTTTTTTGCTACTTCTTCAGGTTTATTTAAGCTCTTTACTTGCTCTTCGATTATAGAACGCTCATTGCTTAACTTCACCCGATCTAAATCATCTATAGACAAGGCTTCAGGTTTCATAGCAACTACATGCATAGCTATTTGCTTTCCAATCTCTTGTAATTTTGCCTTATCACTACATGATTGCAATACAATTAAGGCACCAATCTTACCTAAACTACGCACATCACCATGTACATAACCAGCAACAATCCCATCCTTAGCCTCCAGATAGCAAAGCTTGCTTAACTCTAACTTTTCACCAAGAACTGATGTACCGTTCATAATAGCTCCCTGCACTGTGCCAATGTCTCCATATTTGGCATTTTTTAACTCATCAACACTAGTACAGCGTTCTTGACAAGCGATTGATGCTAAATTTGAAACTAATTCTATGAATTTTTCGTTTCTTGCAACAAAATCAGTTTCACAATTGAGTTCAACCAATACACCATAATTTTCAGTCAAGCACATAGCAATAAGCCCATCCGAAGCTACTCTATCAGACTTTTTGTCAGCTTTAGCAAGTCCTATTGTACGTAACTTATCAATGGCTTTCCTAATATCACCATCACACTCTTCTAACGCTTTCTTACAGTCGCTTAAGCCAAGCCCTGTTCTATCGCGTAATTCCCTTATACTACCTGAATCCATCTTCATTTACTTATTATTACCTCCCTTTCTTTTTCTGTGTGAACCTTACTACGCTTCTTTTTAGTTTGCACAATACCCTCTTCTTTTTCTTGAATAATAAGCTCATCACTCTTTATATCATCAATCTTAACTTTAGACTTTGCCAAACTAGACTCTATTCCAGCTAATATATAGTTAGCAACTAATTTACAATAGAGCTCTATTGATTTTCTTGAGTCATCATTTCCTGGTATAGGATAGACAATATCATCTGGATCAGAATTGGTATCAAGTACTGCAACAATTGGAATGCCCAGTTTTTTAGCCTCTTTAACTGCTATATGCTCTTTGTTAGTATCAATAATAAATAAAATATCAGGAACTGCTCCCATTTCTCTAATGCCACCCAGTGTCTGATCAAGCTTTCGCCTTTTCTTTTCAATATTTCCTAATTCTTTTTTTGTTAAGATACTATCTTCATCATTTAATATTTTCTCATATTGTATCAAGGTTCTTATCGAAGAAGAAACAGTGTTCCAATTAGTAAGCATACCGCCAGGCCATCGATGATTTACATAATATTGACCACAACGAACCGCTTCACTTGCAACAATGTCCAAAGCTTGAAATTTCGTACTAACAAATAGAATGCGACCACCTTGAGATGCAACGTCGTACAAAGCTTTTATTGCTACTTTTAGCAACGATAATGTTTTTCGCAGGTCAATTATGTGTATATGATTCTCTTGATGTATACCGTATATATATGGGGCCATTTTGGGATTCCAGCGACTAATTTTATGGCCAAAATGTACACCAGCTTCAGCTAAATCACGTATGGTAACTTCAGGTAAATTTGTCATATTTACTCCTCCAAATAGTTTATCTTCCATGGCATAACCCTCATGGGACTACTTGCATAAGCCATGTGTGAAATTAAGTTACTTACATAGTAATACAAAAGACAACAAAGCGCAAACAAAAAATATTGACAAGTGGCAATACGTTGATTAGCTTTAAGGTTGAAAACGTTAGAAAGAAATGGGGGGTGTAGCTCAGTTGGTTAGAGCGCATGCCTGTCACGCATGAGGTCGTGAGTTCAAGTCTCATCACTCCCGCCATTATATCAGAAGCACTTTTACTGATCCATTTTCTTGTTGATTTGTAGTAATTTCTTTCAGAGACTTGACATGGTATTGTAATTACTGCTTAATTTACTTGAATTTATCGTTAACAATTAGGATTAAATATGTTCATTTCTGAAGTCTTTGCAGCAGATACAACTAGCAATGTATCGACATCTTTTGCTAGTTTTATTCCACTCATTTTAATATTTGTGGTATTTTATTTTCTCATTATTCGCCCAAATCACAAAAAACTAAAGGAACATAGAAGGATGATAGATCAAATAAAACGCGGTGATAAGGTCATTACTTCTGGTGGAATAATAGGTGAAGTTAGCAAAGTTGATGAGGCAAATGTGCAGTTTATAATAGAAATAGCACCAAAAGTTGAAATAAAAATCCTGAAGTCTGCTATATCTGAAGTCTTAAACAAAGAAATTCAAAAAGTAGCAGCTAAACCTATTGAAAAAGGCAAGATTGAAAAGAATGACAAAAAAAACAAACTAGAGGAAAGTAAAAAGGGCAAAAATGCTTCATAATTTAAGAAACTGGTTGTGTGCGGAATACTGGGTATAGTAAGTAACGGTGATTCAGTAGTACCAACTTTACTGGCTGGACTAAAAAAATTGGAATACAGAGGGTATGACTCTTCAGGTATAGCAATAATAAATAATAAAGGTGAGGTAGAAGTCAAAAAATCAGAAGGTAAAGTTGAAAGGTTATGTGAAGTTATTCATGAGAGTAAAATATCTAGCAGTACAGTTGGTATAGCACATACTCGCTGGGCTACACACGGATCTCCAAATCTTAAAAATGCTCATCCCATTTGTATAAATAATGTTGTTGTTGCTCATAACGGTATAATTGAAAATTACAATCTGTTAAAAAAGGGCCTAGAGGAAGAGGGAATATCTTTCCATACTGACACTGATACGGAAGTGATACCAAACATGTTAACCTCATATCTTGATGAAGGGTTGTCGCCAGTTGATTCTATATTTAAGTGTTTAAGCAACTTACAAGGTTCATTTGCTTTGGTTTTATTATTTATAGAATATCCAGACGCTCTGTTTGTTGCAAAAAGAAATTTGCCTTTAGCAATAGGCTACAACTGTAATACAATGTTTGCTGCATCTGATTCTAATGCTTTAAGTGCACTTGTGGAAAGAATATTGCATTTGGAAGATAATGATATTGCAGTAATAAAATCTAGCGAAGTTAGTATATATAATAATGGCGCACAAGTTAAACGCAGCATAGAAAATAGTACTCCAAGCAATTTTCTAATTAGCAAAAACGGTTATTCTAGCTTTATGCTAAAAGAAATTTTAGAGCAACCATATGCATTAAACAAAACAATAAACCAATTTTACAAACAATATAAAAAGGCCAACAAAAAATTATTCTCTGAACTGGGTTACATTACTATAGTTGGATGTGGGTCATCTTATTTTGCTGGACTAATAGCGAAATATTGGCTGGAAAGTGTTGCTCAAGTTCGAGTGTATCTGGAAATCTCATCAGAATTTAGGTATAGCAACGTCAAGCTGGAAGAAGGTAGCACTGGGTTATTCATCTCTCAATCTGGTGAAACTGCAGATACTATAGAAGCACTACGTTATGCGAGATTGCAGAAACAAACGATTATTAGCATAACTAACACAGTTAACAGCAGCATCGAGAAGATCTCAGATATTGTATTGCATACTTTTGCTGGACCCGAGATTGGTGTTGCTTCAACAAAAACCTTTTCTGCGCAGCTTGCAATTTTAGCATGCTTTGCTGTAGAGCTTGGAAAAATAAAAGGTATACTCAATGAAAAGAAGATAAAACAACTAAACGATGTTATTAATTCCATTCCCAAATATGTTGAGCATGTTTTGGATGTAATGAAAATACAACATATATCAGACAGTATATTAGAGCACAATAATGTTATTTTAATTGGCAGAGGAAGCTCATATGGAGTTGCAATGGAAGGCGCATTAAAAATAAAAGAACTTTCGTACATTAACACAATTGGTATTGCAGCGGGAGAAATGAAGCACGGTTCCATTGCTTTAATAGACTCTACTGTGCTTGTTGTAGCAATTATCCCTTACGACGATTTATTCTTTAAAACGCTATCCAATATACAAGAGATTATTGCAAGAAAAGGTAAAGTAATTGCTTTTAGTGATAGGCAAGGTGCGCCACTCTTAAAGGGAATTTGCATAGATGTGGTGCAACTTCCAGAAGTTGATAATTTTGTCTCCCCAATTATCTACAGTGTTGCTATGCAATTCCTTGCTTATTCTACTGCAGCAAAAAAAGGGTTAGACGTAGATTGTCCGAGAAATTTAGCTAAATCTGTTACAGTTGAGTAACTTGTTTAAAGTTAGTTTCTAATCAACAGCTCTAATTGCCAGTTATAAATTAATGAATTTTGCTAATAAATTCATTGCTATCATTAATATTAGACTTCTTGCATAACCATTGTTTATATGAGAAACCAGTATGTATTCGTTCAGAAATAGACTTCTTTAAAAACTAGGATAAGAGGAAAAAACATGGCAAGATAAGTATTTTTAGTGATGGAAAAGGTGGAAATAGTAGAAGAGTTGGATGATGAAAAATTTCGCAGGTTAACAGGAGTAAAAAAGGTAACATTTAATAAAATGGTGGAGATTTTACGGGAAGGAAAAAAGGCTAAAGGAGGTAGGAAAAACAAGCTGAGCGAGGAAAATATGCTGCTTATGGTGTTGCGGGAATATGGAACATATTTTCATAAAGCTATGGAGTAAGTGAAAGCACAGCGTATAAAATAGCAAAATGGGTTCTCTAATAAAACATCCAGATTTCCTGGCCAAAATGAGCTAGTAAAGTCAGGTGTAGAATATAAAGTTATAGTAGTGGATAGCACTGAAACAGCAATAGAGAGGCCAAAAAAAAGCAACGAGATTTCTACTCTGGCAAGAAAAGAAAGCACACTATAAATACATAAGTAGTGATAGAAAAAGAGAGCAATATGTACGTCATTTTCAAACGGCAGGGTGCATGATTTTTGGATTTTTAAAGAGTCAAAAGTAGCGATATTACCAGAACTTAAGGCTTTAGTAGATGCAGGCTACTGAGGCATACAAAAAGTTCATGGAAATGTAGAGCTGCCATATAGGAAGACACAAAAAAGAACCCATTGACAGAAGAGCAAAGACGAAAAAATCGAAAGTTAAGAGAGTAGTAATTGAAAATGTAATAGAACTGCTCAAGAGGTTTAAAATTATAGCAGACCGTTATAGAATCTTTTTATTAAGACTTTTGTTAAAGAATGCGAGAAAAAGATATTTGAATATTCTGAGGAGATAAAATCAGGTTCAAAAAAACTAAAAACAGGCAAAACATTAACCTGTATCAATTCTACCATGAATAATTCCATTCCACCAGGTTCGTCTAGATTAGGTGTTTCTAAAGTTATTGAAGGTATAGTTTATGTTTTTGCAAAAGAACATAGGGAAAAAGCGAAAAAGGTTTCTGCAGCAATTGTGCCTATAGAAGATGAAGTAAGAAAAATTTTAGTAGATGCTGGCTTGGAAATTTTTCAAAGTTTTGAGGAACAAATGACTAAGGTTATGGATATTTCTTGGAAGAGGGGGATTGAGAAGTTAGCGGTGGATGCTGTATCTAGAGTAATAAATTATATTTCAGCTAATAGTAAGGAAGAAGGATTTTCCATTGATCTTATAACTAAAGGTCTTATTTTAGGTAAATCAAAAAGTAACACACTTCCTCAGTGTGTGTTTCGCAAACCAGTGGAATTGTTAATTAAAAATATTGCTTCAGGTGAATCAAAAAATAACCCATCTTTTGGTCCACTGACAACCACTTTTTAGAATGTATAGCACTCCACAAAATATGCCATACAAATCAACTTTTCTTGGTCTTGTTTTCTTCTTGCTGCTCTCCAGAATTAGCCTGATTTTTTCAAATTGCCCTCGACTTATATCACTTGTTTTGCATAGATATACCTCATTCTTAATCTATGCTTATTTTACCTCATCATCTAGAGATTCTTAACAGGTTCTTATATGATTATCCAAGAAGTCTAGTCTAAATTCAAGTTTTATCAATAGTCCTGGCGCTTAAATTTTTGATCAAAAAAGGACAAGTTTAGTAAAAAATAATGATATTATAAGTGGAACATAAAATAGTCCCACTGCAGTACTAATTAGGAGCAATAAAGTAGCTTTATCTGGTTGATAATTTAAAATATTAGCAAGTATTACACTAGATCCAGAAACTGGAATAATAGCTAGCAACATCAGTGCTTTATATATGCTTTCATCGTATATACCTACAATATTTTTGTCTAGTAGAACAATTCCTAAAACAAATAATGGCCAGAATATATACTTTGCTGCAATAGTGGTCAAAGCAAGCTTCCAATCTACTTTAAAATTTGTAATTTGTGCAACACTCACTCCAAGTAGCACCATTCCTAATGTAATAAATGTACTTCTGATATTTATCATAACATCTGTTAAAAAGGTAGGTATTTGTATATCGTATATACTTAAAAAAAAGCCCAGAATCATCGCATATAACGAAGGAAGTTTGAGTAACTTTAATACACATTCTTTTGCGGTATAGATACCATTCGCAGCTATATAAAATCCTAAGCTATTTTCAAACAGTGCCATTCCTATATAACAAACAACATACACAGACACTGAATCTTCATCAAATAAAGCCATGGCAATCGGCAGGCCAAAATAACCCATACTTGTGCTACCTGAGCTAAATGCTAATATGTTTCTCGTGTTGTCCTTAAACAAAAAAGAAGAAAGATAATACACTGATAAGGACATAGTGCTACCTATAAACCATATCAAAATCGGCAGAGAAATTACTTTTAAATTAACTTCTGTATGAGATACTCCATATAAAATTACTATTGGATTAGCTATATAAAAGAGTATTTGAGATATAGTATTTCTATCAATTTTAAGGTATTTTCCTGCTAAATAACCAATAAACATTGTAATATAAATAGGCAATATTTTTAGAAAAAGAGTAAGGAACATACTAGCCTATCGTAATACTTTTGATTGATAAAGTGATATTAGATCTTAAGGTATTATAAAAGTAAATAAAATTTATTTTCCAATTTATCCAGCTCATAGTTAATAAAAAAAGATTCACTTAGTGCCAAAATTTGTTTTTATATAGGACTTAAGAATAATATTTTCATAATAAAATTATGTTAAGTTTGTATAAAGCTTCTTGTATATTTTTATAAACCACTTGTAATAATTTAGGTGGACTGTTGAAAAAACCATAGGCGTCAAGTTAAGGAAAAGTGGCATAAGAAAGAAGAGAAGCGGTAAAAATTATTTTAGATATTAAATGATAAAATTAGTAATTTATAGACTCTTTTAAAAAAATTATCTTATTTTAGACCAAGATTTCTTAAAAAATAAATATAATAAATAAGATATCTACCTTAAATGGTTGCTATATTGGGCGTATTCTCTTAACTTGACGCGTATGGTTGAAAAAACACTCATCTTGCATGGTTCTCAGGAATTCTTACCTTAATCATTAAAATCGCACCATTGCTTTCCCTAATTTTTTTAAAGCCAACTTTTTCGTAAACACGGATTGCACGAACATTCGCTGTATCTGGGTCGACAAAGGCATTTTCAAAAATTTTAAAGACAAATTCGTTTAAAAATATATTCAAAGCTTGTGGACCAATGCCTTTGCCCACATAATCCAGCTCTCCGATATACCAGTCTATAGCAGCACAGCTTTCTGGAAGCTCAGAAGTATCGTAGCCCTGCTCAGGTGGAAAATCATGTTTGTTATAGTATTGAATATAACCAATATCAACTCCGTCACAATTAATAATGAATGCATGCATCGGTTTTTCAATAATTTGTGTCTCAAATTTCAAACATTTGAATCCTTTAACGTAGTTGCTATATTTTTTCTCAATTAACTCTGGTGTCCAATTTATATCCGCATCCCACCATAGCTTTACGTGAGGTGTTTCTAACCATTTTAATAACAGTAAAAAATGTTCTTCTTTCAACGTTTTAAATGTGATATTTTTATTCATTAATTAAAAATCTCAAATGTTACTACCCTTTCTATTAATCCTATCTCTAATTGCCAAATTTATTGAAATTGACATTTCTATACCTAGCTTTCCAGATATAGTACGCTATTTTAATGTATCAGAAGGCACAATTCAATTAACTATCGCCTATAATTTTTTAGGCTTTTGCATAGGAGGGTTGTTTTTTGGTCCATTATCCGAATGCTATGGCAGAAGGAGAATTATGATCATAGGTAATACTTTTCTATTAATTGGTGCTGTTGGTTGTGTTGTTGCACCGTCAGTTTTTTATCTTCTAATCTCCCGCTTTATTCAAGGCATTGGTGTAAGCACATCTGTAGTTGTGTTTGCAATTATTGCAGACAGCTATAAAGGTGACAAAGCGGTGAAATTTATCGGGATCATGAATTCTGTTCTAACAGTTGTCATGGCAATTGCACCAGTGTTAGGCAGTTTCATTAACGAAATTGTTGGGTGGCGTGGCAACTATGCAAGTGTTGCAATACTTTGTTTAATCTCTTGGGTTTTGCTGCTTTTTCTGTTACCAGAAACAAAAAGGACCGTGATATTTTTAGTCTAAAAAAAATGATGAAAGATTACAAAAAATTATTATCGAGTTCAAAATTTATGGCGCTGTCTTTGCTGCAGAGCCTCTTCTCTGCTGCTTATATGTCATTCATTACTTGCGGACCTTTTTTGTATATGGAAACTTTTGGTTTATCCAGCACTATTTATGCACTACATCAAGGTGCAATAGTTGGATCCTTCTCACTAATTAGCCTGTTTTCCAGTAAGATCTTAAAGAAATTTGGAACAATATGGTGTGTAATTTCTGGTACGAGTGTGGGTGCTATTGGGTCTCTATTGCTTGTAATACTCAGTGTAATCATGCCCCTTTCTTCCTACTTAGTAACACTATCTATGATTATTTTTTCTATCGGTTGTGCAATGTGCCAGCCAGTGATTTTTAACGCATCAATAAACGTTTTTCCTGAAATTAAAGGCACGGCTTCTTCTGCACTCTCGTTCATTAGAGCTTTTGTTATGGCTATTTTTATCAGCTTAACAAGCTACGTTTACAATGGTCAAGCAATCAGTGCAGCTATTCTTGTTTTTTCTGCAGTAGCTCTAATTTACTGTCTACTTATTGTTTTCAAGGTCTGGAGAGATCACTATATAGGTCCTTCTCATTTCTAGTTATTGTGGTAATATGTACTTGAATTTTGCTGGTTGTTCTATATGTATCTCCTTCACATCACCTAGTCTATCAAATATTGAGAGTTGCAGACTACTTGATGGCTGCTCTCTATTTATCCAAGAGTCTGACTCTGACTGAAAAGTTAGCTCACTCTCCAGGCTATCTGATATATGTTGTTATCTAAGAACCTGTCTTGAAAGGAGTTAAGCAGCTAATTTAGTAAGCATAGAAGTAATCATATTAAATAAGATATTGTTTTTTGAAGTAAGAGGAGAATGTTCGTAATCCTTGCTCATGCGTCTAAAATTGGAAAGCCAGGCAAAGGTTCGTTCTACAATCCAACGTTTAGGAATAACTTGAAATCCTGTATCAACCAATTTCTTGGTAATCGTTAGCAAACATCCAGTTTCCAACAAACATCGATTTTGTAATTTACCTTTGTATCCTTGGTCAGCAAAAAACCTACGTAATGTTGGAGCTTTGCATTTAGCTTGAACAAAAAGATACCATCACGGTCCTGAATGCTTGCGCTGTGTACTTCTACAGTAATTACAAGACCTAGTGTATCTACAATAATATGGCGTTTTCTACCCTTTATTTTTTTACCGGCATCATATCCTCTTGATCCCCTTTTTGAGTCGTTTTCACTGATTGACTGTCAATTATACCTACTGAAGGTGTCTCATTTTTACCAACCATTTTTCTTACCTCTTTTACTAGCATGTCATGTATTTTTTTCAATTTTCCATTATTACGCCGCCTGAGAAAATAGTCATACACCGTTTTCCATGGAGGAAAATCTTTTGGTAGCATTCTCCACTGGCAACCACCCCTCATTATATACCTTATTGCATTAATAATTGTTCTGGTGTTATGTTTTCTTGGTCGTCCTATCGCTCCTTGTGCAACATAGGGCTCTAAAATTTCCCATTCCTTGTCACTTATATCACTTGGATACAACTTACCCTCCTATTTTTTGCTTACCTCATCATACTCTTTTCTTCATTCCCTTTCAAGACAGGTTCTTA
>NZ_QPIP01000004.1 GCF_003344345.1 Wolbachia endosymbiont of Cylisticus convexus | reverse complement strand
ACTGGATACATATTTCAGAGAATTTCTTATTTGGTGTACTATACATAGCTGCACTTCTGCACTGGGAAATACACTGTTGATGGCTGCAGGAAAGCTTTTTAGCCCATCTACACATGCAATCAGAATATCTTCTACTCCTCTTTCTTTGAGGTTATTTAGCACTTCCAACCAAAAGTTAGCTCCTTCACTTTCAGCCAAATAAAAGCCCAGGACTTCTTTTCTGCCATTTTGGTCTATGCCCAATATATTGTACATACATTTACTTACGCAATGTCCATCCTCCTTGACCTTAAAGAACATCCCATCCATAAATACTATCGGGTATACTGATTGCAGTGGACGACTACGCCATTCATTGATTATAGGCAGTAATTTGTCGGTAATACTTGATATCTCTGCTACCGATATTTTGTGATCATAAATTTCCTCAACGTGTGACGCTATATCTCTATAGCTCATACCACTGGCAAATGTGCTCAAAATCTTCGTTTCAAGCTCTGGATGTAAGCTTGTTTGCCTTTTTTTGACTATTTGCGGCTCAAAACTTCCTTCTCTATCTCTTGGCGTTAACAGCTCAAATGAACCTGCACTTGTACGTAAAGTCTTTCCATTCCTCCCATTTCTGCGATTATTTTCTTCACTTTCAGCTAATAAATGGTTTTCTATTTCACCTTCTAGACTCGCCTCCAGCAGCTTTTTTATAAATGGTGTTAATGCTCCCTCCTTTCCTGTCAACGGTCTTCCTTCTCGTATAGACGACAGGATATTTGTTTCCAACTCTTTATAATCTACCAATCCGTTAGTTCTGTTTACTACTTTTTGACTCATTGTCAAACCTCCATTTTTAAATTGATATAAATTACTTTTTTTCGGTTTGACACACTTTTTTGAACATTCCCGATCCAAACACTCCATATTGGCGGACTTCAGATATGCCCTTCCTAGGAACGGTTTTAGGAACGCATAGTGAAAACCCGCCATACAGGCTAGTTCTAGATTCCTAATTCCTGATTTAGGAAGCCAGTAATTAGGAACGGAACTTAAGGTTATAGAGAGCATACTTTTCAACTATTTTCCTCTTAAAAATTTAAGCTATTCTTTTAACAGTATTTTTAGCTCTTTAGGTGATATTGAATTTCAAAATATGAAATTCTTATATATTTTTAATATAACTTTAGGAAGCCTGAGCTACCCATTCTTAAAAATATTGAAATCCATTCAAAATAGGTTCCAAAAACCTGAACTGTATTATTTTAAATTGCATCAGTATTATTCTCAAAAAAAATAACAGAATATCAATAGATTAAAAATCGCATCAGTATTATTTATTTTTGCTTCTGTCCTACATAACGGCATTAATAACTCTCATCCTTAAAAGCATCAATTTGTTTTTAAGGAAAGTTATGAAATTACAAAACTACCATATAGTTATTAAAAATGTAAAATATCAAGCTTATAGACTGAAACTTGCTAAGTGCTTTATTAATGAAGCTCACGAAGATCTTGAGCAAGAACTCTTCTGTGAAATTTGGCCATGCCTTGATCAGTATGATGAAGATAAAAGTAGCTTTAACACTTTTGTAGCAAGACTAACTGAAAATAAAGCTATTAACTTGCTAAAGAAACAGCGATGTGCAAAACGCGATATCAATAACTATATTAGTATCGATGTAACAGAGCTACTTGAGGGTGAAATAACAAAACGCATTGATGTAGACTATATGATCTCGGTTTTACCAAAGGAATGGCAAAATATATGTGAGCAACTTAAATTTTTTAACTTACATGAAGTTGCCAAAATGAACAACGTTTCAAGAACCACTTTAAACAATATTATCAAGAAGATACGTGCCAAACTTTTTCCTATTTACTACGCAGGCAAAAAGAAAAATTGAACAAAATTTTTGCCTTTCTTGTATATATACATTGCGGCATGGATAAATAATGATTCTTAAAATTTTGAACAATAATGAAAGATTGCAAACAATACCAAGTGTAAAGATGGTCATCTTTGGTCCTTATGGTATTGGTAAAACAAGTCTACTAAAGACTATAGATGAACCAACACTTTGCCTTGATTTTGAAGCAGGGCTTCTTGCCGTTCAAGACTGGCAAGGAGATTCTATTAGCCTTCGCACTTGGAGTGAAGCTAGAGATATTGCTTGTCTTATAGGCGGTTCTAATCCTGCATTAAAATCTGATCAGGCATACAGCCAAAGACACTATGAACATGTATCTAGTAAGTACAAAGATTTTTCCTCTGAGTTTTCTAAATACCGATGCATTTTTGTAGATAGCATAACCGTTGCTTCACGTTTATGTCTATTATGGGCAAAAATGCAACCAGAAGCTTTTTCTGAGAGATCAGGAAAACAGGATATGAGAGCTGCCTATGGATTACTTGCTCAGGAAATGATGGCTTGGCTCAATCAATTTCAACACATCAGAGACAAAGACATCATCATAGTTGGCACTTTAGGTCAATATCTCGATGACTTCAATCGTCCAATTTGGCTACCTCAATGCGAAGGAACTAAAACTGCTAGTGAAATTCCTGGAATAGTTGATGAAGTAATCAGTATGGTTGGAATCAAGAGAGATGATGGAACGGAGTTTTGTTTGCCACACTTTAAACCCTTGGAGATACCCAGCTAAAGACCGCAGTGGACGCCTGAATATGGTTGAAGAACCGCATTTAGGCAAGCTGCTTACAAAGATTAAAAGCAAGTTTTAAAATTTAAACATGGAGAGTGATATATGTTACAAAACCTATTAACTGATTTTAACACTGTAAAACCGCAAAGTAGATTGATACCAAAAGGTACAATAGTAAAGGTAAAAATGACAATCAAGCCTGGAGGTTATGAGCATTGGTTTACTAAAAGCCCCACTACCGGTAGCATTTATTTAAATACAGAATTTACCGTTATTGAAGGTCTATATGAAAAGCACAAGATTTACCAAATAATTGGTATTAAAAGTAATAAAGCAGAAGATACTTGGGGAGAAATGGGTCGCTCTATGCTTCGCAGTATCTTGGAATCGGCACGTGACATTCATCCACATGATAACTCAGAAAATGCAATCCTTGCTCGTAAGCTAAATTCAGTTGCAGAATTAAATGGGTTGGAGTTTACAGTAAAGGTAGGTGTTATAACTGATGAATATGGAGAGAAGAACAAAATTGCTTCGGTAGAATACCGTAAAAATTATGAAATTGACAGAGTACCATTTTGAAGTACGACGAGGAAAAGCTTTGGTCTGCTGTCGTTACTAGAGGTATTCAGGACGCAGTAGGAAAAAACCCAAAGCTAAGAGAAGAAGCAATTAATTGGCTGAATTCAAAATCTTTTGAAACTGTTTGTGAGCTAGCTAATCTCAACTTTAAACGTATGAAAAATATGTATGGGAGTTTTATGTCTAAAAAGCAAGAAAAGATAAAAGCATTATTAATTAATAATATCAAGGAGTGTGTTTCTTACCTACTTCCAAATGGTGAATTTTACCGAGAAAAAACTTATATTGGAGACTTAAATGGAAATACAATTACAGTTAAAATAGTAGGTAAGGAAGCTGGTGATTGGCGTAATTTTACTGAAGGAACTGGTGGTGATATTATTGATCTTTGGATTTTAATTAAGGGTGATATATATTCTGCTAGAAAGTGGCTCAATAAAAAATCAAAGAGTGGAGAAAAAAAAGGGGGGAAAAGAGAAGAAAAAATATTTTCTGTAAAGCAGTACTTAAGTGATCAATCACCAATACCAGAAGATATAATAGCTCCACGAATTCTCACTCCAGGTGGTCTTTTAGTCATTGGTGGTACTCCAAAGGTTGGCAAAAGTTATTTTCTTCTCTCTTTGCTTGCACATCTTGCAGCAGGAGTGTCGTTTCTTAAGATGAAGTCAGCAAGGCCACTAAAAATAGTCTATCTGCAAAATGAGATGGAGTACAATTATATCAGGGAACGCATACAACAAATCATAACTAATCAAAGGCTACCAAATCTAGCAGAAGAAAACTTGATCATTACTACAAAGATGAGATTAACTTTAAATGATGAAGGTATAGAGAGAATAAAAGAGATCATAGGGGAAAAATTTAAAACGATAGATCTTATCGTCTTGGATTCGATTGACTATGAAAATATATTTTCTGGCCTGCAAAGTAGAATAGAAAAACTACGTTCTATAATTAATCCTATGGCTGGAATAATTATTACACGTCATACCAGAAAAGTATCCACAGCTACACTCGCAAAAAGTCCTTTTCAAGCTTTAATTGGTGCTAATGCTTTAAGAAGTTTTTATACATCTGGTATGGTAATGTTTCAACCAAATAAACGTGCAAATGTCTTGCAAGTAGTATATGAGCTAAGAAACGGTAAATCAATACCAGCAAAATTCATTAGCAGAGTAAATGGGCGTTGGCAGAACTCTAAAGTTATAGCTACGGCTTAATTTATCCACAAAAACCGACACTATGCTAGAGCTAAAAACTCAGCTTTTGCAAAACATCAGATCTTGTCTTTTTCATCTTTTACCAAGAGGGACATTTCGTGGTGATAAGTTTTATGTAGGTGATGTACAGGGTAACAAGGGCAAAAGTACTGTAATAGAGTTAACAGGCGAAAGAGCCGGATTATGGAAAGATTTTGCAACGGGAGAAGGTGGTGACATTATTGATCTTTGGGCAACGGTACACGGGAAGAATGCGAGAATAGAGTTTCCTGAAGTAATGCTCTCAATAAGTGAATGGCTTGGAAAAACCAACTTCAAAGAACAGAGAAATTTAGAACAATACTTAACTTGTAGTTGGAACTACTACGATGAAAATAACCAATTGATTGTAATAGTCTACCGTTATGATCCTCCTTTAGAGAAAAAACAATTTAAACCATTTGATGTTAAAAAACAAAGATTCAAAGAGCCGGAGATAAGGCCACTCTACAACATTCCAGGTATTTTAAAATCTGATAAGGTTGTTCTGGTTGAAGGAGAAAAATGCGCAGAAGCACTTATAGAGAAAGGAATAACTGCAACAACAGCAATGTTTGGAGCAAATACTACCCTTGATAAAACAGATTGGACTCCGCTAAAAGGTAAACAAATTATCATTTGGCCAGACAATGATGAAGCAGGTAATAAATATGCCAAAAACGCTGAAAAGAAACTTTTAGAACTTGGTGTTGCATCACTTGCTACGCTTAAGATTCCACCGAATAAACCAAGGAGTTGGGATGCTGCTGATTGTGTGTTAGAGGGAATAAATATTGAAGAATTTATTGAAAAAAACTCAAGAAAAATAATTATTAAACCACCACTTGATATTTTCAGCTGGAGTGTAGAGCGTTTTGTAGGTCCAGTACCAAAGCAAAGATTCTTGGTTGAAGGATTATTTCCTTTGGGTGTAACATCTATTTTGGCTGCAATGGGTGATACTGGTAAAGGTATGCTTCTTCTTGACCTAGCCCTCAAGGTTGCAGGTAGCATAGATCAGGTATGCGGATTTGGCCAACTTGTTACTGAACATGGATCTGTTGTGGTATTTTCTGCAGAAGATGATACAAATGAAATACATCGTCGCTTAGAACGACTTGATCCCAAATGTGAAAGATTAAAATATAAAGATAGGCTATTTATTGTACCACTGCCAAATATAGGAGGATCTTTTGCCATACTTAAGAATGTTCGCGGTAAAGTTGTAGAAATATCTCCAGAATTTGAGTCTGTAATGAAGCAGCTGAGCAGGATAAAGGATTTAAAGCTCATTATATTTGATCCCCTTGCTTCTTTCATTCATGCAGATTTAAATGCTGATCCAGCAGTAGGGGATTATCTCATGTGTTTATTATCTGATTTAGCATGTAGCACTGGAGCTTCAATAATTACTGCACATCATATGAGAAAGCTGAAGGGAGAAAAGCCTATATCAACAGTAGAGCAAGCACGAGATGCTATTCGAGGTACTTCTGCTCTCGTAAATGGAGTCAGGTGTTCTTTTGCTTTTTGGCCTGTTGAGGATATAACTAAACCAATGATTTTTAGATCAATTGGAAAAATCCCAAGACAAAATGCCTTATTTTATGGAGCTGTTGTTAAGGCAAATGGCCTGGCTGATCGTACTGTACGTACTTATCTGAGAAATGAAGAAACAGGACTATTAGAAGACATCACTGAACAATTAAAAGCTCAAAATACTAGTGATAAGGATCTTAAAATATATCTTATTGATTCAATTGCGCGAGCTGCTATTTCAGGACATCCATTTACTCACACAGGAAGTGCAGGAATACATAAACAACGACATAGACTGCCTGAAATTTTTCATAGTATGGGAAGAGATAGACTAGAGCGTATAGTTCAAGAGCTTTTACAAGCAAAGCAAATAGTTAAAGGAATGGCTAATGGTTCAAAAGAAGATAAATGGCTTGATGTAAAAACAGGACCATTTGCACGTGGAGTTGGAAAATTTACTCATGGAGCTGAAAATTTTTAAAATCAGGAAATTCTATTTTTTTATAGTCAAAGTAAAAGGGTTAATACGATAACCATGTGATGATCTTTGCCAACCAAGGGTTTGTATTACATCATCACGTTCAATACTTAATCCTAATCTCTCAGCAAGTGTAGTTTTGATTGTTCTTTGCATTTTATTTAATGGTTTTCTGATTTGATGTTCTAAATCTGCTTCTAAACTAAGTCCCAAGAGTTTTTCTAACTGATTAATATTGAGAAGTGTATGTTTTTCTGGTGGTAATTCTTTCTCACAGTCATGTAAAAATTGCTTGAACAATATTCGAAAAATATTAAGACATGATACAGCTTTTTTATTTATAACTTCAACGCTATTAACGTATACCATACCTTTAACTACCTGTAACTCCAAAAGCTTTGTTGGTACAATTGGTTCAACACGTTTAAGCGAAATATATGAAGCTGGTAAAACTTGCAAAGAAGTATTTTCTACTACCTCTGGTACTCCTCTTTTAGCTGCTTCTTGAAATATCTCAGTTAAAGTCTTAAGCTGACAAAACAGTTCTACCATTCGCACTACATATAGGCTCAATAATAGATTCGGTATATCTTTTTTTAGAGTAATGAGAACTGTTGGATGGACTCTAAGTTTATCTATAGTTAGAAATATTGCATCAGTACAAAAATCAAGGATTATTAGATTTACAGTACAACCTTGATTACAAACATAATAAACTCCTTTTTCCACTTTTTCCCACATAAGTCTTGAATCATTCAACTCGGTTTCAAACCAGTCTATGATTTTCTCTATATTTAAGTATATGGATAAGAGATGAAATCTCTGTTTTTGATAAGTATTAGGCAGAATATGACGAGAACAGTTTTCACAAATAGCGTCATCACATGCTTCATCAAAGTCTGGATCAATGAAAATCTCATTGCTACAACTTGGATCAATTACATTTGGCCAATCAAGATAATCTTCTTCACAAGAGCAAACAATATAATACCTTTCTTGCATTTGTATCCATCCAAGATCAAATAAGTATCTTGCTGCTTTAATGTGATTTTGACTTGGATTAACCCAAGAACTATTTGAACTTAAAAGATCAGCAATTTGCTCGTGAAAGAATTTTAAGACCATAAGATTGTTCCATATGTTTCTTCAGGTCCTCTCTTTCTTTTTTATTGAGTGGATGCTCTGAATAATAAACTTCCCCACTTATTTTGAAAGAAAATGTTACCTTTTTGTTTTGGAACATTACTTTAGCTGATTGAATAGATTGTAGTATATTGCCAATAGATGGCTTTAAAATATGTAACTCTGGTGCAATAGAATCATACGGCTTTACACTTAAAGTAAGATATGTATTACTATTCTTAAAATAATCTGACTTAAAATTTAACTCAAATATACAAATATTAGGATCAGAACCCTCTATACATGCTTGAAGAAATTTATGCACTTGTAGTGGAAAGTTCTTATCTTGTATATTTACAAAAGTACATTCACAGTTAAAATAACCACTTGCAATACTATTTGCTATTTCCACAGCTTTATTAGTATTTTTAGCACAGAGATTAACCTGAGTGCCATCAAGAGAAAAGTCTAAAATCATCCACTCAGGTTTATGGCCATGAACAACCTTGTTTGAATTAAGTAGTAAATCTATGTCACTTCCTCGACGTACAAACATATATATCCGATCTTGATGATGGAAAAAACCCTGCAATTGGTTTTCGAACTTTAGTATCTGCTCTACGGCTTCTCGTGACATAAATTCCTTGAATGAAGTATTTATTTGTCTTGGTGATTTCTGTAGAGCAAATGATACGAAACCTTTCT
This sequence comes from Wolbachia endosymbiont of Cylisticus convexus, assembly GCF_003344345.1. Next base: position 28,218 of record NZ_QPIP01000004.1, on the reverse strand, counting down.
TTTGCACTTTATCAAAGTGATAAACAGATTTTAGAAGTTCATAATTTATGTGAAACAGTAAAAATAACAAGGATCTTTTATCATACTTAGTATTATTTTTTATCAGGTACGATCTCATTGACTTCTCAGTCAGAGCAAATCTTGCTACTTCACTGACTGTAGCCTCAAGCTTTGTACGATCAAAGTAGCTAATGAGATAATAGTTAAAAAGAGAGTCAGAGTAACTGACAAGTATCTTGCGTTTTTGTTGAGTGGATCTATCATCATAACCTCCATCTTGAAAAAGCTGTCCATTTAAACAATTTTTAAAGCAATGCTGAAAAATGATGCTCAATTGTTTACCAGAAAGGGAATCAAGCCATAGTTTGCGTAATTCTAAATTTTGAAAGCGATCTAGTAAAAGATTAACCGGAACTTCTAAATCACTCTCCCAGAATTCGTAACTTGGATAAACATCCATAACACATTAAATAAGCTATATTATATATAATATGATAATTCAAGCAAAGATTTTTTGGACATAATTTTTTCAAATCTTGTATATTTACTAGGGAGAGTTTTTTCAGACTAGATAGCATTCTTAAATAACAGTTTAGTTTAAAATGCTTACCAATCTACAAGAAATTTCACAGGAAGAAAAACATGCAAAAAGGAGAGTTAGGTATTTATTGGGGTTATAAGCCTAATCGGTTGGCAGATACATATTTGGCAGATGCTTATGAACAATTATTGAAATGTAAAACAAAGGAGGTAGAAGAAAATGACAACGGTAAGCTTATATGCAAGAGTTTCATCAAGACAACAGGCACAGGAGAATACGATAGAGAGTCAGATTGCAGAACTGGAGCGTCGCATTAGTAGCGATGGACATGAGTTACTAGATGAGCATAGGTTTGTTGACAATGGTTACAGTGGATCAAACTTAGAACGTCCTGGCTTAGAGAGTTTACGTGATAGAGTAGCAGAAGGTAAGATTGATAAGATATACATTCATTCACCTGATCGGTTATCACGGAAATCTGCATACCAAGCGCTCTTACTCGAAGAGTTTAGAAAAGCAGGGTCAGAGGTTATTTTTCTAAATCATAAATTTGAGGATAACCCAGAATCTAATATGTTTTTAGGAATTCAAGGATTAGTAGCAGAGTATGAACGTGCAAAAATTATGGAACGTAATCGCAGGGGAAAACTTCATGCAGCTAAAACTGGCCGTATAAGTGTAATGAGTAATGCACCTTATGGTTATCGCTACATAGCAAAACATGTAGGTGAAGGAAGTGCTCAGTTTGAGGTTGATGAAGAAGAGGCAGATGTAGTGCGTAAAATATTTAGTTGGATTGGTCAAGAAAGAGCAAGTATAGGAGAAGTTGTACATAGGCTGAATAAGATACCGGTAATAACACGAACAGGGAAAAGCTATTGGAAAAGAAGCACTATTTGGAACATGTTAAAAAACCCTGCTTATATAGGACAAGCAGCTTATGGTAAAACTAAGAAATGCTCAAAACCACAAGTAAAAAAATCAAAAAAAGGAAACTTGTGGCAAGCTCAAAAGTGGTCGCTTTAATAGTGATAAAGAGAACTGGACTTATATTCCAGTACCAAAAATAATCAATGAAAATTTATTTGATTCAGTGCAAACACAACTAGCTGAAAATAGACAAAGAGCAAGAGTACGGCAAAGAAGAGAAACATATTTATTACAAGGTTTAATGGTATGCCAACGTTGTCAATATACTTATTGTGGTACAAACTATGTTAACTATAAAAAGTCGACATATTATTACTATCGTTGCTCTGGTACAAACTCTAGCAAATTTAATGGCAATAAAATCTGTGATAATAAATCAATACGTACTGATGTACTAGATGCAGTTATATGGGAAGAAGTCAAAAGTATATTAAAAGAGCCAGATAGGATTGCAAATGAATATCAACGTAGATTATCAGAGAACAAAAAACCTCTACATAATCAAACACGTGAAAAGCAAGAAAGTAAGTTAAGATTAAGTATCAAAAAATTTATTGATAGCTATGCCAAAGGGTTTATAAGCCAAGAAGAATTTGAGCCAAGAATTACAACAATGAAACAGCATTTAAAAGAAATTGAGGAGGAAAAAGAAAAAGTACTTGATCAAAAGAAATTACAACAAGAATTGAGCCTTGTTACAGATAGCTTGAAAAACTTTTCCTCAAGCGTTGAGTCAAAGCTTGATCAAGTGGATTGGCAGACTAAACAAAATATTATTAGAATGTTGATTCATCAAATTGAAATCAATCACAACCACTTATACATAGTATTTCGAATAAAAAATCTTGCAAATCTTGATCAAAATAGGCATAATAGAATTATGCAATGTTGTACTAGCAGTCAATATTGTCGGATTGCCAGATAAAACTGTTGCAGAATCCAAAGAGCGCATCAGAGCAGCGTTAAACTCAATCAATCTGCTGTTACCTCCAAAAAGAATCACAGTTAATCTTTCCCCTGCGGATTTGCTAAAAGAAGGCAGCCATTATGACTTAGCTATTGCTGTTGGATTACTTGTTGTAATGAATGTGATACCAGTTGAAAAAGTTCAGTCTTATATCATTATGGGTGAGCTTGCACTAGACAGCAGAGTCATACCAGTCTCAGGAGTACTTCCAACATCAATCAATGCAAAACAGGCAAATAAAGGAGTAATTTGCCCAAGGGGAAATGGAGTAGAAGCTTCATGGGTAAAGAATGTTTCTATTCTGGCTATAGAGAAATTAACCGATATTATCAGACATTTTAAGGGTGAGCAGTCAATTCAGCCGGTAACTTTTAACTATAGCGCTGCACCCAAAGAAAAAAGGTTGGTTCCAGATATGAAAGATATCAAAGGCCAAGTTGTTGCAAAAAGAGCAGCTGAAATTGCAGCAACAGGCGGGCACAATATGCTTCTTGTTGGACCTCCTGGTACTGGAAAGTCAATGCTTGCTAAGCGATTTATAGGGCTATTGCCTGATTTGACTGAACAGGAGATGATTGATGTTAATATTATTTCCAGCATAACAAAAGCCGGTAGCAAAACATTCAAAGTAACTCGTCCATTTCGTGAACCTCATCACTCATGCTCCATGCCAGCGATGATAGGAGGAGGAAAAATGCAAAGCCTGGGGAAATCACCATGGCTCACAATGGTGTGTTATTTCTTGATGAGCTACCTGAATTTCCAAGGCTTGTGCTTGATTCTCTACGCCAACCACTTGAAGATAGAAAAGTTACTGTTGCAAGGGCAAATGCTCACATTACTTATCCAGCTAATTTTCAACTTATAGCTGCAATGAACCCTTGCAGGTGCGGTTATTTAGGTGATGCAAGCAGATCGTGCAACAAAGCTCCAAAATGCGGCACAGATTATAGAAATAAAATATCAGGACCTTTGCTTGATAGAATAGACATATGCATTGAAATGCCAAATGTCAACATACTCTCTCCTGAAATTTCTTCAGAAGGAGAAAGTACTAAGACCATAAGAGAAAGAGTGATAGCAGCTAGAAAAATTCAAGCTGAACGTTATAGTAAATTGAATATTCGTTGCAATGCAGAAGTCAGTGGTGAAGCATTAACTAAGCTAGATCAGGAAGGGTTAGAATTGCTAAAATACGTACTGAAAGAAAATTATATTTCTAATCGGGGCTACACACGCGTATTAAGAGTAGCAAGAACCATTGCAGATCTTGCAAAAAGTGAGGAAATAAAAAGAGCACACATTGCAGAAGTGCTGAATTACAGAATAAGAACATATAAATAAATTAATTTACTTGACAGGCAGCTTTTTTTGCCATATATTACCTTTAGTGAAATTTTAATATTTTAGGAGTAGAGTTATGCCATTAACAAGTTATAAATATAAAGATGGGGAGAGCTTCTCCCATGCTATTGCAGAAGGATTCAGAAACGCTGGAAAATGCTGGGGAATTCCTGGTGCTGCTAGTGGAGCTGGTCAGTATATTAAGGATAATAAGTTAAGAACAGCATTATTTTCGGTTGCAGTTGCAAGTGTTGTCTTTACAGCAATGCATATGAAAGCAGGCTTTGTTAGTGCAGCAGAAGCTTCTGGGTTTCTTGCTAAGACTGCCAGTTACTTTGTTGGGACAAATCAAGCAATAGCTGCTTCATTACCTGGATTTATCGGAACAGGTGTTGCTGGTCAGATAGTTGCAGGTGCCATAATGACAATTGCTGCAGCTGCTGTTCTTTATGGAACATATCAAATTGCCTCAAAATTAAAAGATGTTGCAGTTGAAGCATATAAAGGAAAAGAGAAAAGAGAAGCTATGTAATAACTTCAACAAAACAGAAAGGAACGGGTCTCTGTTCCTTTTTTACAATTTTTTTTGCATCTTAAGTAGTGTTATTTGAAAGCCCATAATTATTACATCTATTAATGTTAAGAATAAGTAAATCTTATTTACTGTTTGTATATATCGAAATGAAAAATGTTTGCATATTGTTAAAAAAGCAGTAACTTGTTATCAAGTGAATTCGCTAAATTTGAGTAATTTACATGTCAATTGACCTTAGTTTACCAGATCTACCCATATTGCACCCAAGGATTACCGTTGTGGGGGTGGGTGGTGCTGGTGGAAATGCTGTGAACAACATGATCCAATCCAATTTGCAAGGAGTAAATTTTGTTGTAGCAAATACCGATGCTCAAGCGTTAGAGAAGTCATTGTGTGATAAAAAAATTCAACTTGGTATTAATTTAACTAAGGGACTTGGTGCTGGTGCTTTGCCTGATGTTGGTAAAGGTGCAGCAGAAGAATCAATTGATGAAATTATGGAGCATATAAAAGATAGCCATATGCTTTTTATCACAGCGGGAATGGGCGGTGGTACCGGAACAGGTGCTGCACCGGTAATTGCAAAGGCAGCCAGAGAAGCAAGAGCTGCAGTTAAAGATAAAGGACCAAAAGAAAAAAGATACTGACTGTTGGGGTTGTAACTAAACCGTTCGGTTTTGAAGGTGTGCGACGTATGCGCATTGCAGAGCTTGGACTTGAAGAGTTGCAAAAATATGTAGATACACTTATTGTCATTCCCAACCAAAACTTATTTAGAATTGCTAACGAAAAAACTACATTTGCTGATGCATTTAAACTTGCCGATAATGTTCTTCATATTGGCATCAGAGGAGTAACTGATTTGATGATCATGCCAGGACTTATTAATCTTGATTTTGCTGATATAGAAACAGTAATGAGCGAGATGGGTAAAGCAATGATTGGTACTGGAGAGGCAGAAGGAGAAGATAGGGCAATCAGCGCTGCAGAGGCTGCAATATCTAATCCATTGCTTGATAATGTGTCAATGAAAGGTGCACAAGGAATATTAATTAATATTACTGGCGGTGGAGATATGACTCTGTTTGAGGTTGATGCTGCAGCCAATAGAGTGCGTGAAGAAGTGGATGAAAATGCAAATATAATATTTGGTGCCACTTTTGATCAGGCGATGGAGGGGAGAGTTAGAGTTTCTGTTCTTGCAACTGGCATTGATGGCTGTAATGACAATTCATCTGTTAATCAAAGCAAGACCCCAGAGGAAAAAATTTTAAATGGCCTTACAATCAAATTCCAATATCAGAAACAAAAGAATATGCTTCAACTGAGCAAGCAAACGAAGGAGTTAAGTGGGGCAGTAATGTTTATGATATACCAGCTTATTTAAGAAGAAAAAAATAATGCAATTTTGGCTACTCAAGTCAGAACCAAGCGAATACTCGTGGCAAAAAATGGAAAAGGAGCAGGTGACGCAGTGGGATGGTGTATGTAATTATCAAGCTCAAAATTACATGAGAGCTATGAAATTAGGCGATCTTACGTTTTTTTATCACACAGGCAAAGAGAGAGCTATACTTGGAATAGTTGAGGTATTAAAAGAATACTATCAAGTTGATGATTCTAAGTTTGGATTAGTGAATGTAAAGCTTTTGAAACCTTTAAATAACCAAGTAACGTTAAGCAGTATAAAACAAAACCCACTTTTGAAAAATATGGCTATATTAAAACAATCACGTTTATCAATTGCCCCAGTTTTGGAAATTGAATGGAATGAAATAATGAGGATGAGTGATGTGTAATACCTGTTGTTTCGGTTCCCAAACGATATTACCTCAGCACGTAACGTACAGCCGTATGAATGTTTGTTTCGAAGGCAGTGCATTAGCCGGTTTTGCATCAAACACAAAGCAGTGCTTGACACTGGAATCCACCTGTAATGCAACCACATTAAAAATGTTGTGTTTTAATATAGCTTTTATATTCACTCACCTAATATCTAATCAGAATTCCTGGATCCCAGTGTCGGGGCACTGGGATGACATCCTTCTAGTGTACAATATTCATATAGTTGTATGTATGATACGATGGTCTATAACTCTTCTTTTTTGGGTTTCAATGTCAAGTTATGGGATAATGTCCTTTCTGGTGCGTTATTCATGTTAGAAGTAAATATTCTTGATAAGAGGTGGCATAGTATTACGGAGGACCCAGAGAGTTTTGTATTAAATATTATTAATGCTTCTCTAAAAGAATTAAAAATAGATCACTATAAACCAAATATATCAATAGCTCTCGCTGATGATAACTTGCTACATCAACTTAATCTTAAGTTTAGAAAAATAGATAAGCCAACTAATGTACTATCATTTCTATGCGAACAATTATCTAGTGAATGTGATCTAGGGGACATAGCAATTGCAATAGATACAATAGAAAGAGAGTCTCATGAGTACTGTATATCCATCCTTACTCACACTGCACACATGTTAGTTCATGGATTATTGCATTTACTTGGCTATGATCATCAAAAAGAAGATGAGGAAATTATAATGAAGAATTTAGAAAATAGGATTTTAGCTTTGCTTGAATTTGAAAAGGAAAAGTATGGTAGATAATACCAAAATATGTTATTTACAAATAAAGGGGTTTTAGCTGTAAAAGGTAAGCAATATGGTTCAGTTTTCTTTGCCAAAGAATTCTAAAGTTAATAAAAAGGGCAAAATTTATCCTACTCCTACTGGAGCAAAAAATATTAGAAGATTTCAAATTTACCGTTGGTCTGCTGATGATGATAAAAATCCAAGAGTAGACACATTTTTTATCGATATGGATAATTGTGGTCCTATGGTACTTGATGCATTAATAAAAATAAAGGACGAAATAGATTCGACCTTAACTTTTAGACGTTCTTGCAGAGAAGGGATATGTGGATCTTGTGCAATGAATATAGATGGTACCAACACTCTTGCATGCACTAAATCTATATGTGATATAAAAGGTGAAATAAAAATATATCCACTACCTCATATGTTTATAGTAAAGGATCTAGTTTCAGATCTAAGCCAATTTTATGAGCAATATAAATCAATTAAGCCTTGGTTACAGGCAGACAAACCTACCCTGCCGAATAAAGAATATCCTCAATCTCCTGAAGATAGAAAAAAATTAGATGGTCTGTCTGATTGTATACTATGTGCTTGCTGTTCGACTGGTTGCCCAAGCTATTGGTGGAATAGTGATAAATTTTTAGGGCCAGCAATATTACTGCAAGCTTACAGATGGATTGCCGACAGTCGTGATGATAAGACAGGAGAAAGACTTGATTCTTTAAACGACCCATTTAAGTTGTATCGTTGTCATACAATAATGAACTGTACAAAAACCTGTCCGAAAGGGCTTAATCCAGCAAGAGCGATAGCAAAAGTAAAACAGCTCATGGTAGAGAGAGAAGGAGTTTGAGCATTATTTCTTACACTCTTCGTAAGAAAATAGTAAACCCTCTGAAGCGTAGGGTATTGTTAATACTCTAAACGTTCTTCCATTCATGAAATGCATTGTTTCATCATATGATTCAAATAATCTTTTGAACAACTCATGTCTTTGTTTACTAATAGTTTGAAAATCCTCTTTTCCTAAAAGCTTTTTAGATTCGAGTAGGTAAAGCATAACCTCGTGATAAGTTGGGTCAGATGCCAAAAATTTTGGGTCAAACTGAAAAGTTTTTATAAAAGCATTATTATAAAATTTTAACTCTTGATTCTTACTATATATCGCTACAGCAATCGATAACTTCTCAAGCAAACTTTTTTGTGCAGCCAAACAATTGTTTAGCTCAGTATGTAATTTTTCTTCATCACTAACATCTTTTCCATACATTACCATGCTACTAGAATTTTGTATTGGAACTTTAACAAAATTAAAAACCTTAGGTTCGTTCTTGTAAGTTATTACACACTTTCCTGGTTTTACGTTATAGGAGCCACTCGCAACAGTAAATTTTTTAGAGCTGCCTATATATTTATCATAAAATAAGTTATAAAACCTTACTTTTTCATTCTTGTTGCACTTCAGTATTGGAAATGGTAAAGAGTCAAAAACTTTTTTATAGCTCTCCACTTCTCGCATAAGCTTACTATTTTCTAACTCAAGTTCGTTAGCTTTTATCTTATAATCTGAGATATTCCTTATCCATAATAACACACCAATCACGTTATTAGAGTAATCTATTATGCTTCTACCATAACATGTACAATAAACCTCACTGTCTTTTGACTTTAAATCTAGAGTAAAAGATTTATTTATTTCCTTTGCCTCAGCAAAGCTTTTAATTAAGCTTTCTGATTGCTCAAAAAAATTTACAAACTCATTAAACGAATAAAAAACAGTGTTAAGCAAAATTAGTAAATTGGGAGAGAACTTTTCTATACGTTTTTTTGCATCCCAAATATAAAATCCATCATTTACAGTATCTATTAAATTATTTATGATAACATTTTGATGTTGTAAGTCCTTAATTTTATTACTAATTTTTAATTTAGAATATGAGAAAAAGAAGAATATTAGAATTAATATTAAAACTACTTCATACAAAAAAAACATAGCGCTGTTAAAACGAACGTAAAAACTTGCAACTGCTCAGCAAAGAAATTATACTGAAGAGGTATATAGATAAAGGTTGCCCAACATCTGAAAACCTAACCTCTTGTAAAGGTTTACAGAAGGTTTCATACAATGTGCTACTACATATTTGCATTCAAGTTGCTTAGCTATCTTTATTCTTTCTAAAACAATTTGAGTACCTAACCCATGACCCCTATAAGTTGGCAAAACCCCATCACTATAAAAACCAGCTACGCTGTCTTGAATATAAAGACCGCATGTTCCAATAATTTCATTATTTAATTTTACAAGAAAAAATCTCAATCCTGAGCTCTTATTATCATAATTTGATAACCGGCGAAAAAATGTGCTGACAATTCCAACGTTATGATAAAAAATTTTAGAAGTGTACAAATCTAACTGTTCTAAGAGTTCACTACTATTTACAATATTCAATCTCAAATTCGGAACAGCATCAGCAGGTAAAAAATAATTTTTCATATTAAGTAAAGCTTTTTTTGGTGTGCTAACGTGTTTTATTTCATACTTTTCTAAAATATCTCTTGTTTTTAGACGTGAGTCCATTACCCATGTTGCTTCTATATTTCTTACTCTGAGATAATCTAGAGTTCTCCATATAGAAAGCTCAGTACATTGATCTTCACAAAACACAAAATTAAATAATGACTCCCTAGTACCATTTATTGTAAATATAATGTTATCAAATCTATCATGTATTTCCCACTTGGATAAATTCGTTGCATAAAGTATATAATCCTTCAGGTTTTGAACAATTAAGTTTGAATAATAAATTTTTTTATCCTGCATAAACCAACAATAAACAATAAAAGGCTCCTATAAAAACGCAGGCTAAAATTGCGGCTACAACATCATCTAGCATAATACCCAAAGGACCTTTGGTATTCCTATCAATCAAATTTATAGGCCACACTTTTATTATATCAAAAAACCTAAAGGAGAAAAAGCACACCAATAATACAGAGCTATTCATTTCTTGGTCTAATAATATTGAAACTAGAAGTACTGTCAGCAATTGACCAACTACTTCATCAATTACTACCTCTTTTGGATCACATGGAGCTTTGTAATGTTGTATATAATTGCCTGTAGACCATAATCCAATCAAAAATAAAAAAAAATAATTGCTACACCTAAAATTCTGTCACTCAGTATTACAGGAACAATTGGGTAAGCAGCCAAGCTGCCTATAGTACCTGGCATGTTTTTTACCGTGCCAGATAGCCACCATGTTGATATCAGTTTATATAAAAATTTCATAATATACCGAAATACAAAACTAAGTTACAAGAACAGAAATAGTATCTTTTATGGAGGTATTTTCATATAATAATCTATAGATCGCTTCACATACAGGCATTTTTATCTTTAGCTTTCCTGCTAAATCAAACGCGGACTTAGCAGTGTTAAAGCCTTCAATCACTGATTTGCCTTCTGATAAAATTTGCTGAACATCAAAGCTATTGTTATTACTACCTACTTTAAATCCAAAAGATAGATTTCTTGAACTCAAGGATGTGCATGTCATAACTAGATCACCTAAACATGCTGGCCCAAGTAGTGTATTCATATCTATATTATGGTCACCAACTTTTGCCGAGTATAAATTCTTAATTTCGCTCATACTCTTCGTAATCAATGCTGCATGAGCATTAAACCCAAGCTTGCTACCTAGAACAATCCCACATGCTATAGCAAAAACATTCTTTAACGCTGCACAAACTTGTATACCTATAACATCGCTACTGAGATATAACTTAACGTTTTCTTGCTGTAGCTCTGATACTAATTTTGGACATAATACATCATTTTGACATGCAAGAACCATCGAATATGGTAATTCTCTTGCAACTTCTATAGCAAAACTAGGGCCAGAAAAAACAGCAATAGGATTATTAGGTAAAACTTCATTGACTATTTCACTAGGTAATTTTAATGTAGATTTTTCTATTCCTTTACAAGCCAAAATTACTGCTACATTTTTTTTTAGGTTACAATCATGCAATTGATGACATATTTCTCTTAGAGACTGAGTGGGAACAGCTAGGATTATTACTGAAGCATTAACTGTATCTTCAATAGCTAATTTTACTGATACATTATCAGAAATTGGATAACCAGGTAGCTTGTCACTTTCTCTTTTCCCCTTAATTGATTCAAATGTGGCCTCATTGCGAGTCCACAAAATTACATTTTTCTTACTACTTAATGAAATTGCAATTGCTGTACCCCATGCACCAGCACCTAAAATTGATATTGCCACTCAATATTCCTGAAAGTATTACTTATAATTTAAAACAGTAAAACAGTAAAACAAGTAAATTAAAAATATAACATAGATATAAAAAATAGTTAAATATCTATTAACTTAAGTATTCTTTTAATAAGAATAGCTTTTTTTCAATGTTTACTAAAAATACTATTATTATTATAGTATATAATATGTCTATTATATTTTAGATCTACTTGTATAATTTTGGAACGACATGTTAACTATTAATTAATAAGTGTAATTTCTATTATTCGTTAATAAAAATTTGATTTGTTACTTTCCTTGGTTATATATATTACTAAAATTATAAATTATTTATGGGGTGTAAAATATGCGTATATTATTAATTGAAGATGATCAAGTAAGTGCAAAGACTGTAGTTAATGCCTTAGCTTCCGATGGACATTTTTGCGACGTTGTTACTTCTGCACAAGATTATAACAATAATATGGTTTCCTCGGGTGGAGATTGTTACGATCTAGTTATTCTAGATATACACCTGCCTGGTGATATTGATGGATATGATATACTGTTAAGATTAAGAAGTGCAAAAATCAAAGTTCCTGTTTTAATACTTTCATGTATCTCCGCCGTCAACCATAAAGCTAAAGGACTTGGGTATGGTGCCGATGATTACTTAACCAAGCCATTTCATAAGAGCGAATTATTAGCTCGAATGAAGGCCATAGTGCGTCGTACTAAAGGTCATCCCGAATCAGTGATAAAGATTGGTAATATAAATATCAATTTTGACCACAGGGTTGTTGAAGTGAAAGGCAAAACGGTTCACCTTACTAACAAAGAGTATTCCATGATAGAATTGTTGGCATTACGTAAAGGAACGGTTTTGACAAAAGAAATGTTTTTAAACCATCTTTACAATGGCTTGGACGAACCTTCAGATAACAAGATAGTTGATGTTTTTATGTGCAAATTACGTAAGAAACTTGAAAATGCAAATGATGGAATAAGCCACATAGAAACCGTTTGGGGCAGAGGATATGTTCTAAAAGAATACATTGACGATGAAGAATATTCTAATGCTATAGGCGAAAGTAGTAGTGGATATCAAACAGAACAAGTTAAGGACAGTGCGTGAAATGATTTATTTATCCATTCATTAAAGCAGCAAAATAGGTAGACTAAGTAAGATAAAAATCAATCGTAAAAGTGAGGTAACATGGTTAGTCTTTTAGAACTTTAGAAAGATTTACAACAGAAAATAAAAAAGTTGGAAGCGAAGCTAAAAAGTTAGAGGAAAAAAATAAGGCTTTAGAGATAAAGAATGCTGAGTTAAAGGAAATAAAAAAGAGACAAGCCAAGAAGCAAAAGAAACATAAGTGGTCAAATTGAGCGTAAAGGGGAGTGTAAAATAAACCATAGGCGTCAAGTTAAGGAAATAAAGGTATGAAAGAGATAGAATAATAAGTTCTCCCAGGTATACTTTTAGTGAGAGAACCAATGAATAAAATAACTTGCATCTCAAAAAAGCTCAAAGAATTTTTTAATGAAAAAGCAGACAAAATCTCAATTACAACAAGGTTTATAATTGGATTTCAGATTTACTGAAGAAGCAGTGGAATTTATGAAAAGAATGAATCTGTGGTTCTCTTTAAAAATATCTTGCAAGTTGATTGCAAAATTTTACAGCAATTAGGAAGCGTTAAATTATTGGATAGCAGTTACATTAGCATACCCGGTAGCATGGAAGATATGTACAAAGGATAGCTATAGAGATTGTGAGAGTAATACTAAATCAAGAATAAAGCTACAGTTAGTCTTTGATTACCTGAATCAAGCGCTAGATAAATTAAATTTAATGGAGGTCAGATCGAGGTTATAGGGATTATCTTGAACAGCCAATGATTTTTTGATTTTGGCTACTTTGTGCCTAGTTCTTTTAAACAGATTGACGAAGCAGGTGCATATTTTGTAAGTCGTTGATACCAATATATATGATAAATCAAAAAATAGAGCTATTGGAGTATTTGGAAGGTCAATTATCTTCAGAAAAAGATTAGGAAAGGAAGTAAAAATTAGAGTAAGAATTATATGTCAAAAACTAACTGAGTATGGCCAGAAGAAGGAAAGCTAATAGATTAGCGAGATCACAAGGATATACATCCTCTACAAAAATTGTTAAACTGGTCAATACTAATTTCCAGAAAATAAAATTAGTGCTGAGCAACAGAGTAAGGTGGCAAATTATTTAAATTGTATAAAAGCCATATCAGACTTGATAAGCTACCGTGCAGAGTATTATGTGAACTATATGCTAAATTGTGCGCAATTCTTATATTTCACGGCATAGTTGGTTGCACAGAAATGAAAAAGAATACAGTTTAACAAAGGCATTCATTGAGCTAAAAAGGCGGGTTAGAGAGTTATTTTTAGCACTAAAGAATAAAGTTAATAGTTTGAAAACTTTTCTTAAAAAGCTTACTGTAATCTGGTCAAAGTTTTCTTTGAAAGACAGATATAGGAAGACCAGGGTATCTACTTTAAGCTCTCTACATTCCTTAACTTGACGCGTATGGTTGGCTAGACTTTGCCTAGGTTGACCAACTGTATTCTAAGCGCTTTTCTTGGCGCACACATAAAAACCCTGCTCAATGATAAGGGCAACTATTTACTGCACTCGTTTGTATTGTTCATCTATGGAGGCGTGCTTGGAGTTCTAACTATTGAAGGAAACGTCACCATTCCTGCGCATTATCACGGTTCTGTAGTTGGTATTACTATAGCTTTCATGAATTTTATCTACTGGCTGTTACCAAAATTGGGCTGTAAAGAAATAAAAAGCTCCATAGCAAGATTACAGATTTATGCATACAGTTTGGGACATTTTCTCCATATTACTGGCCTTGTTTGGCTTGGTGGATATGGTGCCTTAAGAAAAGTTGCAGATCTGCCAAACATTTCATCAATGTTGGCACGTGCTTGTTTTATTACGGGTGGAGCTATATCAGTTATTGGTGGAATGTTATTCGTAATAATTGTGCTTTTACATCTGCTTAAAGGCAAAGCTCGTACTAACTGACCCATAGAAACAAAACTAAAAATTGGTATCCGTTCAGCAGAGTGGCAAAAAAGGACTGGATCCCAGACTGGGATGACATTATGGAAGTTGGAATGACAAGGAAAGAAGCACAGGTTTCAATTATTTACCGTACACCTGAACAGATATAAAAGTTGCTTTACAAACTCCGCCAATCTACTTACCATAATAATCGATTGGCCAAGTAAGTTTTTCGTTTTTAATGACGGCTGGTCAAATCATAAATTTGTGCAATTATTGTACATGGATTTAAAACTTATGAGAATTATTTTAACATTACAAAATTTGTAAGGCTCAGCGTTTAAATTTGTTTCACCTATTTAACTAATTTTTATTACAATTATAATTTTGGCTTTTATGAAGACTGTATACGTATGTCAGTTCTGCGGTCATAGCACTGGAAGATGGGTAGGAAGGTGCGTTGCATGTGATAATTGGGATACGGTTGTCGAAGAAATAGTGCTAAAAACAGAAACGAGAAGTACATCTACCCCAAATCCAATAAAGGCATTATCAGGTAGTGAAATTATTACTCCGGATCGTTTTTTAACAGGAATAGAAGAATTAGATAGAGTTTTTGGTGGGGGTATCGTTCAGGGAGCTAGTATTTTAATTGGTGGTGAACCTGGAATTGGAAAATCTACTCTTTTGCTTAGGATTGCAGCTAATGTTGTACAACTTTCCTCTTTTGAATGTCTTTATGTGTCTGGCGAGGAATCTTTAGAGCAAGTGAGCCTCAGAGCAAAGCGTCTTAAGATAAACGAACCTAAAATTAAGCTTTTATCTACAGTGTCTTTAACTGATGTAGTAACAACAATAAGAAAAAATAAAAGTATTAGGTTATTAATAATTGATTCTATACAAACTATGTACGATAGCAAAGTCACATCAGCGCCAGGAACTGTAACTCAAGTTCGCACCTGTGCTCATGAATTGACCGTTCTTGCAAAACAAGATGGTATTTCTCTCTTGATAGTTGGCCATATAACGAAAGATGGACAAATAGCAGGACCTAAAACCCTGGAGCATATGGTAGATACAGTACTATATTTTGAGGGTGAAAATAGTAATCAATATCGCATTTTACGCACTATTAAAAATAGATTTGGCCCTGCAAATGAAATTGGTGTTTTTGAGATGTCTGAAGCAGGACTTGTGCCTGTTGATAATCCATCATCATTGTTTCTGATGGCCCATGACAGAGAAGTAGTTGGCAGCGCCGTATTTGCAGGAATTGAAGGTTCAAGGCCAATTTTAATGGAAGTGCAAGCATTAATAGCAGGGACTAATATGGCAACTCCAAGAAGGGCAGTAGTTGGATGGGATATTAATAGATTGGCTATGATCATTGCAGTGCTAAATGCTCGTTGCAAGATGTTTTTGCATGATAAAGAAGTGTATCTAAATATCGCAGGAGGATTGAAAATACAGGAACCATCGGCTGACCTTGCTGTTGCTGCTTCCCTTATTTCAAGTGTAGTAAATTTACCGCTGCCAGCTTCTTCAATAATCTGTGGCGAAGTTGCACTTTCAGGAGAAATTAGGAATGTCTCGCATGCTGATCTTAGACTAAAAGAAGCACAAAAGTTAGGATTCAAAAAAGCAATTATGCCTAAAAATGGTAATTACTCTTCTCATGATATTGAGATAATCAAGCTTAGTCACGTAAGGGAATTAAGAGAAGTCTTTAATTACAATTAAATAACGCTTCAGCAAACTCTTTACTAGTAAACTCCTTTAAGTCCTCTATACTTTCACCAATTCCTATAGCATGTAACTTTACCTTATAAGCTTCTGCAAGTCCAATTACTACTCCGCCCTTAGCAGTGCCATCTAACTTTGTTACGATTAGCCCGGTAACATTAACCATCTTGCTAAATGCCTCTAATTGGCTATAAGCATTTTGGCCGGTAGTTGCATCAAGGACTAAGATAACATCGTGAGGAGCATCATCATCCAATTTCTTTATCGTTCTATATATTTTTGATAACTCCTCCATAAGGTTCACATTATTTTGCAGCCTTCCTGCTGTGTCAATTAGAACAACATCAACGTTATCTTTCATAGCTTGACTTACAGCTCTATATGCCACACTCGCAGAATCGCTACCGTACTCTCCAGTAACGATAGAACAACCAGAGCGTTCTGCCCAAATGTTTAATTGTTCACTAGCAGCAGCTCTAAATGTATCGCATGCAACAAGCATAACGGACTTTCCCATCTCCTTATATTTATATGCGAGCTTACCTATAGTTGTGGTTTTACCATTACCATTTACTCCACATACCATTATTATATGTGGTTTTTTATTTAAAATTAACGGTTGCACGACAGGGTTTAATATCGCCTCTATTTCGCTCATTAACTGCTGTGTGATAACGTTATGCTCAACTTCTGATTCAAATTTGATACTTGTGAGCTTATCAATAAGCAGTCTAGAAGTTTTATGACCAATGTCCATGCTGATCAGCAGCTCTTCCAGCTTATCTAAAAGCGACTGATCTAATTTTTTTTTGCCAGAAAAGATATTTTTTACTCCATCACTAAAGCGAGAAGAGGTTTTTAATAGTCCTTGATAAAGATTACTAAATAAACTCAAGAAATACTCCTTCTAAAATTATAATATAAAGAATGACATGTACTATATGTATTTGTAAAGTAAATACACTCGTAATCCATATATTTTGTGAGTAAAAATAACGCTTGCTAGTATATTTTACTTTAGTTCTTAACCTAAATATGTTATAATGCAAGTAATGGTTTACGGGTAATTTTATGAGTTATAATGAAAAAATTTTAGATCATTATGAAAATCCAAGGAATGTTGGTTCCCTGGATAAAAATGATCCAAATGTTGGTACTGGTTTAGTTGGTGCACCATCATGTGGTGATGTAATGAAGCTGCAGATAAAGGTCAATGACAAAGGTGTTATTGAAGATGCAAAATTTAAAACTTTTGGTTGCGGTTCTGCCATTGCTTCAAGTTCCTTATTAACAGAGATGATAAAGGGAAGAACCATCAGTGACGTTACACAGATAAAGAATACTCAAATAGTGGAAGAGTTGTCTTTGCCGCCAGTGAAGATACACTGCTCGGTGCTTGCTGAAGACGCTATAAAAGCTGCTATTCATGATTATCAAAGCAAACAAAGTAAAGGTGGACATTGAGAACCAAAGCATGAGTGAATATCGAGAAGTAGGCGGAGGTAAAACTGTAAAAAAGAATAAAAAACTTATCACTATAACTGCAAATGCAGTGGAAAGGGTAAGGTATTTATTGGATCAAAAAAAGCATATTAACCTTGAAGAAGCAATAGGAATAAGAGTCCTAATTAAGCAAAAAGGATGTTCTGGTTTAAAATATGATATTGAATATGCATATGATATTCGTCCTTTAGAGTCAGTAATTGAAAAAAGCTGCAGTGATGGTCAAAAAGTCAAGGTACTGATCGATCCAAAATCTATCATGTTTATCCTTGGCTCTGAAATGGACTATGTAGAGGAAAAATTTTCATCGGGTTTTATTTTCAAAAACCCTAATGAGAAAGGAAAATGTGGTTGTGGAGAGAGTTTTCATGTCTAGCAACTATTTTACATTATTTGGAATTGAACCGGCTTTTCACATCAGCTTTGATGAATTGGAGAAAAAATATATTGAGCTAAGCAAAACTGATATAAATGAAAGAGAGTCTCAAAACATGGAAAATATCAACAAAGCTTATCAGGTGCTAAAGTCACCACTAAAGCGTGCTGAGTATTTGTTGGATCTTTTTGGCGCAAAAAGCAAAAAAGAGCATCTTGATCCTGAAATATTAAATGAATCAATGGAAATAAGAGAATACTTGCTAAACTGCGATGATCTGCAATTTGCAAATAGAATGATTAATGAGAAAATAAAAGATTGTACTAAAAACCTAATTAATGCTTTTGCTATAAAAAATTTTGATGAAGCTGCTACGCAAGTTTTAAGATTAAAATATTTATATAAGTCATTTGAGGAGATGAAGGAAAATGCAGCTAGTTCAAATTTCTGAACCAAATTCAAATGAGGTAGTTTTTGGTATAGACCTCGGTACTACTAATTCTTTAATTGCCATGGTAAACAAAGCTGGCAATGTAGAAATATTTAAAGATAAACAAGGACATGAATTACTGCCTTCTGTCATTTCATATGAAAACGATGTACTGAAAGTAGGCTATGATGTTGGCAAAAATGCTATCTCTTCTATAAAACGCTTAATGGGTAAAAGTATTAAAGATTTGCGTGAAGAAGGTATCACTTGTGAAGTAGATAACGAAAGTGAAAAAGTCATTAGGGTAAAATGTTCAGAGGAGAAGTATCTCACTCCTGTTGAGATTTCTGCTGAGATATTAAAAGCTTTATGTGAGAGGGTAAAAAATTCTAAGGGGCTGAAAGTAAAAAAAGCAGTAATTACTGTGCCAGCTTGCTTTGACGACTCAGCACGTAACGCAACCAAATATGCAGCAAAATTAGCTGGCATAGAAGTACTTCGTCTTGTTAATGAGCCAACCGCTGCAGCGCTTTCTTACTCGATTGAAAAGAACAATAACAGCGGCATATATGCAGTTTATGACCTCGGTGGCGGAACATTTGATATTTCAATATTAAAACTACATCAAGGAGTGTTTCAAGTTCTTGCAGTTGGTGGTGATACTAAGCTTGGTGGTGATGATTTTGATCATTTGCTGAATTTAATCGTGCTTGATAAATATAGAGAAAAGGTAGGTTTAAATAAAAAATGCTCTAGTGTCATCCCAGTGCTCCGACACTGGGATCCAGAAAGTTTGATTGCAAGTGAACACGCCAGAAAGTTATATAATAAGAACTGGATTCCAGTGTCAAGCACTGGAATGACACCATCTGATACAACTACCTGCAAATTACAATATTCATACACTAAAACTGGGATCTGCAATATACGTGCTGTAAAAGAGTACCTAAGTGAAAATGCATCTGGCACTTTTGAATTTAGCATCAATGGTGAATTATTTAAGTGCAAAATTACCAAAGAAGAATTCGAGCAAGCAATCAGTCCTTTGGTTAACAAGACTATCAATATAGTCACTCGTACTATAAGCAACATAGATCTTAAAATTGATGATATAAAAGGAATAATTTTAGTTGGTGGCGCAACTAGAGTGCCATTAGTGCAAAATTCGCTAGTTAAGCTCTTTGGAGATAAAGTGCTGAATGACGTAGATCCGGACAAAGCAGTTGTTATTGGAGCAGCTCTTCAGGCTCATTATTTAACTTCAAACTCAAAAAATAGGAGTGTTCTCCTTGATGTTTTGCCTTTATCACTTGGTGTAGAAACTATGGGAGACATAGTTGAAAAAATCATACCAAGAAATACGCCACTGCCAAAATCAGAAAAAAGGGAATTTACAACTTACGCTGACGGACAAACAGCAATGAAAATTCACGTTTATCAGGGAGAACGTGAGATGATAAAGGATAACAAACTTCTAGCACAGTTTAAACTGAAGGGTATACCGCCGCTACCTGCAGGTTTAGCAAGAGTTGAAATAGAATTTACAGTCAACATTGACGGCATATTGACTGTTACTGCGAGAGAAAAAACTACTCAAATTGAGCAAACAGTTGAAATAAAGTCAAGCTCTGGCTTAAGTGAAGAAGATATTCAGGATATGGTCAGCCAGTCAGTAAACAACTTTGATGAAGACATGAAGGCTCGTTCCCTTGCAGAGGCTAAAATTAATGGTAACAAGCTCATACATCTAGTTGAAAATGTTTCCACTGACCAAAAGTTGAAAATTTTATTACAGAACGCAAAAGACGCTTTACAGGGAAATGACTTAGACAACATTAATAATGCTATCGCTGAGTTAGAAAATTTTGCTTTAGAATTTGCGAATTAGTAGACAGATAGAGTTTACACAATTTTGTGCAGTACCCTGTCAAATCTCAGAGCAATAGGTAACCTAAAATTAAATGGCAACCAATCAACTTTGCCTAATTTAAACGATAAACCAACCATGTTCACGCGTCCAATTATATTTTCCGCTGGTATGAACCCAATTTCAGGAAACCTACTATCAAAAGAATTATTTCTATTGTCTCCCATAACAAAAAATTGATCATCAGGTACATAATAAACTGGAGTGTTATGTGATAGCTTATTGGATGCATTGTCTATTAAAATCTCATGTTCCTTGCCACTCGGAAGCGTTTCTATGTATCTTGGTATGCTACGCTTTGACTCATAATCAAAAAAACTTTCAATTTGCTTCCACTCTACTTTTTGATCATTTAGGTACAATTCTCCCTCTATCATTTGCACTTTATCGCCCGGTATTCCTATTACCCGCTTAACAAATCTAATGCTGTTGTTTCTTGTAGGTTTGAAAACTATTATGTCACCACACTCTGGAGGGGTATAAAAGATTCTGCTGCTAAAGATGTTGGGAGAAAATGGAAAAGAGTGTTTACTGTAACCGTATGAATATTTACTAGTAAAAATGTAATCTCCTTCAAGTAGTGTGCTTTTCATTGAACCAGAAGGGATATGGAATGGCTCAAATAAAAAACTGCGTATTGATAGCGCAATTAGTAGCAAAAAAGATAGTGAAGATAAAAACTTTCTCGTTCTTACTATCCGGTTCTCTCTCAACTTTTTCAATTTTATTTTCTTTATAAATTAGGCTTATTATAACACATAAAAGTGGTAATGTGAAATTTTACTCATAGGTGTTATTGCTCTTTTGCGAAAGTCGAAATAAGCTTGTATCTTCAAGGAGTAAGGCATTGTCTCAAGTAATTGACAATGATTCCCAGCCAATAGATGTCATTTGCTATGCAATATTGTATAAATCACAATGTTTGTGCATCAACTACTTTTTGCTGCATCGTTTGTTATTCAATCTTTATGCTAGTTTTACTGAAAATTATACTATTTTAGATATAATTACAATATTTACACTTAAGGTATAGGGATGAACCCTACAATCAAGAGAATTTTCAATATTTTTCTTATAGTATTATTTGTTTCTTTTTCTCATGTTGGGAGTGCTGCTGACACCAATGCTGATACAACTGCTCAAGTAATATGTAATATTATTGGCTACGTTTGGGGAATAGGTGGGCCACTTATGACCGTAGTGATAATAGGCGCAGCTTTACTTGCAATATTTGGTAGAATGCCATGGCCTGCTCTTTTCGCGCTCGGTGTATTTTGCGCTGTGTTTTTTGGTGCTAAAACTATTGTCATAAAAGTAATGGGTGGTATAAACTCTACAAATGCCTCTTTTATGGAAGAGTGTGGAACAGGAGATAAAAAAAAGAGTTAATAGGGCTATTTCTTTCTAAAGCAGACTTGGTGCACAGCTTCAATTATATCTTCCACTTGTGGTAACGCTTTCTTTTCTAAATTTGCAGCATAAGGTAAGGGAACATCCTTGCCGGTTACGCGTACAACTGGAGCATCAAGGTAGTCAAATCCTTGTTCCATAACAACGGCTGACAGCTCTGCTCCTACTCCTGCAAATGGCCAACCCTCTTCCACGCTAACTAATCTATTAGTTTTCTTAATAGAGTTAATAACGGCTTCAGTGTCAAGTGGTCTTAAGGTTCTGAGGTCAATAACTTCCGCTTCTATGCCTTTATCAGAGAGTAAATCTGCTGCATCTAACGCATCCATTAACTTCAATGAGAAAGCAGTGATAGTTACATCCTTTCCTTCCCGTATAATAGCAGCTTTGCCTATCTCAAGTAGATAATCTTTATTTGATAGCTCAGAATCAGAAACCTCATGCTCATGCCCATAAGCTATTTCGTTTTCTAGAAATATTACTGGATTTGGATCACGAATTGCAGCTTTAAGCAGACCTCTGCAATCAGAGGCAAAATAAGGTGCTATTACTTTCAACCCTGGAACATGCGAATACCAAGATGCAAAGCACTGAGAGTGTTGTGCTGCAACTCTTGCTGCAGCACCATTTGGTCCACGAAATACTATAGGGCATCCAAGTTGTCCGCCTGACATATAATTTGTTTTTGCTGCGGAATTCACAATTTGGTCGATAGCTTGCATAGAAAAATTAAAAGTCATAAACTCGACTATTGGCCTAAGTCCAGCAAATGCTGCTCCAACAGCAAGGCCAGCAAATCCATGTTCAGTAATGGGTGTATCAACTACCCTGTTTTCTCCGAACTCTTTCAGTAATTCTTTTGTTACTTTATAAGCACCATCATACTCTGCAACTTCTTCACCCATGATAAATACATCAGGGTCATTTTGCATTTCTTCTCTGATTGCTATGCATAACGCTTCTCTTACACTTAAGCTTGCCATTTGTAAACCTGTAGATTTCAACTGAAATAACTATATCAAAATTACCAGGAAGCGCACAAGTTAAGTTTTACAAACTATGTTGTTGAATGGCTCTTCTTTTTTCAATTCAGTCAATTCAGTAGCAGGTTTTATTATTGCATATGTAACGCCACCAGCTACCAACGCAGACGTCACAGAGATTGCAATTATTAATAGAACAGATAAGCCAGAAGCAATACTAAGGGTAGTACCTACTACTAACATAGCTACAAGACTCACATAGATAACTTTTGAGAAGAGTTGTCTTTTTTCTGTTTTTTCTAGTAGCATTTCATCTATTTTAGTTTTTATTTTTTCTAATTCACTATTAAGTGTTGTATTCTCGTTTTCCAGATTTTTTATTTTTTGCTTTAGTGATTGATTTTCTTCACTGAGTTTACTAAGTGCTTCCAACTTAGTCTTATGTCCAGCTGCGTAACTCTTTAATTCTGCCAGCTCTTTTTCTGCCTTACTGTCCCAGTTCAATTTTAATTCCTTATCTGACCTTTCTAATTCCCGGGTTCGACTATTTCGCAACTGAATTTGATATGGTAAACTTTCTAAAATTTGGTTATCAACTTCATTACCTACCCCGTTGTGATTTATTTCGGAGCAGGAAGAAGTATCAAATGTAGTCTCAAGTTCTAGACCGCTGTCGTCACTACTAACACTTTCACCAGTAGGAGTCTGTTTACCACTACATGTAACACTTCTTCTTTGCGGTGATTCAATTTTTTCTACCATACTCTTAACGCTAACACGTAAGTATTGCTCACTTACTATACTGTTATTACTTTCACCAGTAATCGAATTAGAAGCAATTTGTTCACTCTGAACATTGTCATTATTCTCTTTCTTACTTTCATTCAGCATTTGTACTTCTATCGGTACTGATTTTCCTTTACCATTTCCTAATGCAGTAGTTGCATTATTACCATTCACAGCTGAGCTCGACTGAGTCATATGATCATTCTGAGATAAATGGTAGCAACTTCTCTCTTCAACCTTTATGTGAAGATCCTTTATTTTCTTCCGCAAATGATCTTTTTCTGCTTCCTCTAACATTTTTACTATAGCTTCCTTATTTTCTGTATTACCAACCACCTTCCTTGGAGTCTTACCTTCGCTTTTTAATAAAGGATTCACTCGATCATCACTTAGTAGTTGCTTTACTATGTTTTCACACCCATAAGAAGCAGCTATATGCAAAGCAGTTGGCCCATCATTTTTAGAACTATTTTTTACTCGAGTGCTAACACTTACTTTCTTTTTCAGTAGAAGTTTCACTATCAACAGGTTACATGCTGTAGCAAGATGTAATAATGTCCAATTTTCTGCAGTTTCTTCTGAAATTTTTATACTGAATGGATGTTCTTTACTAAAATTTTTACTAAACTTGTTGTACTCTCCTACATCTTTTCCTTTTAACTCATTCTTTATTCTTTCAAGCAAATTATCCTGATCCAAACCTTTACTCTCACCTACCTCATTTATTATTTCAAAAAACTTCTCCTTCTCTATTGCCATAACCTTTCCTTCTCAAATTTATTGCTGCATAATCTCATAAAAAAGTTAAATTTATCGAAATTCTATATTTTGTATAAAATAAAATTTCTGTTTCCCAACATTGGTTTGTTGCACTAGTTACCTTAGCAGAAACAGATGTTTATATAGTTGTAGATCAGATGGTAAAATGGTTTGCACTAGTTGTGCTACCTCGTTTTCTGTAATAGTTAAAAAAATTAGTAGAAAGTTGTTGTAAGTTTATGTATTTTGAGGCTGTAATGGTCAAAGGTACATGACGTATGGACGATTTTATCAGAGTTAAAGGTGCAAGAGAACATAATCTCCAGAGTATAGATATCAATATACCGAAAAATAAGTTAGTTGTTATAACTGGACTAAGTGGTTCTGGTAAATCCAGCCTTGCATTCGATACGATTTATGCAGAAGGCCAACGCCGATACGTTGAAAGTCTATCGTCTTATGCGCGTCAATTTCTCAACATTCAAGATAAACCTGATGTTGAATTAATCACAGGCCTCTCTCCTGCAATATCAATCAACCAAAAATCAATCTCAAAAAATCCAAGATCAACTGTCGGAACCGTTACTGAAATTTACGACTATCTACGCTTGATATATGCACGAGTGGGAATGCCTTATTCACCTGTAACTGGGTTGCCAATAACGAAACAGACTGTATCTCAAATTGTAGATACTATTACAGCATTACCTTTAGAAACTAAAATATATATACTTGCTCCTATTGTACGTGGCAGAAAGGGAGAGCACTTCAAAGAGATATTGGAAATTAAAAAACAGGGTTACGTGAGATTAAAAATAGATGGTGAAATATACAATATAGATGATTTGCCTAAACTCGATAAAAACAAGAAGCACGATATTTTCGTAGTTGCAGATAGAGTATCCATATCAGGTGATATAGGAAATCGACTACCAAGCAGTATAGAATCAGCATTGAGACTTGGCCATGGCTTAATATATGCAGAAATAGTGAACTTACCTGATAACCATAATTCCGAGTATAAAAATGGTCAAACTTTAACTTTCTCAGAGAATTTTGCATGCCCTGAGTCTGGCTTCACTCTTGAGGAAGTAGAGCCAAGATTATTTTCTTTTAACAGCCCCTACGGTGCATGCGGTTCATGTAACGGACTGGGTAAGAAATTAAGTGTTGATGCAAAACTGATAGTGCCAGATGAAACGCTCTCGATATCTGAGGGTGCTTTAAAGCCAATTGGATCAATGTTCCGTCAAGTGCATGCAAATTATGGATTGCTAAAAAATGCAATTCTATCACTGGCTGAAAATTGCAAATTTAGCCTTGATATTCCGTGGAAGAATATAGACCAAAAAGTGAAGGATTTGATACTCTTTGGCTCTAGAGAAATGAAATTTCAAGGCTTGGTCAGTATCCTAGAACGCCAGATGGATTATGATGCAGCACTTATTGAGCGGTATTGCTCTATCGCTCACTGCAAGGAATGTGCTGGCTATAGATTAAGGAAAGAAGCACTTACAGTGAAAATTGACGAAAAACATATAGGTGAAATATCAGGGCTCAGCATCGATGAATCCCTTAAGTGGTTTGGAAATTTGTCAGACAAGCTTACAGAACAACAGAAGCAAATCTCAGATAAAATATCAAATGAAATAATCAAGAGATTGACATTTTTAAAGAATGTAGGGCTAGATTACCTTACGCTTGATCGTGAATCTAGCACTCTCTCTGGCGGTGAAAGCCAGAGGATCAGGCTTGCTTCGCAAATTGGCTCTGGTTTAACAGGGGTGCTATACATACTTGATGAGCCCTCAATTGGCCTTCATCAATGTGATAATGATCGATTAATTGCCACGCTTAAAAATTTGAGAGACATGGGTAATACTGTGATTGTTGTTGAGCATGATGAAGACACAATAATGGCTGCTGATTATGTGATTGATATTGGCCCTGGAGCTGGTGTAAACGGAGGAAAAATCATTGCAGAAGGAACACCAGATCAGGTACAAGAAAGCTTAGAAAGCATAACAGGGCAATATTTGAGCGGAAAGAAAGAAATCTTAATTCCAGAAAGAAGAAAACAAGCAACTCAGTTCATAAAGGTAGTTAACGCGTGTGAGAACAACTTAAAAAGTATAAATGTTGAATTTCCTATAAGGAATTTTATTTGTGTTACTGGAATATCAGGAGGAGGAAAATCAAGTTTAGTGATAGAAACACTATATAAATACTCAGCACACAAGATAAATCATTCATCTGTAAAGCATGGTCAATGCGACAAAATAGAAGGCCTTGAGTACATAGATAAAATTATAGAAGTTGATCAATCGCCAATTGGTAGGACCCCAGCATCAAATCCAGCAACATATGTTGGTATGTTTACTCACATCAGAAATTGGTTTGCAGGTCTTCCAGAATCGAAAGCTAGGGGATATAATGTAGGCCGATTTTCATTTAATACCAAGGGAGGAAGATGTGAAGCTTGTAAAGGTGATGGGCATTTAAAGATCGAGATGCATTTCCTACCGGATGTTTATGTGAAATGTGAACAGTGTAAAGGACAGAGATATAACCGGGAAACATTGGAAGTTACTTACAAGGGAAAATCAATCTCTGATGTGCTTGATATGACAATAGATCAAGCATGTGACTTTTTTGAAAATCTTCCAATGATAAAGGAAAAGTTGATTTCTTTACAGGAAGTGGGGCTTGGCTATATAACGCTTGGACAGTCGTCAACAACTTTATCTGGGGGTGAAGCACAACGAATAAAGCTGTCTAAGGAACTATCAAAGCGATTTACCGGAAGAACATTGTATATTCTTGATGAGCCAACAACTGGGTTACATTTTGAAGATGTAAATAATTTACTGAAAATACTCCATAGGTTAGTTGATTTAGGAAACACTGTTATAGTTATTGAGCACAATTTACATGTTATAAAAACTGCTGATTATATAATAGATATTGGTCCAGAGGGTGGAGTAAAGGGTGGAAAGGTAGTTGCTGTAGGAACTCCAGAAAAAGTTGCACAGACTCCAGAAAGCGTTACAGGCAAGTATCTTAAAACGTATTTATTAGATCAAGTATCTCTTAATCACTAGGTTATGGTTTGTAGAGGCATATTTTAAAAAGTATATATTACACCTAATATATTTAATTCATGAATCTTCTCTTACTAAAAAAAGCTACAGATCTCATATTTCCAAACGTATGCGTAAGTTGTGAATGTATAATTGATAAAAGTTATGATTTATGCAGTGAATGCAATAAAAAAATCAATTTTTTAACTAAGCATTACTGCAATGTTTGTGGCGTAGTAATCTCAGACAATATTCATACGTGTGGTAAGTGCATCATCAATCCTCCACCGTTTAAAGTATTAAGATCAGTTTTTGCTTATGATCAACATAGTAAAAACATGATTATGAATTTCAAATTTTTTGATAATTTGAATTACGTAAAAATCTATGCAAAGTGGATACACCAAGCTAATCAGGATACGTTTCAGAACGCAGAGGTCATAATTCCTATACCGTTACATAAAATGCGCTTGTTTAAACGTAAATATAATCAAGCAGCATTGCTTGCAAAAGAGTTGAGTAAGTTGTCCAATTTATCCTATACGCCATTTGCAATAAAACGTCTTCGCCATACCACTCCTCAAGCTGGTCTTTCACTTAAACAGCGTGAAAAAAATTTAAAAAAGGCTTTTAAAATAAGCAACAAAGAAACTATCGAAAATAAAATTGTGATACTGGTTGATGATGTGGTAACAACCGGAGCAACTGTAAGGTCTTGCTCTCAGGAAATTTTAAACTTTGGTGCAAGAGAAGTGAGAGTGCTATCGCTTGCAAGAACAGTTTGAAAATCAACTTTTTATAATATATACTAAATCTATAATTATTTTTCAATACGGTTTTTTATTGAAAATTTCAGAAGAATGGAGTACAAAAGAGCCTCACATTTTTTTATTAAATAGACATTGGATTAGCTACAGTTGAAGCAAAATCATCATTTTGAAGGAGTAGATTTTTCTGAAGCTTCAGCAGGAACTA
>NZ_QPIP01000003.1 GCF_003344345.1 Wolbachia endosymbiont of Cylisticus convexus | reverse complement strand
GAAAAAGAGTAAGATATGGATTTATAGTAGTGAAGGTAAATAGTTATGACGTAAGGAAAAAGGTAATGGAAGCGTTGGATGAAGGAGAAAACTATTGCCAAGAGATTTAAGATCGGAAAAACAACTTTATATGAGTGGAAGAAAAGACGTGAGAAAACGGGAGATTTTCAGTCAAAAACGTGGGCTATAACCATAAAATTACCGACTGGAATGCATTTGCAAGGTGGCAAAACTCAGTCAGAGATGCTGGTGCAATATTAGTAGACAATCGAGCACTTAAAAATATAGGATTCACAAGACTTACGGATACAAAGAAAGAAATGAGGAAAAGCGAGCTCAATTTGTAAGGGTTATAGCGACAA
The DNA here is from genome assembly GCF_003344345.1 of Wolbachia endosymbiont of Cylisticus convexus. The sequence continues at coordinate 48,033 of NZ_QPIP01000003.1, read as the reverse complement.
AAGAACCTCAAAACTTAGTATATATAGATGAATCTGGTATTGATAATACCGAAGACTATCCCTATGGATATTGCCAGAAAGGACAGCCCTAAAATCTGGAATCAGCATGGTTGCAGCCTTAAGTGGAAGAAAAATAGTTGCTCCGTTAATCTTTGAAGGCCACTGCAATATGTTAATAAATGGTTTGAGCAATTTCTGACACCGATCTGGACAAACTTTGATAATGCTACTTTTCATAAGTCTAATAAGATTACCGAACTTGCTAAAGGGGTTGGTGCAGAAATTTTATATCTGCCTCCGTATTCTCCAGATTTTAACAAAATTGAGCATCATTGGTTTGCTATAAAAAACAGAATCAGGAACTCTATTCACATCTTTTCGTCATGCTGTTGATTCTTCCTTCTTATGACCTTTTTGGACTGTTATGAGAAGGGCTATACTTGTGTTTTTATTGTATGTTTCTTTTTTTTCCTGAAAAAAATCTTTTCTGCTTTTTTTTGCTCTCTCTATGGGAGTTTCTGTTCCGTCTACTACCAGAATCTCATATTGCATTTAATAGCTCTTTTTTTTCAGGCAATGCAAAATCTTGATGCTTTATCAGCAAATGCAGGCGCTTTCACTTATTCCATAGCTTTAAATAGGTACGGTAGTGCCATTAACAAACGATCTTCCATGCCTCCTTTTGCCTTTTTTTTAGCCTCTTCCTCTATTAAAATTTCTATTATTTTTTCGAATGTTTTTCTTTTTACTCCTGTCAATCTCCGTAACTCCTCTTCATCAAGTTTACTTATTTGTTTGTATTTCATACCTTCACTAATGTTGCTTTCGGTATGTTCTTGCATATTCCTAAGTTATGCAAGAAATCTTTTGTTGCATGGCATCTTGTATAGTGTTGATTTAAGATATGATATAGCTATTTCAATGCAAATAAATTTATTGAGCAAATAGCCACTTAGTTCTTTAAAATTATGTTTTTAGACATACATTAATCATTTATTTTCAAAGCCTCAATAAAAGCATTCTGTGGAATGTTTATGTTTCCTACAGAATGCAATCTTTTCTTACCTTTCTTCTGCTTTTCAAGCAGCTTCATCCTTCGTGTGACGTCTCCGCCATAGAGTTTGGCTGTTACATCTTTTCTATACGGGTTAATTGTTTCTCTCGCAATAATTTTACTGCCCACTGCCGCTTGAATCGCGATTTTATATTGCTGACGTGGTATCAAGTCTTTTAAACGTGCACATATTTCGCGTCCCCTTTTTTCTGCCCTACTTTTGTAAACGATACAAGCCAACGCATCCACAGGCTCCCCATTAACTAAAAAACTCAATTTATCTATTTGACTTTCCTGGTAATTGGAAATTTCCCAATCTAAACTTGCATACCCCTTGGAAATTGATTTTAGTCTATCGTAAAAATCAAAAACAACCTCAGACAGCGGTAATTTATACTTCAGCAGTGCCGTTGTCGTATTACCAATATAAGATAAGTCCTGCTGTTCTCCTCTCCTCTCTTCACATAGAGATAGAATTTCTCCTAAATATTGGTCAGGTACCATTATAGTTGCAGTAATCCACGGCTCTTCCACCATTTTAATTTTTACTGGATCTGGCATGTCGCTTGGATTATGAATATTCAGAATCTCGCCGTTTTGTGTTGCAACCCTATATATAACACTTGGTGCAGTTGCTGTTAGGTCTAAATCAAATTCTCTCTCGAGTCTTTCTTGGATAACTTCTAGATGCAGCATTCCCAAGAAACCACAACGGAATCCATAGCCTAGCGCATTTGATGTTTCAGCTTCAAAAGTAAAACTTGCATCATTTAAATGCAGTTTTTCCAGTGCTTCCCTTAAATATTTAAAATCATCTGTGTTGTTGGGAAAAATACTGCAAAATACCACAGGATGGACTTCTTTAAAGCCAGGTAATGCTTCACTGCATGGCCTTTTCTCTTCGGTAATAGTGTCCCCTACTTTGCAATCTGCCATCTCTTTCATTGAAGCAATTATAAAACCAACTTCACCTGCTGAAAGTTCACCAGTCATAACTTTTTTAGGAGTGAAAATACCAATATTATCCACTTGATATGTAGCATTATTAGACATCATAACAATTCTCATGCCTTTTTTTAGAACTCCATTTTTAACTCGCACTAAAATTACTACCCCTAGGTAAGGGTCATACCAACTATCAACTAAAATTGCTTGCAGTGGAGGATTTATATCACCTTGAGGAGCTGGAAGTTTTGTCACTATAGCTTCAAGTACATCTTTTATCCCAAGCCCAGTTTTTGCCGATATCAAAATTGACTCACTTGCATCAATACTAATTACTTCTTCAATCTGAGACTTTACTCTTTCTGGATCTGCAGCAGGAAGGTCGACTTTATTAAGCACAACTATTATCTCATGATTATTGTCAATTGCCTTGTACACATTTGCCAAAGTCTGAGCTTCCACTCCTTGGCTGCTATCTACTACCAAAAGTGAACCTTCACATGCGGCTAAGCTTCGGCTGACTTCATACGAAAAGTCGACATGACCTGGAGTATCCATGAGATTTAGGCAATATTGATTACCATTCCTTGCAGTATAGCTTAGTCTCACCGTTTGTGCTTTGATTGTGATTCCACGTTCACGCTCTATATCCATTGAGTCAAGTACCTGATTGGTCATTTCCCTTGTCTCAAGACCGTTACATTCTTCTATTAAACGATCAGCAAGAGTTGACTTCCCATGATCTATATGTGCTATTATTGCAAAGTTTCTTATATTGTTCATAGATCTACTTATTTAAGTAGATCTATTTTACATTTTAAGTATTGTAAGAGCAATTACTTATCTCCCTTTTTGCTAAAAACATGAAGCTGGAGCCTTTACTAGTGGCCGGAAATGCTCATTAGCTGATGATTGACTAAGTTTGCTACTTACCTCATCGCTTTGCTGGCTATTCTGCTTACATGTTTTTACTGCATCAGCAAGGCTTAGGTAAGTATTACCAACTTTAATTTTTACATCTTTATTTTCTTCTAAATCTTTATTATCTGGTTTATCACTTACTATTTTAATAGTGCCATCGCTATTAGCACTTAATGTAATGCTACATTTCCTTTCATCTATATACCAGTTAAACTTTATTCTATATTGATCTGTGGTACCTAAATAATAATATCTAACCCCCTTCTCATCTATCTTACCATATATAATTCTTTCTTGACTGCCATTTAAAACCCAAAAAGCAGCAATACTGTTTTTTTTACAAAAATCACTATTTAAAAATTCGCTTACTTTAATATCTGTGCTTTTATTGTCTTCTTTTAGCTTAATTATTGCATAAAGAAGATTTTGATCCCCATACTTTGTAATTGATACCTCATCAATAGTGCCGCTTTCTATGCACTTGCTAAACTCTTCTTCAATTTTCTTTTCTAATTCTTTTTGCCTTGCTGCATCTTGTTGTTGCATTTTTTCTAGCGCTTCTTTCATTTCTTTCTGAAGTGATATAAAGTTATCAAGTAGTTTATCTCTACTACTATCAATGATTGTTTTATACAACTCATCATTATAAAGTAGACTTAAGCCTTCTACTACTATATTTAAGTTTCCATAAGCTATTGCAAAATTATACTTGTCACTCAAAGGCTTACTGTCAGCTGAAGAACGTTTAAAGCTATCCCAACAATCGTGTTGAACAATGAAACCTGCTGCTATAAGCTTTTCGTAGAGATTAATAAGCTCTTCTGTTATATTTTTTTCTTGATCAGGATGCTTTTTAATTAGCTCCAGACTTTCTCTAATATCATTAACTAAGTTACCAGACACAGGCAGCTTTATTATCGACTTGCTCTGTATTGACTCCTCTAGTTCTTTTTTGATATCTTGAAGTTTTTTCAAAATCATACATTTTACCTCATAAAACTATCTGATACCATATACATAAGCATTAGGAAGTTTGCAACATCTTTCCTACCTATTAATCCTTTAACATAGCTGACACTTTTTTTGAATGAGAAATCACTTTATTAATCATATAATTCTCATCTATTTTAGGCAATTCGTACAGATAATTCACCATAACTTGCAGTACAATTAAGCCTTACCGTTTGTGCTTTCCACGCTCACGTTCTATATACATTGACTTGATTTCTCTTGCACTCCTCTATTAAATGGTCATCATGGGCTATTATTGTAAAATTTCTTATGGTATTCATTCCTAAGTAAAATTATTTTACATCTTTAGTGCTGTCAGGACAACGGCTAAGAAATCTGTAATTTGACCTTAGTGGCAAAAATTGGTATATTAATAATTGGTCATCTACTTAAAGAATAAGCTGTGTTTGGAAAAAAACGTATAGAAGTTGAGCCTGATATCCGCTATAAGATGAAAGTAGCAGAGCTAAAGGAGCTAGTTAAAATGGAAGATTGAGTAATGATGTGCTGAGAGCACATATAAATGAAAGTGAAGATGATGATATTAGAAACACTTTTTTCACCTTTCTTGAAGAAATTGACAGTCAAGCTATAAAATTTCTCATAAAAAACGGAGTTGACGTTAATATTAAATACAGAACACCCTCATAAATCAAGTTATAGAAGAGCTGCACGCCGATCTCTGCTTGTGCGTCAGCTCATATTTAGCCACAAGTTATTGGCAAGAAAAAGTTGTGAAAAAAGTAGAATTAATTGAATCATTATTAGAGCATGGAACTAGCATAAAGGATTTTTCTATTACTAAGTATATAGATATTCTTAATTACTTAAAATGTGACATTCAATAAGCTAGCAGAAATAGGTTGATTAGTCTACTAAAGCAACACTTGTTAGATAAGCATTATTATAAATTAAGTAATGAGGATAAAGATGCTATTAAAAATTACAATACTGAAAAGCATAACGGAAACGGTTTTATCAACTACTCATCTTTTCACTTTAAAGTCTATGAAAAAGTTGATTAGATATTATCCTCTGATTTTCGAACAATATATGAAGTCGTTTCACAATGTAATCAGCAATCAAAGGGCGTTCTAGAAAGCTTAAAAGACAAAAAAACTATAAACCAATTAAAATATGAGCCAGAGGAATATCAGCAAAATTATGAAGATTTATGTGATAAATTTACTATTTTATACTCTTCTTATGCAGACACATCTTCTCTTGCAATACTTCCCCTATATAATGAGCTCAAAAATTATATTATTAATAGCATAAAACAAATAGCTCAAGCAAGAGAAAGAGAGATAAGGCTAAACGTATTAGAATTACTATTTTACCATGCAAAAAAGGAAAAGAAGAGTTAGAAAACACGATTGTTTTGTATGCTGAATATATGCACGGAGGCAGATATGAAATTTCTGCACCAACCCCTTTAGCAAGTTCGGTAATCTTATTAGACTTATGAAAAGTAGCATTATCAAAGTTTGTCCAGATCGGTGTCAGAAATTGCTCAAACCATTTATTAACATATTGCAGTGGCCTTCACGGAGCAACTATTTTTCTTCCACTTAAGGCTGCAACCATGCTGATTCCAGATTTTAGGGCTGTCCTTTCTGGCAATATCCATAGCCAGACTCTACACTAATTCTTTAGGTTCTTTTGTCGCTATAACCCTTGCAAATTGAGCTCGCTTTTCCTCATTTCTTTCTTTGTATCCGTAGGTCTTGTGAATCCTATATTTTTAAGTACTCGATTGTCTACTGATATTGCCCCAGCATCTCTGACTGAGTTTTGCCACCTTGCAAATGCATTCCAGTCGGTAATTTTATCTACGCTTCCAGGCTTTTTTGACTGAAAATCTCCCGTTTTCTCACGTCTTTTCTTCCACTCATATAAAGTTGTTTTTCCGATCTTAAATCTCTTGGCAACTCCTTCATCCAACGCTTCCATTACCTTTTTCCTTACGTCATAACTATATGCTACTTACCTTCACTACTATAAATCCATATCTTACTCTTTTTCGACTATTATGAGTAGGGCTATAGTTGCGACAAAACAATGGTCGGAAACAGTTTCTGTATAATTGATGCTCAGAGCGTAAAAAATGTAGATACTGCTGAAAACAAGGGCTACGATGCGGGTAAAAAGATTTCAGTGCCATATTGCAGTTGATACTCAAGACACGCAATTTATATCACAACGGCAGAAATAACTGACCGTAGCAGTGCTGTAAAAATGATCGAAAATGCAAGAGAAAACCTCTCAAAATATACTGGTTGATGTCGGCTACACTGGAGAAAATTTTGCAACTCAAATAAAAGATACTATTGGTGCAGCTGTTGAGGTGAAGCGAATTACACAGGTTTGCCGTATTGCCAAAAAGATGGGCTGTTTTTTGCTTGGTTGGAGAAGTGTAGACGGTTATGGAAAAATTGCGAGCGGAAACTCAACACCAGCTTACAAATTTGCTTTCACTGCTCTACTCCTGAAAAGATTTTAAACAGGTTTTTAGATGCAGTTTAATGCGAACCAGAAAAGCAAAAGAGTTTGGCTGGAAGAGGCGGAGTAGAGAATGGATATATAAGCTGGGTCTGTATTCAGACTATAGAGTAAGATATTACAAACCGAAAGCATCACCAGTACAATATGTTATAAATTTTGGTAAAGAATTTACTAGGGAAGCGTAGTGCGGGAAAACTGCATGCTGCGTTTGATGAGGCGGGAGTTGGAAACGTAAATATGGGAATTTGGATTGAGGACCATCATGAAAGTGATGGATAAGCCATCAAACCCTAAAGTAGGCGCGCCAGCTCTCGACCCTACTGCTAACGCTTAATTTAAGTGCGATTTGGCTGAGTGTAGAAAAAATTTAAAAGACATACAGGCGCTATAATTTTATGTAATCTACCAATAAATACCCTGAATTTTGTTATTGAATCTGCAGGTCAAAAACAAGTTTTGAGTCATGAATGCCCTTAATGTCATAATAAGGAGACTGATGAAATTTGTAAAGCAACTTTTTCTGCTTTCATTGAATCCAACACACTGCTGTTATGCAAGCAGTTTTTTAGCTTTCGTATATCTGAAGTAATTCTTGTGCATTGGCCTTGATTAGAGTAGGGCATTCTCTATCATTTAATAGTGAATGCAGTATTTCAATTGCACCTTTAATATCATTATTATGTATCTTTACTATAGCGGTTACTTCTTGGCTTGAATAAGGATACACTGTACTTGATTGTAAATTATCAATTGTTTCTTGATTTATTTTTTTACCATTAGAGTGAAGTAAGCTCATTACTTCTAAGTATCGTGCTAATTCACAAAAAACGTCAGGAATATCTTTATTATCTGCTAAATCACTATAAATAGATGCTGTATCTGTTGGCGTTGAATCTGAGATATAATTAAATGCGCGTTCAAAATTTGCTAAATACTTCCAGTTTGAGTCTATTTCTTCTAGCAGTGGATTATTATCTTTTTTTAAGAATAATCCTTCATAAAACTTGTCACCTGAAGTTATAGATTGTTTTGTATTACCAATGTTATGCAATAAGTATAATGTGATGCCAACTAACATTGGCGCAAGTGCAAGCAGAAAGATGTATTTTTTCATGTTAATATTCTAAATGATTATATATTTATACATTAATGCCTTTTGATTTGCAAAAACATATTGACATAGTGATTATATCACATAATAATGTTTTCAAAGTTGTTTGAATAGTTGGAGATTAAAATATTTCTAAAGTAGAAATAAAGACAGCAGTATTAAGCTAAATTATTTTTTATCGGATTTATCCGATGTATCCTCAACCTTTTATAGGTTGAAGTCTAAATTTGAGAGTTTGATCCTGGCTCAGAATGAACGCTGGCGGCAGGCCTAACACATGCAAGTCGAACGGAATTATATTGTAGCTTGCTATGGTATAATTTAGTGGCAGACGGGTGAGTAATGTATAGGAATCTACCTAGTAGTACGGAATAATTGTTGGAAACGGCAACTAATACCGTATACGCCCCACGGGGGAAAAATTTAATTGCTATTAGATGAGCCTATATTAGATTAGCTTGTTGGTAGGGTAATAGCTTACCAAGGCAATGATCTATAGCTGATCTGAGAGGATGATCAGCCACACTGGAACTGAGATACGGTCCAGACTCCTACGGGAGGCAGCAGTGGGGAATATTGGACAATGGGCGAAAGCCTGATCCAGCTATGCCGCATGAGTGAAGAAGGCCTTTGGGTTGTAAAGCTCTTTTAGTGAGGAAGATAATGACGGTACTCACAGAAGAAGTCCTGGCTAACTCCGTGCCAGCAGCCGCGGTAATACGGAGAGGGCTAGCGTTATTCGGAATTATTGGGCGTAAAGGGCGCGTAGGCTGATTAATAAGTTAAAAGTGAAATCCCGAGGCTTAACCTTGGAATTGCTTTTAAAACTGTTAATCTAGAGATTGAAAGAGGATAGAGGAATTCCTAGTGTAGAGGTAAAATTCGTAAATATTAGGAGGAACACCAGTGGCGAAGGCGTCTATCTGGTTCAAATCTGACGCTGAGGCGCGAAGGCGTGGGGAGCAAACAGGATTAGATACCCTGGTAGTCCACGCTGTAAACGATGAATGTTAAATATGGGAAATTTATTTTCTGTATTACAGCTAACGCGTTAAACATTCCGCCTGGGGACTACGGTCGCAAGATTAAAACTCAAAGGAATTGACGGGGACCCGCACAAGCGGTGGAGCATGTGGTTTAATTCGATGCAACGCGAAAAACCTTACCACTCCTTGACATGGAAATCATACCTATTCGAAGGGATAGGGTCGGTTCGGCCGGATTTTACACAGGTGTTGCATGGCTGTCGTCAGCTCGTGTCGTGAGATGTTGGGTTAAGTCCCGCAACGAGCGCAACCCTCATCCTTAGTTACCATCAGATAATGCTGGGGACTTTAAGGAAACTGCTAGTGATAAACTGGAGGAAGGTGGGGATGATGTCAAGTCATCATGGCCCTTATGGAGTGGGCTACACACGTGCTACAATGGTGGCTACAACGGGCTGCAAAGTCGCGAGGCTAAGCTAATCCCTTAAAAGCCATCTCAGTTCGGATTGCACTCTGCAACTCGAGTGCATGAAGTTGGAATCGCTAGTAATCGTGGATCAGCATGCCACGGTGAATACGTTCTCGGGTCTTGTACACACTGCCCGTCACGCCATGGGAATTGGTTTCACTCGAAGCTAATGACCTAACCGTAAGGAGGGAGTTATTTAAAGTGGGATCAGTGACTGGGGTGAAGTCGTAACAAGGTAGCAGTAGGGGAATCTGCAGCTGGATTACCTCCTTAGGCTTTGTACATAGCTTATCATTTTAAATGGTGGTATTGTTATGTGCTATGCTGCTGTCTTTACTTCTACTTTATTTTTTTTAATTCCCCGGTAACGGAATTTTATGAGTGATAGGCCTCTTTCTCCACATTTACAAATATATAAAGTACAGGTTACTAGTTTTTTCTCTATTATGCATAGATTGACTGGTATCTTGCTATTTCTTTTATTAATGATACTTTCTTGGTGTTTCATATTACATGTTTATTTTCCCAAGTTATTTATAGTAAAGTACTTAAATGTATTATTATTTACTCCTATTGCTAAATTAGCTTATGTTTTATATTTTATAAGCTTCTTATATCATTTTCTTAATGGTATTCGTCATTTATTGTGGGATGCTGGACTCAATTTAGAAATTGCTAATGTTTCAAAAAGTGCTATGTTACTAACAGTAATGCTACTTCTTTCTACTATGGCCTTTTTATTTATGCTTATATGAGTCAATCTGGAAATTCAGTACATTATTGGTGGGTCCAGCGTGTTTCTGCGGTAATTTTACTGCTCCTGTTTCCTTGGTTTATCTATTCATTTTCTTGCGCATTTTATACTGATAGCTCTTTGTCTTTTAGTGAAAAATTTATTAATCACCCTCTAGAGCTTTTATTTTTTGTTATATTGTTGTTTTGCATTTTTTGGCACGCAGTTCTTGGAATGCAGGTAGTGTGTGAAGATTATATACACAGCGTATCTCTAAGGATTTTCACAATTACATGCATAAAGTACTTATCAAGCATTACTTATATAACCCTTGCTTTTACAATCTTTTTCTTTTACAGGCATATTTTTTTGTAAAATTGTCAGTTCTGTGTTAATATATTATTAGTGTACTAATTTTATTATTGAACTATAGCGATTTTGGTTTAGCAATATGTTTGGGGTATTAAAAACAAGAGTAACAGATCTTATACTAAAAGTGAAGGGTATATTTACCTCATCCGAATCTCAAGTTTATGTCAAAGACTTAAGAAAGGTAATGACATTTAAAGATGGAAGAAAATGCAAATATCCCAAGAATTACGATCAGATCGTAAAATCTGGAGAAGTTATAGATAGTAATGGTGAGGCTATATATAAACTTTTATATGGCGAAAAAGATCGAAAGCGGTCAAGTTTTGAATTAACTCTTGTCAAGGAAACGGAAGATAGGTCTTATTTTACTATTGACTTTTTAGTTAATCGAGAAAAAAACAAGGATGTTAAGCACTATAATGGCTACTATGAACCGTTTGGGTTTTCAAAAATTGATCTTGAAAAACATATTCCAATTTTTGAAGCTCAAAAAAAAGATGGTAAGTTTGAGCTAACTAATTCCTCTTTTCTTGCTAAAAAAGGTTACTCTATTAACGATAAAACGGGAAAGGTTAATGAGGAGCATAGAGATGAGAAAGGGAGAAACGGCAAGCTATTATACACTAGTGATTATAAGAAATTAAGCACTAGTTTTTCTGAAATTAGAGATCAGAATGGTAATCTAGAGCTAGATAAAAGTCTGATATCTGTCCCTATTGTTTTTGTTACAAGCTTAGCTAAGGTTTGTGCTAGAATGCTGACTTTCATTCCTATGAAATTAGGGGGGAATTTGATAGGCAAACAAAATCCAATTGCAAAGTTTTTAGGTTATGCTTTATTTATTCCTGCAATAGCAGTGAAGAATTTAGTAAATGTGGTAGCTACCGGACTTAAGGCTCCAATTTTATTATTAGTACTAGATGAGAAAAAGTATGGTGATGCTTACTACACTATGTGGAAACACCAATTAGAAGAATGTGGGAAAGAGACAAAAAGTGATTTTAGTGTTATTGAAAACGGAAAAAGGCTAAAGCCAGAGCAGAAGAATCATAAGTCACTTAGTATAGTGGGCACATGGAAAGAGCTTAACGCTAGAAAACCAGATATTGAAAAAAACTTAGAGAAGGGGTTGAGCAAAAGTAGTGAAAGTATAGATAAATCTAGAGAATTAGGTGTTGAAGAAGGCTTAAAGGAGAAGTTGCAAAACAAAAGTAATGAAAAAATAGCTGAGTTTGGAAATCAGAAGAGCAGCAATACTCACATTGAGAGAGAGCAAAATAAAAGAAACTCACAGCAAAAGCAGGCTCACATGCCTCCATTTAACTAACCGTTACTTTAAATTACTTTCTACTTTCATTATCCCACAACAAAAACTTGCATGTATCTTGCTCTTAGTATAAGATATTAATTATTTAATTAATATCTTAACTAAATGCGCCCTGTAATATTATGTGGTGGTAGTGGCAGCAGACTTTGGCCTTTATCTAAGCCAAAGCAATTTCAGAAAATATTTAGTCAGAACACTATGTTTCACAACACTTTGTTGAGGCTAAAAAGCGATTATATGCCGCCTATAATTGCTACAAATATACAGTATGAGTCGTTAGTGATGGAGGAATTGCATGCGCTGCAAGAATGTAAAGTGATTTTCGAACCAGTGAAAATTGGAACAGCGGCGGCAATATTAATTGCTGCACTTCTCTGCAATAAAAACGAGACAATCTTAATTCTGCCTTCAGACCATTTTATAGGTGATTTGAATAATTTTTATGCTTCTATTGAGAAAGCATCTAAGCTAGCCTCTGAAACTAACTCTATAGTTACTTTTGGAGTAAAACCTCATGAATTCAATTCTGAATACGGTTATATAAATGCAGTATATGATCAGAAAGAAAAATATCATATAGTGAAAGATTTTACAGAAAAACCCAAGCATATGTTGAGAAACGATCATTATTGGAATTCTGGCGTATTTGTATTTAAAGCAAAGCGCTATATAGATGAGATAAAAAAAATTGCTCCGCATCTCTATAATTTATGTTTTGCAAGTGTGAAACATTTCACACCGCAAGAGAGATTTCTGTATTTAAAACAACGAGATTTTGCAGGAATTGAAGGTATATCTATTGATCACCTAGTGATAGAAAAAGCAGAAAATGTTGTAATGATAGAAGCCAATTTCGATTGGATGGATGTTGGTACTTGGGGTTCAGTTTTAGAATTAAGTAAGAGATTTAGTAAGAATTTGGAGTCATTTCAGCCTATAATCAAAGGAAGAGAGCCAGTTTTGATGACAGAAAATGATGCAAAAAATTTACTAAGTAGAGTTTATAAACGGCCAAATAAGAGCCTAATGTTGTTTATTAATAAAGTTAAGGAAGCAAAGCCAATAAGGAAAGAGATTAAGCCATGGGGATTTTATAGTGTAGTTTTAATGGGCAAGGATTTTCTTATAAAATATCTTTTTATAAATCCACTAAGCTGCACTTCTAAGCAATTTCACCACTATAGAGATGAGTACCATATAATACTATCAGGAGTTGGATGTGTTAGTTTAGATGACAAAACATATGCTATAACGAAAAATCATGTAATAGAGATTCCAAGGAAAGTGTTTCATAGAATTGAGAATAAAAGCACAAGCTTTCCTCTTGAGATAGTTGAGTTTCAGGTGGGGAAGTTTTTATCTGATAGTGATATAGTAAGATTGGACGATGTATATGGAAGGTTTTAATATAGGGTATTGAATATACTCTGCAAGCTTGCTAAATTTAGACAACCTAATTTTAGGTAAAGGAAAGTCTACAATTATATGAAGTCTAAAAAATATGATGTTTAAATCTTAGTATAATGTCCATTGCATTTGAAATTACTATAGCTGCTCGCTATTTGCGAGCAAAGAACTCCAGATTTTGTTCTATAATGACTTTATTCTCTATTATTGGTATTGCTCTTGGAGTTGCAATGCTAATAGTAGTAATGTCTGTAATGAATGGATTCAGAGCAAGATTGCTTGACTCTGTACTTGGTATTAGTGGTCATATTAATGTTTACTTTGATAGAAACATTAGTTCAGATTACCATGCAGTGTCAAAATCTATTGAGAAAATCCCAGGTGTATTAAAAGCCATTTCTATGACCAATGATCAAGTGATCGTTGCAGCAAATGGTGGAATTGTAGGTAGCGTGGTCCGGGGTGTATCAGCTAAAGACTTATTTAATAATACTACTGTTACAAATAATGTGATTGTGGGTAATATGGAAAAATTCGATGAAGGGATAATAATAGGGGCAAGGTTAGCAGAAGCTTTGAAGATTGATTATGGTAATAATATTATGCTTGTATCGCCTGAAGGATTTGATGCATTGTTTAATGAAATGCCAAGAATGAAAGAATATAAAGTTGTAGCCATATTTGATATGGGTATGTTTGAGTATGATAATACCTTGATGTACATGCCCATGAAATCAGCTCAGGCTTTTTTTAATTATAAAGATAGTATAAGAAATATAGAAGTATTTGTAGACGATATCGCTGCGGCTAATAAGCTGGCAGATGCTATAGCAAAAGAAACAGGGATGAAAGCTGAAAGTTGGCAATCTCAGCAAAGCCATTATGTTAATGCTTTAAAAACTGAAAGAAATGTGATGTTTTTAATTCTTACTTTGATTATAGTTGTGGCAGCATTTAATATTGTTTCAAGTTTGATGATGATAGTGCGAGAAAAGAAATCTGCAATTGCAATTATGCGTACGTTTGGTGCAACAAGTGGAAGCATTATGCGCATATTTTGCGCTTGTGGACTACTAATTGGTTTTACAGGAACTTGTCTTGGCTCTATTATAGGGGTTATTTTTTCTCTCAACATTGAAAATATTAGAGTGTTTTTAGAAAGCATTACTAATGTCAAATTGCTTGATCCTATGATACATTTTTTTTCAAGCTTGCCAGTAATACTATCCACTCAAGATGTGGTGAACATTTCCGTACTTGCATTGTTCTTATCATTTTTAGCGACAATTCCTCCTGCGTTGCAAGCAGCTGCACAAGATCCTGTGGAGATATTACGTTATGAATGATACTCAGCAAAAATATATAGGTTGGTTCTTAATTGTGTTATTGTTTGTCAGCTGTATTGCAATAAATAACACAATATTTTTTAAAATAAATCAGCAAGAAAATGAAGATAGTATAAGTGTTTTCACAGAAAAGATAGATGAACTTAGAATGCTGCTTGAAGTTAATCAGTCTAGGGTAGAAAAAAAGATATTTGACTTAAAGAGAAATTTGCACACTCAATGTGAGCAAGGTGATGGTAGCTCAAGGCATAAGAACCTCGCAAAGTTACTGCTACTTGTGGTTAAAATGAAGAATTCATTATTGCAAGAAACAAAATTTGATAATCATATAAATTCAATAAAGCCTTTGATATCAGAGCTTGACGATCCAGAGATAGAAAATGCAGTAAATGAATTGGAAAATTTAAAAGAGATAGATACTTTACGCGGGTTGAAATTGTCTTTTGAGAAGAACATGGTTGTTATTAACTACAATAAAAGTAACTTGTTTAAAAAAATCATTTCAAATTGGATAAAGATAGATGATCGCAGTGATCCACTCAGGGTCAAACTTGCGGAAATTGAAGAATTAATAAGCGATAATGATTGGCAAACCATAGCTACTATAATAGGCGACTTAACACACCCAGAATTCAAGCCGTGGCTTAATAAATTAAATGATTTTATTGTAGCTTCCAAGAATACGTCAACAATATATCACCACTTATTGCAATACATCTCATGATTTATTTTATAATTTTTGCTTTTTCGTTTTTATTTGGCATATGGGTCAAGGTAAGTGGTGAAGTAATAAAATTGGAATTAAGTAATTACACTATAAGCATTGATCTGTATTTCGTTATTCTTGCTTGTGTAGTCCTATTATTTTTATTGATTGCAATTGCACGCTTTTATTCTTCTATTTCATCAACATTTGCTAACATAAAAAATAGAAGAAGAAGTAGGGAAGAATTGCTTCTCTTTGAAGCTTTCTTTAGCTTAGACTTAGGTAATATAGAGAACACCAATAAGCTAATTAAAAATCTAAATGAAGAAAGCGATAAATTATCTTTAGTAAAGCTCTTTAATTCAGGTAAAACGGGAAATTACAGCTTTTTTAGCCATAATTTGACGAGTATTGCAAGTAAAAATCGCAACTTAGCTCTACTTCTGGTCAATAAATTGATTGTTTACCTAAAGCAAGAAAGATCAGTCTTTCAAAAATTTATAGAATATTGCTCTAGTTCAATTAATGATAAAATTCTGTCTATTCCCTTTCAAATAGAGCATTGTATATTGCAAGAAGACTGGATAAATGCAATTTCAAAGTTAAAGGAAGCTATCAAGTTCAATATTTTTCTTCCCTTTGATCATAAGAAGATGTTGGCGGTCTTTTATTGTGCTTTAGCAAGGCAATATGAAAGTAAAGGAAATTTTAAAGGGGCTATAAGGCATTTATTTAAAGCGCAACATCATTGTGCAGCTTTTCGGCCTATCAATTATTTAAAAGCAGAATTATATATTAAACTTGAAAAAATCAGAAAAGCTTCTGCAGTACTAGAGAAGGAATATACGGTAAATCCTACTCCTCAATTAGCTAGAATGTACATTAAGTTAAATAATAAAGGTGCTGAAAGACTATACAGCTTACATCCTGATTATTATTTTAGTTATTGTTTGCTTGCTTTGTCTTCAATTAGCTTAGGTAAATATGATCTTGCAAGTCAGTATTTAGATACTGCTATGAAAAAAGCTAACTATATATCAATTTATCTTGTTATGATACGGCTCAAGATTATGTTGCAAGAGTATGATCAAGCAATTTATTGGTTAAACAAAATGGACTCAGAAGCTGTTCCTGATCCAAGTTGGAAATGTACTGGTTGTAATAGAGAGCTAAAGCAATGGGATTATAAGTGTTCGAGCTGCAATAGTTTTGATTGTATATACAATAAAGCTTTATAGTAAAATGCTCTTGTTGATTATTAAGAAAGGCCAATTCCATATTAAAAAAACTTGTTTTTAGACATTACCAGTTATATATTTTAATAAATTGGGGTTGTATACAAAATGAAGAGCTTGAAGGAACTGTCCTTAAGAATTAAGAATATTAAGTCTGTGCAGAAAACCACGAAAATAATGCAAATGGTTTCTGCAGCAAAATTATTACAAAGCCAAAAAAAATTATCAAATTCAAAATTGCATATATCTAAGCTGCATAGCATTATTTCTTCATCAATGCTATCAGTTGATCAGGATTTACTGGCAAGAGTTCTAAATGTCAGTGACGACGATTCTTACCTAATATTCATTATTGCGTCTGATCGTGGCTTGTGTGGTAACTTTAACTCTTCTGTTATCAGATTTAGCCAGAAGCATATAAATAAATTAATTGTAAGTGGCAAGAAAGTAAACATTGTATTTTTTGGTAAAAAAGCTTTTGAGATAGGTAAGGGTAGATTTGACTCTAATAGTATTTTGAAGGTTGAAAGTAATAAGGAAATCACGCTAAAGCATATAGAAGCTTTGGTTAGTGATATAGACTTAAGTAAATATGATAAGGTTAAAGTTTTGTATAGCAAATTTTATAATACCTTCACGCAAAAACCAATGTTGGAAACAATAAAACCATGGAGTAAAAGCTCATCCTTGATTGATAACTCTCTAGCTGATTCAACAACAGATTATAGCTATGAATATGAACCACAAAATGTTGAATTTATTTTAAAATCTTTGATTCAAGATTACATTGCAGTTGCTCTTTACTCCGCCTCACTTGAAAGTGCAACAAGTGAAAATAGTGCTAGAATGGTTGCTATGGAATCAGCAAACAGAAACACTAAAGAAATGCTGAATAAACTAGCACTGCTTTATAATCGTTCTCGTCAAGCAGCAATTACAACTGATTTGATTGAAGTTATAGGTGGTGCAGAATCTTTATAGAGACCTAAGGAATAAAAAATGAATATATTAAATATTGTAGCAGATATCACTAAACTAATAAAAAAGCAGAATCAAGATGCGGAAGTTGTAATATATGAAACTAATAAGACTTCAGTTTCTCAGCGTTTATCAAAAATTGAGCAAATATCACAATCTAAAAATTGTACTATAGGAATTAGAGCTATAGCAGGTAAGAACAAAGCTGCGTATATTTCTACAAACGATTTGAATAATCTCAGTGATACGATAAGCCGAGTGGTAGAAATGGCAAAGAATGCCCAGGAAGATCCTCATATTAGTTTTGCTATAGATGGCAGTAATTATATCTCTTCTGCAGATTTAAATATCTCAGATAATAATGTTATAACCATTGATAAATTAAAAGAAATTACTGAAGCTGCAGAAAACTCAGCTCTTGCACATAAAAATATTATTAATTCTAAAGGAGCTTCATCTTCACATACTTCAGTAAATACGGTATTATCAACAGTTTCTGGTTTTATTGGTTCATTTAGTAAGTCAACTTTTATTAATCAGATTTCTGTCGTTGCTGGAGAAAAGGGTGAAATGAAGATTGGCTACGATTACGATGTAACATGTAACTTTAGTGATTTAAAATCGCCAGAGTTAATTGGGAAAGAAGCAGCAAAAAGAGCAATAGACCAGTTAAATTCATGTACAATTAAAACTGGTAAATTTCCAGTTCTTTTTGAAAGAAGAGCAGCAAGAGAATTAGTGAAAAGTTTTGCTTCTGCCATAAATGGTAGCAATGTTGTGAATAATAGCTCTTTTTTGAAAAATAGTTTAAATACTCAAATTTTTAATGATAGGATTAACATTATCGATGACCCATTGTTACCAAGAGGTATAGCATCAAGACCATTTGATGGAGAAGGAATGATGAGCAGGCAAAATGAATTTGTAAAAAATGGAGTACTACAAAACTGGATTTTAGATCTATATTCGGCTAGGAAATTAAACTTGGAAACAACTGCAAATGCAACTCGTGCAAGCAATGCTGCAATTATTCCTTCAGCTAGTAACTTCTATTTCAAAAATGGTAATAGATCATTTAAGGAATTAATTGAGGAAGTAAGAGAGGGAATATATGTAACTGATTTATTTGGTTTTGGTGTTAATTTAATTAATGGCGATTATAGTCAAGGTGCATCCGGATTTTTTATAGAGAATGGCAAAATAACCTATCCAATACACGAGATTACTGTTGCCGGCAATTTGAAAGATATGTTTAGCAATTTAGTTGTTGCAAATGACCTAACTTTCTGTGGGCAATTTAATTCACCAACGATTAAAGTTAGTGAAATGACAGTTGCAGGTTCATTTCGTGATTAAAAAATTTAGTTGCATCAAGTACAATAGTTGTGTATTATAATCATGTAATGTTAAGAATAGACTATGGAGTATAGAAGTTTAGTTGCAATAACTAAGCTTAAAGCATTCTAGATCGTAATTTCAAAGTTTTTCATCACATTAATAATATTAGTTAATAGTTTAAGAGTTATTCATATGGAATTTGGTAATATAAAATGGTTTAATGTTGAAAAAGGCTATGGTTTCATCAAGCCAGAAGGTAAAGGTGAGGACGTTTTTGTACATGTTAGTACATTAGAACGTTCAGGAATAAGTCCTGGTGAACTTCGAGGAGAGGATAAAAAGAGAGGAATGAAAGGGGAAAGAGTAAGTTATGAGCTTAAAGAGGAGCGTGGTAGGAACGGAGAAGATAAAAAATCTGCAATAAATTTAAGATTAGAAGATTAGTTTATCATGAAGCTTTGTAATAGGGTAATGTATTGTGAGTAATTTTCATGAAATGGGCCTCCCGATTTTGCTTAGACAAGCTCTAAGTAAAAATAATCTTTGTGTTCCAACTCCGATTCAAATGCAAGCGATTCCTTTAGCTCTCCAGGGTAAAGATATTCTTGGGTCTGCTCAAACGGGAACTGGAAAAACTTTAGCATTTGCTATTCCATTGGTCGCTAAATTGCTGAATGAGCCAAGCATTGGTTCAGCTTTAGTCATCGTGCCGACCAGAGAGCTTGCTCATCAGGTAACAAATGAGATAAGAAAACTCTTATTTCAAAATTCCGCACTAAAGGTCGCTTTGTTGATTGGAGGTGAGCCTATTTTTAGGCAGCTAAATCAGCTTCAGAAAAAAACACAAATTGTAATAGGTACTCCTGGTCGCATTATGGACCATATTGAGCGTAAAACTTTGATTACTAGCAATGTTAGCATTCTTGTGCTTGATGAAACGGATCGCATGTTTGATATGGGCTTTGGAGTTCAAATTGAAGGAATCATGAAATATCTGCCAAAAATACGGCAGACCCTTATGTTTTCTGCAACTCTTCCTAGTGATATAGTTAAACTTACTGAGAAGTACCTCAATCGACCAGAACGTATTTCTGTTGATTGTGAGGCTAAAACTTCTGTAAAAATTAAGCAAGAAATTGTTTATGCATCAGAATCAGAAAAATATGAAAAGCTTGTTACACAACTATGTCAGCGCGAAGGGTCAATCATTATCTTTGTCAAAACAAAGCAAGGGGCAGATCAGCTAGCTAACAAGTTGTACAAAGATGACTATAGCGCTTTAGCAATTCATGGCGATTTAAGGCAGCACAAGCGCGAAAGGGTCATTAATTCTTTTCGTCGTGGCCGTAATCAAATTATGGTTGCAACAGATGTTGCTTCTCGTGGCCTTGATATTCCCCATATTCAACATGTTATCAATTATGATGCACCACAATCGCAAGCTGACTATATTCATCGTATAGGTAGAACTGCACGTGCTGGAGCTGAAGGGTATGCGCTATCTTTTGTTACACCTCAAGATAAGGGAAGACGGCCTGCATTAGCAGATAAAGAAGGAGAGCCAAATTTTGATTGTAGTGTGCAATTTAAAAAACGTAACAGCAAAAAGGTCTTTAAAAGACCAAGTGCGTTAAAGACTAAATACGGTAGAAAAAAGATCAATGCATTTAAGAAGACAAGTAGAGTACTAGAAAAAGCATATTAATGTACTTAACTATTCTTCTATTCTTTAAAAACTCCAATAAGCTTGCTGCAAAGTGAAGTGGCTAAAGAATATATAGCTAACCCAAATTAGGGTTAGCTACAACTTGATAATCGTAATTCCACTGCTTACAAATAAGATCCATTTTGAGATATATTATAACAGTATAACGTGAGGCTGTAATTGGGTTTAATTTGGCTACAACGAGCTACTAGATTTCAGTTTTTTTAATAATTGTGTGCTACTAATTATATATAAATTTACACTTTTAAAGAGAATAGATGATTTCTAAAAATTTAGAGGCAAGTTTAAATAGAGCGTTACTGATTGCTTCTAATTGTAAGCTTAAATATGCAAAAGTGGAACATTTGTTGCTAGCATTAACTAAAGATGTGGATGTAAATTATGTTTTGTCAAGATGTAACATCAGAGCTGATGAAATCATAAATATAGATAATATTATATTAAGGAATGATCATGGTAATAATATAAAAGTTTTTTTACAAGACAACTCCGAATTGACTGTCAATAAAGTTAAGCCTGATGCGCTATTTCAATGCATAATACATAAAGCCATGATGCGGGCTCATCGCTTGGGAAGAGAAGAAATAAATGGAGCAAGTGTTCTGTTAGAGATTCTGTCTGAACAAGATTTATACATTGAAGAGCTATTGCGCAAACAGAATGCGAAGGATTCTAATTTGATTTATAATATATCTAATATAAAATATTCAGGTGATATAGAAGAATGCATCACTAATCGCAAGATAAAACTTGATAAGAATAACGATATTTCTACTGTAGCAAATAAAAGTGAATTATTAAAAGATGAAGAAGTTCTACAAAATTATTGTAAAAATTTAAATGATTATGCAAAAAGCAAAAAAATAGATTATATCATTGGTCGTGATTATGAATTAAATCGCACTATAGAAATCTTACTAAGACGCAGAAAAAATAACCCTTTATATGTCGGAGAACCAGGTGTTGGTAAAACAACAATAGTTGAAGGTCTGGTGTTGAAAATTATCGAAGGTAGTGTTCCGAGTGCACTGAGATCCAGCACAATTTATGCTTTGGATTTAGGATCACTCCTTGCGGGAACACGTTATAGAGGTGACTTTGAAGAAAGAATAAAATCTATAATAAAAGTAATTGAGACAAAACCTGGTGCTATTCTTTTTATTGACGAAATACACACTATTATTGGAGCAGGCTCAACAAGTGGCAGCTTTCTTGATGCCGGCAATCTGCTCAAACCTGCACTTGCAAGAGGTACATTGCGTTGTATAGGTGCAACTACATACAGAGAATATAGCAATAGCTTTGAAAAGGATAAAGCATTAGCAAGGAGGTTTCAAAAAATTAATGTAAAAGAGTCTTCCGTTAATGATACAGTAAAGATACTAGATGGTATAAAGCATTATTATGAAGGGTACCATGGAGTATATTACACGAAACATGCCATTAAATCTGCAGCTGAACTTTCACATAAGTATATTACTGGGCGAATATTACCTGATAAAGCAGTTGATGTTATAGATGAAGCAGGCGCATATTGTAAGTTACAAAAAAACAGGCGAAAAATTATAAACAGTAGAGACATTAAGAATACTATCACTAGGATTACAAACGTACCTTGCGGGCTTGATGATATGCAAAGAGTAAAATCTCTGAAAAAAAATCTCGAGAAGGTTATTTTTGGTCAAGAGCAAGCGATAGAGTCTCTTGTTAATTCTATTAAAATTGCAAAATCTGGTCTGAGAGATTACAATAAACCCTTGGCAAATTATCTCTTTGCAGGACCAACTGGTGTAGGTAAGACTGAACTTGCGAAACAGCTAGCACAAAGTATGGGTATGAACCTTATACGATTTGATATGTCTGAATATATGGAGTCTCACACAATATCTAGAATGATCGGTTCTCCTCCTGGATATGTGGGTTACGACCAAGGTGGATTGCTTACAGAAGTTGTATCTAACAATCAATATAGTGTCGTACTTCTTGATGAAATTGAGAAAGCTCATAGTGATATTTATAATATATTACTACAAATCATGGATTATGGATGCGTTACAGACACTTACGGACGTAAAGTTAATTTTTCCAATACAATTTTAATTATGACAACTAATGCAGGAGCATTTGAACGTAGTAAAAGTTCTGTTGGCTTTGGGCATAAGGACTTTAATATTGGTGATGGCGAAAAAGCAGTAGAACGGATTTTTAGCCCTGAATTTCGTAATCGCCTGGATGCAGTTATTTCTTTTTCTGACTTGAATGCGGATGTCATTTTGCACATTGTGGATAAATTTATTCAAGAATTGAAAAAACAACTTATGCAAAAGGGCATAAACTGCTCAGTGGAAGAAGAAGTAAAGACTTACCTTGCACAAACAGGTTATAGCAAAGAAATGGGAGCGCGCCCAATAGAGAGGCTGATTGAAAAAGAGATAAAAAGTCATTTAGCTGAAGAAATACTGAATCGTCGATTAATCAAAGGAAAGAAATTAAGGATTTATATGAATAAGCAAGAAATTGCTTTTGATATAACTTAAAATTCTTGTTTTAGCATTCTAAATATAATACACTTACCTCTTTTAATAAGGCTACAGTGGCAAGTTTAACTAGAAATCAGTATTACAATAATCAAGATTTACAGAATTTATTTTCAAGATTGGGAATAAAGGCGGAAGAAGTAATAAGTCAGGAGTTTGACGATATACTCAGGTTAGTTGACCGGCGCTTTAGAAAGCTTTCATTAAAGTGCCACCCTGACAAAGAAAAAGATGAGGAGAAGAAAAAGATAGCTACAGAAAAGTTTCAAAAACTTAGTGCAGATAAAAAAGAGCTAGAGAAGCATCTCAACGCTTTAAAAGAAGGGAAAACTCCTAGTCAATATGAAAGGCTATCAAGTGAAGAAGAACGGAGGAGGCAAACAAAAATTCATGGAATATTATCACGTAGAAGCGAAGCTATAAATAGAGCACTTTTATTTTTTATATTAGCAAATGTGGTACTTGGTCCGTCGCTTCAAGTCAAATATTGCTTATCGCAACTTGCTAACACTGGCAAAGTGCAAAACATCGCTTCTCAATTTTATGCATTCAGCATAGGGATTTGGCCATGGTTGTTCATTATATCCTTGTGTGGCATTTTTTATGCAGCAAGTAAACAAAGGGGTCTACAAGAAGAAAATCTGGACAGGTTCAATCGAAGATGCAATCTGCTTATTACTGTTAATAATTGTGTTATATGTATTGCAGCAGTGTTTGCTGTATGTAGTTTAGTATCGGAAATTGCACAAAATGGCTGGCCTGTTCAATATGGAACGATGCTGATAGTTAATTTGGTATTGGATCTATTACTTATTGCTTCACTTAGAACTTTTACGAAAGCTTCTAAATTATATAGTGAACACTGCATTCAACGTTTATGTGAAGAAGACGTAGAATTTAGCTACAAGGAAAAATTTGCATGGTATGACTACAAATTAGTGCTTATGCCGCTCGTTCTTCCTGTTGTTAAAATATGTTTTGAAGATTTAATTCAAGAAAGACCACAACAGCACACCACCGATCCTAAAGTTACACCTTTAAATATAGGTGTAGGAACAAGAGCGTAAAAAGGTCTTTGCTTCAACTATAGTTTTTGCTACACTTTAAGTAAATTTGAAGATATTAATGAGTGAAGAAGTAAAACAAATCTTAAGTTATTACGAAAGTGAAAATCCTGGGGTAAAAGCAAATCTTACTCGCGTTCTTATGCACGGAAAACTTGGTGGCACTGGCAAGTTAGTAATTCTTCCTGTAGACCAAGGATTTGAACATGGACCAATAAAAAGCTTTGAAGTTAACCCTGATGCTTACGATCCACATTATCATTTTCAGCTTGCAGTTGATTCAGGAGTAAGCGCATACGCTGCTCCACTTGGTATGATCGAAGCTGGTGCTTCAACTTATGCTGGAATGCTTCCGCTTATTTTGAAGCTTAATAGCGCTAACTCTTTGCACTCAAAAAGCTTAACTCCTGATCAAGCAATAACTGCTTCTGTAAAAGACGCGCTGCGTTTGGGCTGCGTAGCTGTTGGGTTTACTATATATCCTGGTTCTGCTAAGTGTTTTGATATGATGGAAGAAGCCCGTGAAATCGTAGCTGAAGCCAGATCTTATGGGCTTGCAGTAGTGCTATGGTCTTATCCACGCGGTGAAGGAATTTCCAAAGAAGGTGAAACAGCAGTTGATGTTATTTCTTATGCTGCACATATGGCAGCTTTGCTTGGCGCTAATATAATAAAAGTAAAACTTCCAACTAAATATTTGGAAAGGGAGAAAGTAGAAACAGAAAGTATTGAATCATTATCTAAAAGAATTGAATATGTTAAAAGATCTTGTTTTGCAGGGAAAAGAATAGTAGTTTTTTCTGGTGGCGAGTCGAAATCAGTGAATGACATATGCAATGAAGCGAAAGAGATTAAGCAAGGCGGTGGTAATGGTTCAATCATTGGGCGTAACACTTTTCAACGCAAAAGAGAAGAGGCTTTATCTATGCTAAAAGATATAATGGATATCTACGCATAAAAAACGGCTGGGTGGCAGAATGGCTTATGCGGAGGACTGCAAATCCTTTTATACCGGTTCAATTCCGGTCCCGGCCTCTTATTTCAATTAGATCGTTTTTTCTTCTGAAATTTTAGCAAGAGGTGTGGCTTTTAATGAAATATTTAAAAAAATAAGATACTATATTCAAAATATAAGCAGTAAATGCCAAAGAGACTAACGAAGGTTTTATTATTGATTGGTTTGCCCTTCTTGCTTACCAGTTGCACTTTCCACTATTTATTAAAGAGCTCTTATACTCATCTTGTACCAAAAAAGTACCCTTCATCCAACAAACAGCCGATTTACGTCGGTACAGCTTACAGTGCACAGACTATGTATAATGCATTATTTAATGACTTTCTGTTAATAGGTAAGTCATCATTCACAGCCAAACATGGGCGTGCTAGTCAATATATTAACTATGGAAGAGAAGTTGGAGCAGATGTAATAATTGTATCATTTCAAAATATGCAAAAGGATAAAGAGCATTTTGGCATCACAGAACAACTATTATGGGACACAAGCTTAACAACATTTCATACAAGAACCATTATAAACTTTGATCAGGATGTACTCTTTCTAAAAAAAATAGGTAATGCAAAAGCTCCATGGGAATATGTTAAAGGGGAGTTCGAGCTTCACGAAAAAAACGATACTGATCCATATCTAGGGAATTGGGTAGGGTATAGAATATGCAAGATTGCAATATATTCTTCAGAAGATGAATATTTAGGATTTGTAAATGAAGATAATTGTAAAGAAAAATCTGGAATAAATAAGATGCTTGCTTGGAAAAATGAGGATGTAAGGTTGCGGATTAATAAACAATCAAAACAGGGATTTTATTTAAATCGAAATAAGATCCCTATACTAATAAAATCTCAAATTAACAAACTTGGCTACCTTGAATTAGTAGATAAAAATACTGATCAAGTTGTGGTTTTCCTTCAGAAAAATTAGTTTTTACTACTCATAGAAACTATATACTTACTATTTCGATAAACCTCAAGCTTTCTAAGTTATTCTTGTTGCATGGTAAAAAATAAACTAAAAATAAGCAAAGTGTTTTACAAAATGATATTACGTAATTTATTGTTTTTACTGCCGCCTGAAATTGCTCACTCCTTGGTAATCACAGCGTTAAAAAAGATGCCCTGTAGGAAACCTATAGAACTACCGAAGTCTTTAAATGTAAACTTTTTTGGTAATAAAATTAGGAGTCCTGTAGGTCTTGCCGCAGGTTTTGATAAAAATGCGGAAGTTGTAAGACCCATGTTCTCGTTTGGTTTTGGGTTTATTGAGGCTGGTACTGTAACTAAACATCCTCAATATGGAAACAAAAAACCGAGAATTTTTCGGTTAATTAAAGATGAAGGAATAATTAATAGATTGGGGTTCAATAATAAAGGAGTAGACTATTTTCTTAAACAGATAAGTGAAACTAAGCTTGGTGATTGCATTTTTGGCATCAATATAGGAAAAAACAGTACATCAAAGGACCAAATCAGCGATTATGTTGACTTAATAAAGATAGTATATGGAAAGAGCAATTATATAGTACTGAACATCTCATCCCCCAACACACCTAACTTGCGCAATTTGCACAATAAACAAGAATTATCCAAATTGTTGAAATCTATCACTCTAACCCGGAAATCAATCGATAGCTCTGAATCCATACCGATAATATTAAAAATATCTCCAGATATAGATCAACAAACAAAAGAAAATATCGCTGAGCTTACACTAGAATATAAAATTGACGGCTTAATAGTAAGCAACACTACGATAAGTAGAGATTCTTACTATAATGAGAGTGGTGGGTTGAGCGGCAGGCCACTATTTCAACTTTCAACCGAGTTATTGAGTGACATGTACAAGCTTACTAAGAGCAGAATTCTATTGATAGGATGCGGGGGAGTTTCAAGTGGTGTTGACGCATATGAAAAAATAAAGGTAGGAGCCTCTTTAGTACAACTGTACACTGCTCTCGTATACCAGGGGCATCAAGTTGTGAACAAAATCAACCTGGAGCTTGCGGAATTGGTAAGAAGAGATGGATTTAGTAACGTTACTGAAGCAGTGGGCTGTATACATTAGGCTGTACATTTTGGAAGTTATTGATATTGTTTTAATAAAGTAGAGCTAATTTTTTAGTGTAAAGGTATGATAGGGAGTGCTTTTCTTTTGAACGATGAATATAAAAATTTTGAACGATACAATATCTAAAGTTATTAATTATAAATTTACAGATCATGCAATATTAGAAGAGGCATTAACTCACCCAAGCGTAAATAAAAGGAATAGCGAAAACCAGATCGTAAGCTACGAAAGGCTAGAGTTTTTGGGCGATAGTGTTTTGAATATGGTTGTATCTGCTATGTTGTTTAAAATGTTTCCTAAAGAAAAAGAAGGAGCATTGGCAAAAAGAAAAACGGATTTAGTTTGTGGCAGTACCATTGCTAATGTTGCTAAAGAAGTAGAGTTAGGTAACTTCATCATCATGAATAATAGTGAACGATACAATGGGGGAAGATGTACCTTAAAAAATTTAGAAAATTCGCTTGAAGCACTAATAGGTGCAATTTATATTGACGGTGGATTTGAGAGTGTTGAAAAATTTATTATCCGACATTGGGAAAAGCTAGCTAAGGATATCCTCGATCCTCCTCAAGATCCTAAAACTTCGCTGCAGGAATGGACTCAAAAAAATAAACTACCTTTACCAGAGTATGAGCTTGTAAAACAAACTGGACCAGCACACAATCCTGAGTTTACTATATCAATTTGCATAGAGAATTATGGCAAAGTTTCTGCATCTGCTTATAGTAAGAAAATTGCTGAACAAAAAGCTGCTGAGTTGATGCTAGAAAAAATTAGAAAAAACGACTTAATTTAAGTAAAATAGTCATTAACATAAATTTTAAGTAAGCTAATAGTTCTTAGTTCAGCTTACATATTTTCTTATCTCAGCCAAAATCTTATCAGATTGACTTTCATCTGAATTTAAATCAGCTACGAAATGTGTGACATATTTTCCTTCAGGGCCAATAAGGTATATTATTGAAGAATGGTTAATTTCCTCTTCTCCACCAACTTTGCTAGCGTATACTTTATACTTTGCAATTACTTCGTCTATTTTTTCTCTTTCGCCAGTTAACATTTGTATTCTGTGGTCAAATTGCTGCTGAAATTCTTTAAGTTTTTCCGTGCTATCGCGTTCAGGATCAACTGTGATAAAAAATGTTTGTAGCTTGCCGTTGGTTCTTTCATCTAATCTTGCAAGTGTTTCTGAAATTATTCCAAGGTTCATAGGGCAAATTCTTTTACATGAGGAAAATCCGAAGAAAATCATCATATATTTATCTTTAAAATCACTACTGCGTACGATCTGTCCATCTTGGTTAATCAAGGAAAAATCCCCACCTATCTCAACTTCTGCGTTGTGAATCGCTGTTGCGGCAAATATGCCTTTTTTAGTGAAATAACAATAACCTAAAAAAACAACCGCTAATGCTATCAATAAACTAGATAATAACCTTATAAACTTTATCATTAAAGCGTCTCCAGTAAAATTAAATCATATCTTGATTAGCTGATTTATTCAATATATTCCTTCCAAAGTGAATTGTTAATTTTGTCTAACAGTTTCTTATGCTCATCAATTTCTTCACTATTTGGTGAGTGTTCTCTGCGAGCTAAATTGCGCACTTTATGCTGGATAAACGTGTAGTTATTGTCCTGGTCACATTCGCTATTAAACAAAAAGGTTTGCAATCCTCCTGTAAGCTCAACATAGACCTTTGCAAGCAATTGAGCATCAACTAATGCTCCGTGCAACTCTCTACCTTCTAGCGATATATCAAAACGCTTACATAATGCATTTAAAGAAGCTGGCGACCCTATGAATTTTTTTCTTGCAAGTGGTAATGTATCTAGCACTCTGTCTGAAGAAATTAACCCAGCATTCAACTTGCCTAACTCCATATTAAGGAACTTAACATCGAACTCAGCATTATGAATTACCAAAATGTTATTAGATATGAAGTCAAGAAATTCAAGTGCAACATCTGAAAATAGTGGCTTATCTTCTAAAAACTCCTCACTAATACCGTGAATCTTAAATGAATGGTAGGGTATATCTCTTTCTGGATTAAGATATCGATGAAATGTTTTACCTGTTGGAATACGATTAATTAGTTCTACACATCCTATCTCAATAATTCGATGGCCAGATCCAGTGTCAAGACCTGTAGTTTCAGTATCAAGTACTATTTCGCGTAACTTACTTCCCATCAATGCAACAACCTTACTTATCGTTTGTTGTTAAATTTTTATCAATACTTGCCTTCTTGTAGTTAATAGAAACAAGCACCCAAGCTGGATCTGATGAATTAATATTTTTTTTGAATTGCCATACATCCTCAACTTTGTTAATAGTGGACATACTGCCTGATATGACATCTCCTTCATTATTCTTAACGAAGTTAATTTGCTCTGAAAGGAAATATACTGCAATAAATATTACGTTTTTTACTAGTTTTATTTCTAAGATCTTTTGTGAAGCGATAGAAACAATTATAGACTCATGTATCTCTTGACGATGTTTAATCTTGTCCACAAAGTTGTTATATAAATCTTTGTCCAGAAGAGATTTTAACTGGGACAAATTTCCTTGGTTAAAACATTTGATTATTAATTCAAAAGCTATGCTTGAACCTTCTATGAAATGGGAAATGGAGAAATCCTTATTTTTTTGTAATATTTGTTCATAAGTAGCTTTTATTGAACTTTTGTTGTTGCTGTAAATGTAATTCTCAATATTTTCTACTACGTTTTCTCCACTTTGACTTACATCCAATACACTAGTTAGCTTTTTTAGATTGAGGTTAGCTGACCTTCCTAAAGAATTATACAAACGTGAAAAAATAAACGCCGCTAGTAAAGCATATATTGCAAGCTCTATCATAATAGCTTAACCCCTTGGTATATAAAATATCTGAATATTATTAATTATTGATAAAAATATGTTTTTCATATTCACCTATAGTCAAGTTTGCTATTCGTTTATAAATCAATATATTATATAAGAAAGTATTAAACATCTCAACTTAATTAAAGGAGACGTAAGAAATGTTACAACATAAAATGAAAATTCATGGTCAGTATGTCAAAGATTTTTCGTTTGAGAATCCAAATTCGCCATTCCTTCCTTCTAGTAAAGCTCCCGATATTAATGTAATGGTTAATATTAATTCAGCAAAATTAGAAGGCACAGAAAACAAAAAAGAAATAAATGAAGAAAAGCCTTTTCATGAAATTACTTTGCATATAGAAGCCAAAGCAACGATAAAAGATGAAGATGTGAAAGATGGTATAGCTTTCATTTGTGAGGTAAAGTATTGCGGTATTTTTTCAATAGAAAATTTGAAAGAGCTGGGTAAGGAAGAGGTTAGACAAGCTTTGTTTATTGGCGGACCTACTTTTCTTTTCCCTTTTGCAAGAGAAATAATCGCAAGAGCTACAAGTAGTGGTGGATTTCCTCCACTTATGCTAGATCCTATAGATTTTGAAACTATGTATCGGCAACAAAGTCAACAACAAAAAAGTAATGCTAGCAATTCCAATTTTAACTAGTACAGGATGAACAATTCTTTAAATGCAAAAACGACTTTAAATGTTGATAGAAAGTCATATAGCTACTTTAGCCTAAGTAGCGCTGGTAAATTCTTAGGAATAGATTTAACCAAATTGCCTTGCTCACTCAAGGTATTGCTTGAAAATTTATTGCGCAATGAAGATGGAGTAAACGTAAAGCTGGATGACATAAGAGTACTAGCAGACTGCGTCAATAAACACACTAATCACGAAATTAGCTATAAACCAGCAAGGGTGTTGATGCAAGATTTTACAGGGGTTCCTGCTGTCGTCGATTTAGCTTCTATGCGGAGCTATGTAAAGCAAAATGGAGGAAGCCCGAGTAACATAAACCCATCTGTACCGGTTGATCTTGTGATTGACCATTCTGTTCAAGTAGATAGTTATGGAAGCACTTCCGCATTCAGTAAGAATGTTGAGCTAGAAGTAAAAAGAAATTTGGAGAGATATCAATTCTTAAAGTGGGGAGAATCATCCTTCACAAATTTTAGAGTAGTACCGCCAGGTACTGGAATTTGCCATCAAGTAAACCTTGAGTATTTAGCGCAAGTTGTGTGTAATAATGAAGGGGTCATATATCCTGATACTTTAGTTGGTACTGACAGTCACACTACAATGATTAACGGGTTATCAGTCCTTGGTTGGGGTGTTGGAGGCATAGAAGCTGAGTCTGTGATGCTTGGTCAACCAATTAGTATGGTGATTCCAGAAGTAGTTGGATTTAAATTAATTGGCAGATTGCCGGAAGGAGTAACTGCGACTGATTTAGTGCTGACGGTTACCAATATCCTAAGAACAAAAGGCGTTGTTGGCAGATTTGTGGAGTTTTATGGTGATGGGTTAGATTGTTTATCTTTGGCAGATAGGGCAACTATAGCTAACATGGCCCCAGAATATGGTGCAACTTGTGGATTTTTCCCAATTGATCAGAAGACACTAGATTATTTAAACTTAACCGGAAGGCCAAAAGAGTTGGTTAAATTGGTTGAAATTTATGCAAAAGAGCAAGGGCTGTGGCGTAGCAACAACGAATTAGCATTCTTTGATACATTGGAACTTAATTTATTGAGTGTGAAGCCAGTAATGGCTGGTCCAAAAAGACCGCAAGATAAAGTTTTTCTTTCACAAGTGGCAGAATCTTTTTCTAAATCGTTTCCAGTTAATGAGTCAAAGGAAAGCGATGAATTCCAAGATGGAAGCGTAGTTATTGCAGCGATAACAAGCTGCACCAATACTTCAAACCCAAGCGTGATGATTGCTGCTGGCCTTGTAGCTCATAATGCAATTAAACTTGGATTAAAATCAAAGCCTTGGGTTAAAACTTCTCTTGCTCCAGGGTCACAAGTTGTAACAGAATATTTAGAAAAGTCTGGATTGCAGGTAGATCTAAATGCTTTGGGCTTTAATTTAGTTGGATATGGCTGCACAACTTGCATTGGGAATTCTGGTCCACTTAATAGTGATATAGAAGATGATATTAAAAATAAAAACCTAACTGTTGCTGCAGTTTTATCTGGCAATCGTAACTTTGAAGGAAGAATTCATCCATTAGTCAAAGCTAATTACTTGGCATCTCCGCCACTTGTTATTGTATATGCGCTTGCTGGTACTGTGCAAATTGATCTGACAAAAGATTCAATATGCACAGATAAGAATGGAAATAATGTCTATCTCAAAGATATATGGCCAACAAACAATGAAATCGAAGATTGTGTTAAAAATGTGGTAACACGTGAGATGTTCATACAAAAGTATAAGGATGTTTTTTCTGGTGATGAACATTGGCAAAAGATAAAGTGTGAAAAAAGTGAAATCTATAATTGGGATGCAAACAGCACTTACATACAAAATCCGCCTTATTTTGATAATTTATCACCTAAAAATAATAAAATCGATATAAAGGGTGCACAAGTATTGGCGATGTTTGGCGATAGCGTAACTACTGATCACATTTCCCCTGCAGGAAATATTGCCTCAAATAGTCCTGCTGGCCTATATTTAAAGGGGCTTGGAATTGAACCACAGGACTTTAATTCATATGGATCTCGCCGTGGTAACCACAATGTAATGATGCGTGGCACTTTTGCTAACATTAGAATAAAAAATGAAATGGTAAGCATCGAAGGCGGCTATACAAAATATATTCCTTCTCAAGAAATTATGTCGATTTTTGATGCAGCGATGTGCTACAAGGAAGCTCTCATCATTGTGGCAGGAAAGGAATATGGCACAGGTTCAAGTAGGGATTGGGCAGCAAAGGGTACTTTATTGTTGGGGATTAAGGTTGTAATTGCAGAAAGCTTTGAGCGTATACATAGGTCCAACTTAGTTGGCATGGGTGTTCTTCCACTTACATTCCAAAATGGAATAACTAGAAAGATATTTGATGGTAGCGAGGTAATAAGCATAAAAGGTGAAATAGTGCCAGGTGGAAATCTAGAATGCATCATCAAGAGAAAGGATAATTCAAAGCAATCAATTCAACTCAAATGCTGTGTACAAACCGCAACTGAGATTAAATACTTGATGTGTGGTGGAGTGTTGAGTTACATACTTGCACAATCCTTTTGATTTAGTGAAGTTATTACATGGACTTCTTTTAGCCAGCCCTGGTCCCTTCATAAATAATGATTTGCTCTATGCAAAGTTATGATATAATTTTACCTTACATACGGTAACAGAGTGTTTTGCAGATAATTATATATGATTACCTCTATACAAGAACCTAACGAATTGAGAAAACGTTTACAAGGATTTTATCGTACTGATGAGAAAAGTTATGTACGTCGCCTTGTAGAAAACACAGAGCTTTCGGCTGATTCAAAAAATAGAATTTATAATATAGCAAAACAAGTTATTGAAAAGATTAAAGGCAACAAATTAGATGTCATAGATTCTTTCATGCAGCAATACTCGCTTTCCAACGACGAAGGAATAGCACTTATGTGTCTTGCTGAGTCACTACTTAGAATACCAGATGATTATACAATAGACGAGCTAATCAAAGATAAAATTGCCAATCAAGAATGGAGTAGATATTTAGGACATTCTTCTTCATTGTTCGTCAATGCTTCCACGTGGAGTTTAATGATAGGAAGTAGTATATTAAGGAGTAATGAAAGAGATCCAAAATTCTATTACGCAATTTCTAGATTGCTGAAAAATTTAGGAGAGCCAATCATTCGCAAAGCAGTGAAACAAGCAATGTTAATGCTTGGTAAGCATTTTGTTATTGGAGAGACTATAGAGAAAGCACTGGAAAATGTAAAATCAAATGATAATAGCAAATTCTTATGCTCTTTTGATATGCTTGGCGAAGCTGCTCACACAGCTGAGGATGCGGAAGAGTATTTTAATTCATATATGCATTCAATAAAAGCTATAGGTGAATCCACTGATATAGGTGATTGTTTTAAATCGCATGGAATTTCAATCAAATTATCTGCGTTACATCCACGTTATGAATTCAGCCAATTCGATAATATAGCTGAAGAGTTGAGAGCTAAATTGCTGGAACTTTGTCATGAAGCAAAAAAATACAACATTTCATTATGCATAGATGCAGAAGAATCAGAAAGACTTGAGATGTCACTAGTTTTATTCGAGCAATTGCGTCTTGATGAGTCACTTTCCCAGTGGGAAGGGCTTGGCTTGGCTGTGCAAGCGTATCAAAAACGTGCTTTATCTGTGCTTGATTTTGTTGAGGATGTTGCTATCCGATCAAAGCACAAAATTATGGTGAGGCTTGTGAAGGGTATATATTGGGACTCAGAAATTAAGCGTGCACAAGAGCTAGGGTTAAGTGGTTATTCAATATTTACAAGAAAAAGCTATACTGATGTATGCTACCTTGCGTGTGCACAGAAGCTTTTAAGCAAAGTAAATCACTTTTACCCATGCTTTGGAACTCATAATGCCTATACTTTTGCTACTATAATAGAGCTTGCTGACAAAGATCATCCTGGATTTGAGTTTCAGCGCTTACACGGAATGGGTAAGGATTTATATGATTATGCAACGTCAGAACTTGCAACAAGCATCAGTTGTCGTATATATGCACCAGTTGGTAAACACAGTGACCTACTACCATACCTTATTAGACGTCTTCTTGAAAATGGAGCTAATAGTTCATTTGTTAATCAAATAAATGATCCTAATGTTGAAACTGAAGAGTTAGTTTCAGATCCATCAGAAAAAGCTAAAAGGTTGGAGTATGAACCTCATCAAAACATTCCATTGCCACAAGATATTTTTGGAGAGGAAAGAAAAAATTCCTTGGGAATGGATATTAGTGACTCGGTGATAGTTTCACAATTTGCAGATGATATAAAGAGCTTTAATGAAAAAAAAATGGCAAGTTGGACCAATAATTGACGGACAGTCACTTTTTGATGATGCCAAATTTACTGAAGTAGTAAATCCTGCACATTTAGAAAATGTAATTGGGGAAGTGTCAAGTGCAACAAGCGATCAGGCTTTAAACGCTCTTGAAATAGCACATAGTGCTTTTACTAAGTGGCAGAATGTTTCAGCAGAAGAGCGCGCTAAATGCCTTGAAAAAGCTGCAGATTTGCTTGAAGAAAGGATGAAAGAGTTGGTTTACATTCTAATCGTAGAAGCAGGAAAAATTTTATCCGATGCAATAGCAGAAGTAAGAGAGGCAATCGACTTTTTGCGCTATTATGCAACGATAGCAAAAAATGAACTGAATGACTGGAAAAAATTGCCAGGTCCAACTTGTGAAGATAACTTCATCTTTTTTGAAGGCAGAGGAGTTTTCTTATGCATATCACCGTGGAATTTTCCGCTCGCTATCTTCATTGGGCAGGTTTCAGCTGCACTTGCAGCAGGTAATGCAGTGCTGGCAAAGCCAGCAGAACAAACGCCGATTATTGCCTATGAAGCTGTTAAGATACTACACGAAGCTGGGATACCAAAAAATGTACTGCACCTTATTCCAGGGGATGGTTGGTATTTAGGCAAAACATTAGTGCCAAATAACAGAATCTCTGGTGTAGCTTTTACTGGTTCAACACAAATCGCTCAAATAATTAATAGAATCCTTGCTGGCAGGGACGGTCCTATTGTGCCACTTATCGCTGAAACTGGCGGATTAAATACTATGATTGTTGATAGTTCTGCTCTCTTAGAGCAAGTGACTACAGATGTTGTGCTTTCTGCGTTTCGCAGCGCCGGCCAACGCTGTTCTGCACTTAGAGTGCTATTTATTCAAGAAGATATAGCAGAAAAACAGATAAGAATGATATGCGGTGCGGCGCAAGAACTAAAGATTGGTGATCCAATACAACTTAGCACTGATATTGGTCCAATAATTGACAAAGCATCTATCGATATGCTCATTCAACATACGCAAAAAATGTCAGAGGACGAAGATTCAAATCTGTTATTTAAAGTACCCATGGATACAAATTCTCATAATGGTTATTTCTTTCCTCCATATGTTTATGAGATACAAAAAATTTCGCAATTAAAGCAAGAAGTATTTGGTCCTATTTTACATATCATACGTTTTAACAAGTCACAATTAAATGAAGTTATAAGTGATATAAACAATACAGGATATGGGCTCACGTTTTCTTTGCAGAGTCGTATACAAAGTCAAATTGACACTATAAGTAAAAAAATATCAGTTGGAAATGTCTACATCAACCGTAACCAGATAGGTGCAGCAGTTGGGATACAACCATTTGGTGGTAGGGGACTATCTGGCACTGGGCCAAAAGCTGGTGGTCCTCATTATTTACAGCGTTTTTCTACAGAAAAAGTTGTAAGTGTTAACACTACAGCATTCGGTGGTAACACTACACTTATGTGTTTGGATTAATTTGCGGGCCCTAATTTTTCTTACCCCTAAGCTAGACGTTCGTGCAGACAGCGCTAAGATCCGAAAAAGACCAGCTCATGCACTGAAATAAAGCGGTTCCAAAGGAAGTCTTATCTTTAAACAAAAGAAAAAAGCTGCTACAATCTGAATAAAAGCATTATAAATGAAATGAATGTGAAAAATGTCTTATTAGCGCTTTTAGTACAAACGGTATTCAGTTTGCCGCTATTTGCAGCTGATCCTGTTTTGCTCAACTGCATTGAAACTCCAGAAATATATGACCTTGATGCAAGGCCAAAAAATTTTAGCTCTTCAAACAATTTAAGAAGGAAACCTGGTTCTCCAAATAGTGCAACAGGAGAATTAATACACATAGTGGGTAGAATTACTGATATAAACTGTTTACCAATACAAAATGCTGTAGTTTCTATATGGCACGCGAATTCACGCGGCGTGAACCATTACGATAAGAATATAGAGGATGATCCGAATTTTGCTGGATCAGGAAGGTTTGTAGTGAATAATCTTGGCTATTATAATTTTATTACGATAGCACCTGGTAAAATTGGTGATAGAGCTCCACATATTAACTTTCTAGTTCAACATCCAGATTTTCCAGAATTCACAACGCAAATGTTTTTTGCTGACCATAATTGCGATAATTGTGCTGATCCTGTTCTTGAAGATTTTGTTAGTAACGGGCTTGCAAGCCTTCTCATAACACCATTTACTTACAGTGATCAGGTCATAAAAACCTATACGTTTAACATTACCTTGGGCGGATATAATAAGTTCTCTAATAAAAGATAAAAACCCTTGCATGTAAGGGAGTCCATAGTAAACTTGAGTGTTATTGTACTTAGGATGTATATGAAAAATATCTTACTGATGTTTTTGCTATGTTTTATGTACAGTTTACAATTATTTGCAACGGAGATGCCAGCAATGAAAATAACAATTTCTAAAATTTCGCCCAATTTTAAAACAATAGTAATGGGTTTATTTGAGGACAACGAAACCGTAAATGATGGCGGGGTTTTGCAAGGAAAACAAATCATAGATAATATAAAGCAATTTAGCGATTTCAATGGAAGTTTTGGTGAATTTTTCTCTATTACTTTGCCAGAAGAAAAAAATGTCATAGTTATTGGACTTGGGAAGAAGGATGAATGGAATGAAAATAAAGAATTAAATATTGGTGGTAAAATATATTGTGAGCTAAGCAGATTAAAAATTAAGAAAGCAGCGGTTTTAATCGAAGGTAGTGTAGCAAATGTTGCATATGGTGCATTTCTGCGTAGTTTTAAGTTTGATAAGTATAAAACTAAAAAGGATGAGAAAACTACAGAGGTGGAGGAGATTACCGTATTAGTAAAAGATGAGCAATTAAGTAATGTTGAAAGATCATTTGAGCACTTAAGACAAGAAGGTGAGAGTATATTCCTCGCGCGCTCTTTTATAACAGAGCCTCCTAACATTCTATATCCAGAATCCTATGCTGATCATATAAAAAAAGAACTTACTAAGCTTGGCCTTAAAATCGAGGTGCTTGATAAAAAGCAGATGGAAGAGAAAAAAATGGGAGCCTTGCTTGGAGTTGCACAAGGAAGTAGTAAAGAACCAAAATTAGTAGTGATAAAATGGAATGGAGCTGCTAAAGAACAAAAGCCAATTGCTTTTGTTGGTAAAGGTATAACGTTTGACACTGGTGGAGTATCGCTCAAACCTTCACGTGGTATGGAGTCGATGAAATATGATATGGCAGGCTCTGCTACTGTGGTCGGGGTGATGCATGCTTTAGCAGGACGAAAAGCAAAAGTAAATGCAATTGGCGTGGTCGCACTTGCAGAAAATGCAGTGGGTGGTAATGCTCAAAGACCAAGTGATGTAGTAACTTCAATGTCTGGACAGACGATAGAAGTGTTGAACACCGATGCAGAAGGAAGGCTCATACTTGCAGATGCTTTATGGTATACGCAAGACAGATTCTCACCAAAATTTATGATTGATCTTGCAACTTTAACTGGTGCTATAGTGGTTGCACTTGGAAATAACGAATATGCTGGTCTTTTTTCAAATAATGATGAATTAGCAAACCGTCTGATTGATGCAGGAAATGAAGTAAGTGAGAAGTTATGGCGTTTTCCTATGAATGAAACTTATGACAAAATTATTGATTCACCGATTGCTGATGTTCAAAACATTGCTCCTGCAGGCTCTGGTGGAGATAGCATAATGGCTGCACAGTTTTTACAGCGTTTTGTGAATGAAACTTGCTGGGCACATTTAGATATCGCAGGCACTGCTTGGCACGAAAAAGGTACTGACATTTGTCCAAGAGGAGCAGTAGGTTTTGGTGTAAGGCTACTTAATAAGTTGGTTAAAAAGTACTACGAAGCCAATGATTAAAGGTCTTTATACTGGATTTATGGCTTGGCTACATGAACGTTTATTTTCGAGGCGCAGCAAATGAAAGTAGCTGATACATATTTCTTTTTTTCTGGTCAAGCACTGGAATGATATCAAGGGGTAACTTTTTATTTAAACAATAATTACAAATAAGAGATTTATTGAAATTTTAAAGTTATTAAATATTGACGCTATATACTTAAGTGTTAAAATAAAATGAGAAGTTTTTAGGAGTTTATATGGCAGCAGGTGGGAAAGCAAAGACAGCTAGTAAAAATAACCCTACTCAGCGTAAGAAAGCCGAGCAAAAAATGTATAAAGATAAACCGGTAAAACCTGTTAGATATATAGATCGTGACTCGCGCATGAATTATATGTCTGCTCAATATGACAACGGCAATCTGGTTGAAGATGAGATAAGCGGCAATCCTATAAAGTGGGAAGCTGTATAATAGTTGTGGTTAAAGTTACTATTAATTCTAAGGAATGTGAAGTAGAGTATGGGCTCACTATAATTCAAGCTTGTGAAGTCGTGGGCGTTGAAATTCCACGTTTTTGTTATCATGAGCGTTTAGCAATTGCTGGTAACTGCAGAATGTGTTTGGTTGAAGTCGAGGGTGGACCTCCAAAACCAGTAGCCTCTTGTGCAATGCCAGTTACAGAAGGGATGGTTATCCACACTGATACCCCTAAGGTTAAAAAAGCACGTGAAGGTGTGCTTGAGTTTTTGCTAATTAACCACCCGCTTGATTGCCCAATTTGCGATCAAGGTGGTGAATGCGATTTGCAAGATATCACGATGACTTATGGGAAAGGAAACAGCAGACTTGATGAGCATAAGAGGGCTGTGCAAAAAAAACACTTCGGACCACTGATTGAAACTGCGATGAATAGGTGCATTCATTGCACTCGGTGTGTTAGGTTTTTGTCCGATGTTGCAGGTACAAATGAACTTGGAGGAATCGGAAGGGGAGAAAATGTAGAGATTAGCACTTACATAAAAAGGCATATTAGTTCTGAATTATCCGGAAATATCATAGATCTCTGCCCGGTAGGAGCTTTAACTTCAAAGCCTTACTCCTTTACGGCACGTTCATGGGAGCTATCACACTGCGAAACTATAGATGTGCTAGATGCTGTGGGAAGTAGCATTAGAGTTGATTATCGTGGCCTGGAAGTTATGCGAATATTACCAAGGCTGAGCGAAGAGGTAAACGAAGAATGGATATCAGATAAAACCCGCTTTGCCTACGATGGACTAAAAGTTCAGCGTCTTGATCGACCTTATGTAAAAAAAGATGGTAAATTAGCCCCAGTTGATTGGAATGAAGCATTAACTATTGCTGCAAAGAAATTAAAGAATACAAAATCAAATAAAATAGCTGCAATTGCAGGTGATTTAGCAGATTGTGAGTCTATGCTTCTACTCAAAGAAGTGATGCAGAAGCTCGGCTCGGGGAATATAGACTGTAGGCAAGATGGTGCAAAGCTTATACCAAGTAATCGTGGGTCATATGTGTTCAATACCACTATTGAAGGTATAGAAAATGCAGATTTGTGCCTGCTTATAAATACAAATCCAAGGATAGAAGCACCGATCATTAATGTAAGATTGAGAAAGAGATATTTACAAAGTGGCTTCACTATTGCAAGTGTTGGTCCTAATATTGAATATCTATATAATGTTGAAAGATTAGGTGATGACCCAAACATTCTAAACGAGATAGCAGAGGGAAATCATAAATTCTGTGAGTTACTGAGTGCGGCTCAGAATCCTATGCTAATTATCGGTCAAGATGCGTTGATAAGAGACGATTCTGAATCAGTTCTAGTTCTAGCTGGCAAAATTGCAGAAAAATTTAACATGGTCAGGGATGACTGGAATGGCTTTAATGTGCTGCATAAAGCTGCAGCAAGAGTTGGTGGGCTAGATATTGGGTTTGTTCCTAAAAAAGGCGAAAGGGATATTAATCAAATATTGCAATATGCAGAAAGTGGTGAAATAGAAGTTGTTTATCTTCTTGGTGCAGATGAAATTGATACATCAAAATTAGAAAATACATTCGTAATTTATCAAGGTCATCATGGTGATAAGGGTGCACATGTAGCAGATGTTATCTTGCCTGGTGCTGCATATACAGAAAAATGTGCAACTTATGTAAACACTGAAGGTCGAGCGCAAAGAACAAATTTAGCTGTCTTTCCTCCTGGTGAAGCAAAGGAAGATTGGTTGATTATTAAAAATTTATCCCAATATTTGGGCCTTTCCTTATTATACGATAGTTTATTTTTTGTGAGGAAGAAATTAGACGCTATTGGCCCACAATTTAGAAATGCTGACCAAGTAGTAAAAAATAAATGGGTATCAATTGCCTGTGATGAGATCAAATTAAGTAATATCCCTTTCACTCTAAAAAATTGTAATTTTTATATGACGGATTCAATAAGTCGCGCTTCAAAAATAATGGCAGATTGTACTAAAGCTTTTTATGAACACGCTAGTTAATATTTTATTTATTTTAGTACCGCTACTACTTTCAGTTGCGTACTTGGTATACTTTGAGCGTAAGGTTATTGGTGCAATTCAACTGAGACACGGCCCAAGTGTAGTTGGACCTTTTGGGCTATTGCAGCCATTTGCAGATGCTATTAAGCTACTGATTAAAGAGCCGATAATACCATTTAGAGCGAGCACCATACTGTTCATTATGGCTCCAATGCTTACCTTTATCTTGGCATTAATTGCCTGGGCAGTTATACCGTTTGGTGCTGAAGTAATTGTAGAAAATGGCCAGCAAGTAGTGATTCCTCAGGTTATAGCAAATATTAATGTTGGAGTGCTTTATGTGCTAGCTATATCGTCGCTGGGAGTATACGGCGTAATTATTGCAGGCTGGTCAAGCAACTCCAATTATGCATTCCTTGGCGCTATACGGTCAGCTGCTCAGATGATTTCATATGAAGTTTCAATAGGCTTAATAGTTGCTACAGTTGTTGTTACAACTGGTACGTTGAACCTTGGAGAGATGGTGGTAGCGAAACACAATATGCCATTTTGGGTTGATTTACTACTAATGCCTATAGGAACAATATTTTTTATTTCTTTGCTTGCAGAAACTAATCGTCACCCATTTGATTTACCAGAAGCTGAAGCAGAGCTTGTCTCTGGATATAACGTTGAATATTCATCCATGCCTTTTGCCCTCTTTTTTCTTGGAGAATATGCAAATATGATTCTAGCAAGTGCTATGATGACGATATTCTTTCTAGGAGGATGGTATCCGCCGCTGGAGTTCAGTTTACTTTACAAAATTCCAGGTTTAATTTGGTTCGTTTTGAAGATAGTTATACTTTTATTCGTATTTATTTGGATTAGAGCAACAATACCTCGTTATCGATATGATCAGCTAATGCGCCTTGGTTGGAAAGTATTTCTACCAATATCAGTGTTTTGGGTGATACTCATTTCAGGGGTGTTGCTCTTTACTGGGAATTTGCCTGGATCCAATGTTTAATTTTCCAAATACAAGATTAAGACGCAGGCGCTTGAGCAAATGGGTTCGCAATTTAACAAGTGAAAATAGTTTATCAGTAAACGATCTGGTTCTTCCTCTGTTTGTTCACGACAGAGAAGAAATAACTGAACCAATTTCTGGCTTACCAGGCATAAAGTGTTATTCAATAGATGAATTAGTGTCTATAGTTAAGGAAGCTAAAGATTTAGGAATTAATGCTGTTGCAATTTTTCCTGTAGTTGATAGTAAACTAAAATCTGAAAACGCTGAGGGAGCATATAATTCTGACAACTTAATCTGCAAAGCAATTTGTGCTGTAAAATTAAAGGTACCTGAAATTGGTATTATTGCAGATGTTGCATTGGATCCATACACTATTCATGGCCATGACGGCATTTTAAAAGGCAATCAGGTGGATGTAGAAAATGATGAAACTGTATCAGTATTGTGTAAGCAAGCGCTTGCTCTAGCGAAAGCAGGATGTGATATAGTTGCTCCTTCTGATATGATGGATGGTAGAATAGGAAGAATCAGAAAATCATTAGATGATAATAACTTTCAAGACGTATTAATATTATCTTATGCGGTGAAATATTGCTCTAGTTTCTATGCTCCATTCAGGCAAGTCGTTGGTTCATGTGGGCTATCACATTCTATAGACAAAAGTGGTTATCAAATGGATTATAAAAATGCGCACGAAGCAATGTGCGAAATTGAAATGGATATAAATGAAGGTGCAGATTTTATTATGATTAAACCAGGCATGCCATATTTGGATATTATCAAAACAGCAAGTGATAAGTTTAATTTTCCGATTTTTGCTTACCAAGTAAGCGGTGAGTACGCAATGATAAAAGCTGCTGCAAATAATGGCTGGCTAGATTATGACAAGGTGATTTATGAATCTTTGATTGGTTTTAAACGTGCGGGTGCAAGTGCAATATTCACTTACGCTGCACTTGATGTTGCAAAAAATTTGGTATCTGCTTAGCAGTGTGGGACATCTAAATAGGCAGTTGGCTGAAGCTACTTGACAAACCTCGCTATTTTTCTTACCATGAAAGTGAAGCTATATTATTTAACTTCCCAATCTGTGCAGATTAAAATGACAAGAAGATTTGTATTTGGCGTACTATTTTTGCACTATGTGCATCCTATGTCTTTATAAAAATTTTGGGTTTTTCCCTACACAAGCTGAAAAACGCTGTTTAAGACATCACCTAACGTCAAATTTTAAAATAAAGAGTGAGCTACTCCGGGGATTCTTTGCCTTTTTTTAATTAGTAAATTTATTGTATCTGTTCAGATACATGGCTAATGTAAAAATACTGAAACCAGTGCTCCCTTTCTTGTCATGCCAGTGCTTGACACTGGGATCCAACTAAGTTGGTAAACACTTTACAAC
Organism: Wolbachia endosymbiont of Cylisticus convexus; assembly: GCF_003344345.1. Next base: position 4,451 of record NZ_QPIP01000003.1, on the reverse strand, counting down.
GTTTTTTGTGCAAAAGGACTGGATGCCAGTGTCACGCACTGGCATGACACCCATTTGTTCCTATAGTTGTCTTTTCTCGTCTACCTTGTTTTGCCACTCTGCTGAACAGATACAATTTATTAAATATTTATAGCTTACATGAAACAATAAATGGCGTCGTCCAGATTTGACACTGACTGTCATAAAGGCTTGCATGACACTCGTTTCAGCAGACAACGTTCGCACAAATTCCCTATTTCAAATCTTAATTTTCAACTTAAAGAGGTACATAATGTCAAATAACTTCAATTTTAAAGAATTTTTTCACCATTACGAAGCAAATAGTACTTTAGATGATATACAACGGTACTGTATACTGTGGCAATCAGTGATAGCACAGGCAATGGCTGATGCAGCAAGTAACTGTAAAAAAACAGAAAGCTTGGTAGAGAAACGTAAAGCAATTTCCTGGCTATCAGACTTTAGTCAAGATTTTGTTGAAACATGTATACTGGCTGACTGTGATCCGTTATACGTAAAAAACAAAATACAGCCAATTTTAAAAGGCCTTACTAGATAAAACCTTTTTAATGAGGTTTACCCCTTTCACCAAAAAAAATATCATGTAATCTTTTGTCTATAGCTTCCTCTATATCTTTGATTAATATCTGCTTTATCATGTTCACTTTCTGTTCCGCCTCTTGAAAATTATTGTTACCATAATTGTTCTTATTACTATAACCATAACTACTACCATTTGGTTTACTACTCTTTTTTCTTCTTGCGCTAAGTATCTGAAATATCTTTTCCTTTAAAAAAGACTTCCAGCCTGTGCTAGGAAATAATTTGTAGAGAAAATGCGGAATAAGGAACGCTACTAATATTCTAATAGAAACTCCATAACCCAAATCACCTCTATTTTCATAATACCATTTTAAATATTGATACAAATGGTAAAATGCATTTTTGAAAGAGCTAAATTCTACAGCATACCAAAAGCCATTGGTGAGAAACATGAGCATAATGCTGGATGTATAAAGATACATCGTGAAAAGAAATAGCTTTACAACTATATCTTTCAAGCTGCCCAGTATGTAATTTAACAACCTTAATTTATAAAAAAGTGATATCATTTCACACACACTTCAATATGGCTGGGGTGGAAGGATTCGAACCTTCGCGTGGCGGTATCAAAAACCGCTGCCTTACCACTTGGCTACACCCCAATATTGTTTATATCAATAACATTATTAACCCAATTAGTAAAAGATTTACTCGCTTTTCCTACGGGTATTACCGCAATAGCTGGTTGATCATAAGAATGCATTGCTTCGATTTTTTCTACAATCTCATCAGTTTGATCATTCCTGCTTTTCATAATTGCCGCTACTTCACAACTACTATTAATTTTACTTTCCCATAGATACAGAGAATTTACTTCAGGAAATATATTTACACATACAATTAACTTCTCGTTTAACAATTCTTCAGTTAGCCTCTTTCAAGCTTGAAAAAGTTATATAGACTAAAACTAAATTGCTCATTAAACGCCACATAAATGCACTTTCACTATACTCCACTTAGATTTATTCATCAAGAGAAAATAAAAGAGACTTCTCCAGTACTTGACACACAGCTGTACAGAAATTGAAGATGTCATCCGAGTAGCTGACACACAGCTGTACGAAAATTATCCGTAAGGAAATGTCATCCAAGTGTTTCCTTCTGCTGTCATTCCAGTGCTTGACACTGGAATCCAGCCTTTCTTACCAACAAAAACTTAGCATAACTTTCGTACTCAAAAAATTCCTGGATTCCAGCGTCACGCGCTGGAATGACATCTTCTTGAATCAAAATGTTCGTACAGCTGTGTGCTTGACAATAGAATTTGGCGAGTATAAAAGTAGCTAGCTCTTTGCGTGAGGAAGAGCTGCAGCTAGTTTGTTGCAAGGAGACGTTATGAATAGAGATCAGCAAAAAAAAAGCCATAGCTTCAGGAATGAGATTTTATTGGAAGACAATATTTACATATATTAAGCAAGGCGACAAGGAAAGTGCAAAAAGACTTGCAGAGCGTTGTATAAAGGAAAATAAATGGGAATCTAAAGAAGTTTATGGTTACTTGCTAGCTGTAGCTGCTGAGCAAGGAGAAGTTGACATTGCCGAATTTTTTAAAGATCAAGGTGCAAACCTTGATTGTGAAGTCTGTCATGGAAGGACACCACTCTGGCTTGCTATGCAATATCAACACAATCAAATGGTTAAAGCTCTAAAAGAGTGGGGAGCACGAAAGGACACTCATGATATTTTTGGTTCCCCTTCTAGAAGTCATTATATTCCTCCTCCTTTCTCTGTTTTGGCAAAAAGCACCTGTCAAAAGGGAGAGATTAGGGATAAGATGGGATTATATTGGCAGGATATATTTTCATACATTAAACAGGGTGATAGAGAAAGTGCAGAGAGAATGATAGAAAATCTTATAAATAGAAATAAATGGGAGTCTAAAAAAGAGGAAATATATGGCTGCTTATTGGTTATTGCTGCCACTCAAGGTGAGATCCAAGTTGCTGAATTCTGTAAAAATCACGGAGCAGATCTTGATTATGTAAGTTATGGTGGGAAAACATCGTTGTGGCTTGCTAGAGTAAATGGAAAAAATCAAATGGTTGAAGCTCTTGAAAAATGGGGCGCACGTGGAGATACTGATGAGTATTGTGGTAAATCTTCCTCTGATTTAACAAAGCCAGATTATCGTAAAATAGAAGGTTTTTGTCATAATATACTCTCTGAGTGCTTTAAGAAAGGTTTAAGCAAAGAAAATTTAGCAAGGACAGTAGAAGATTTTGTGCGAAACAAAGGATATAGGATTAAGGAAACATACGGAGAACTTCTCTTGTGTTCTGTCGCCAGACGTGATATCAAAATTGCTGAATTTTGTAAAGACAATGGAGCAGATCTGAATTATAAAGGCCATTCTGGAAGAACACCATTAGAGGTAGCTGAGAAATTTAAATATTGTGAAATGGTTGAAATTCTTGGAGAATGGGGAGCACGTAAAGACAATAAGTTTTGGAGTAAGTTGCCTTCTTCGAGTTTAAAAGACCCTAGTTGTAGTGAACAAGAAAAACAAAAAGGATGTACGAAGAAAACTTCATGCAACTTGATGTAAGTAGATCTTGCAAGCATTTTAAGATTGTCATTTCGCTAGTTAATGTAAAAAAAGCTTAGCGAAATTTTAATAATAGTATATAATTGATAGTGTTCTATAAAAAGGATGATGCCCAATACTAAAGGAAACGAAATACATCTTATATTCTTTCATGGATTAGGAGACGATTATGAAAATGCAACTGCATTCTGTGAAGAGATGCAATCTGAGCTCATGCACCCCCACGGTAAACCTAATTTTCACACTCATGCACACAAATACCCTGCTGCATTTCAAAATTATATACCTTATGCCTTAGCCAGTCTCGTATGTTTAGGAACGTCCATATTGCTACCTGCTGTAATACTACTTACCAATCGAATAACAGCTAGAACAGCCCTGTTGGCAGTCTTAGCAGCTTTAGCTTGTGTTTTTTTATCTATGTTGCTACTCATGATTCCTTTTCTAAATAAGAATCAAAGCTTATCTAAGTCTTCAATAGAGCAAATTAGTCAATTAATAGATAAAGGTGTAAAATCCGAAAATATTGTACTTTTCGGTCATTCTTTTGGAGGAGCAATTGCATCGGAAGTGTTAAGGCATTTTGCGAATAGAGATGTTAAACTTGGAGGCATTGTTTTTACTAGCGCCTTTAGTTCTTTTCATACAGCAGTAAAGCATTTTCCAATGCCTCAGACGAAAATTTTGAGTATACTGCCTTCATTCCTATTAAAAGGAATTCTAAAGGCCCTCAATTTAGAATTTGACATAGTAGATAATTTGCGAAAGTCACAAAATGAGAAAATGCCAATAGTGGTTATTAACCACGCAGGAGACCGCTTAATACCATTGCCTGCACAGTTGGCAAATGCGATAAGAGGTGATCCATTATTAAATGGTAATCTGATTAAGATTCATGATGATCTGTGGGGTTCTCATAATGACACTTTGGATAGTGGCAAACTTACTAAAGAATTAAAAGAAGTGGTACTTAGTAAAGTTACGTCTAGAACGCGTTAACTTTTCTGCCGCTTTTTTTGGCTAAGGTCACATTTCATCTTTATTACGTATAAAATTACATGTATCTGTTCAGGGGAGTGGCTAATGTGAAAGCCAGTGCTTCCTTTCTTGTCATTCTAGCTTCCATAATGTCATCCGAGTAGCCTTTATCTTGTCATGAAAGTAGCTGACACTGGAATCCAGCTTTCATCAGAAACATTGATTACTTTTATACTACGTAAATTTAACTGGATGCCAGTGTCTGAGCATTGGCATGACACCACCATAAAGGAACCAGTGGTCAGCTACTTGAATGACAAGAAAG
>NZ_QPIP01000002.1 GCF_003344345.1 Wolbachia endosymbiont of Cylisticus convexus | reverse complement strand
GGCTTTGTTGCATCGCTCTTTGGATAGTAGATAATGTATAATAAATTCATGAAGCTATCTCAAATTTAGCGACGCCAATTTCAATAAATTTATTGAGTAAGTAGCATTTTATTAGCAATTCTTTTTCACGATTTACTTCGGATTTATTTCTAAAGCTAAACCCAAATGTTTGTTTTAGTCGCGAAAAAAAAACCTCAATATATGACCTCTTTCCATAATTTACTTTTTCTTTCCACTTCTTCATACCATCTTCATTATGTAATTTGATTAACCTAATAGCAGTGTTCCTATCAGACATGTAGTCTATTTTTAAATGCTCTGCTGCACAGGTTTTTGGTAGAATTTTTGCTTTTATATTATATTCTTTGCATAATTTATAAAGCTTATGCCTATCGTACGCCCTATCGGCATATAGTACTTTTACGACATGCTGAAAATCAACTTTTTTTAGCAGATCACAAGTGATCAGAGTAGACACCGTTACTGTATTTTACAGCTATGGCGTTTTTGCTATTTATATTCAACATTACATGCAATTTTCTTGTCTGTTCATAGCTGCGATACTTTCTATCTTTACTATTTTCCTTACTGTGACCAGGGGTATTATTATAAATACTGATACTTGTACTGTCTATGGCAATTTCAATATCTTCCATATTGTTTTTGTCAACTCTGCAATCATTGATCTTAATATTGAGTTTTTTAAACCTTCTTGAAGCCTGCGAATAGCTAATGACTGCTAAGCCTTTTCCTACTTGCTGCAAATATCCTTTTATAAACCCTACCGTTTGTCTTAAGCCAATTCTAAAGAGACTAGCGACTATATGCACTAAAATCACAACTTTATCACTGTAAATATTGTTGCCACCGAACACTTTTGGACCATGTTCGTACCAATTTTCTATTAATAAAATGAAAAATATTTCCTCTTTCTTGGAGAAATTTGTTATATTCATTGCAGTTACTGACTTTCATTTGCTGTGGCATATTTTTTCTTCAATGGTTAAATGGCTATTCTATAATGAATTTTGTCAGTAACTGCCAGTTCTTTTCTCTTGAGTGATGCAACAAAGCCATCCCAGTGTCACGCACTGGGATGACAATAAGGGACTACTTGAAACTGATTTTCCTTTGAATGCCAGTTATGCAAAAATCTATTATATAATATCATCGGAATCATGAACACCCTTTTGATAGTCTAGCACAGTTGGTTGTTCAGATTCAGTTGATGGTTCATCAGACCCAAGCAACCATGAAAAAAAGCCACCAAAAAATGATCCTATTAATGAAAAAGGCTTCATAAGTATACTAAACAAACTACCAAAAAAAGAGCTAGGCTGTTCTTCTGTTTGTGCAGGTTCTGTGGGAGCAACAACAACAACAACATCATCATCATCATCTTCTTCTTCATCTTCTTCTTCTTCTTCTTCTTGAACCCCTTCACTATTCGTCGATGATTCATCCACAGTTTTTTCTATGGCTTTTAATAATAGAGCTTTTATTTCTTCTGTTTTAGCTAAATCTAAAGGAGTCTTTTCATCTTCATCTTTTGCATTAACATTTGCTCCTTTTCCTAATAGAATTTGTACTATCTTCACATGGCCCATTTCAGCGGCATAATGTAAAGGGGTCTTTTCACTTTCATCCATTGCATTAACATCTGTTCCCTTATCTAGTCTATCTTCTAGCTGCTGAGAAAGATTGTACTTAGCAAATAAGTGTAAGGGAGTTGCTTTATATAATTCTAGTTTAACTTCATCAATACCATTGCGTCCGTTAAAGTATATTACAGAACTAAGTCTTGTTTTATTATTTATATCAGTACCAATCGTTATGAAATCTGAATCATTTTTAACAAAATCTTTTCCTAGTGATTGATAATGATCAATAATTTTCTTTTTTATTGATTGATGAGATCTTTTAATATTTTCTATAATTTTATTTGCTTCTTCTTGTGAAAAGCTGAAAGCGAAAGGTTCATAATCTTTGTAGTCACTAGAAATTTTTGCTTCTAGAAGGGTATGAACTTCATTGCTTACTGATGCAGAAAGTGTTTTTTGTGAAAAGCTGAAAGCTGGAGGATATACACTGTAGTTAAAACCTTTATATTTAAACTCAAGTGGACCAGTTCCAATAAATTTTAGATCGTAATCCCTTTCTTTTAGTTGTGATAAAAAATTATTCCATTTACTTTCATCAAACTCGTTGTAACGAGGCCATGAGTAAATCAATACTTTATCTTTATCTCGATCGTGATCATTTCTAAATCGTGCATGAATACTGTTTGGCCGTCCGAATGCATAATTATATTCTTTTCCAAAGTCCTTGGTATTAAGAACGTCAACTGACATACCAGGGACATCATTGCTGATATGTTTTAAGAAGATTTCCCCAACTTTATGAGTCTTTCTAGCTAATCGAGCTTTCTCACCCTGATTTAGTATGGAGCTGTTATAATATTTATAATCAAAAGAATTGCCACTCATCCTACGCTTCTCTATAAAATTGTATTATTATAGTAAAGTAGTTAATAATTTATGAGCTCTGGGTTATACAAATAATGGTTATTCTTCGTGTTTCTCAGTATATTTGAGTAAACTATATATAAGAATTGCAACTATAGAACATACAACCGTTAGCAGTAAATTCGGTAAAATACTATAGTGAAAAAATTTCCCTACTATATATATTCCAATAGCTCCAAACATCATATTGCAGAATGAGAGGACTGCACTACCAAGACCTATACCTTTGATTGTTTCTAAAGCAGAAGTTACGTTATTGCTGATTACAAGTGCAAGCCCGATATTGCTTGGAATCCAAATAATTTGAAGAATAAGTATGCTCAATTTGTTTATGAGATAAAAATATATCAACAAACCATCGGATATTATCGGTAATACCAAACCTATGATTAGCATCTTGCTCACTCCTATTTTTGGTACATACCTTCTATTGATTAAAGTGCCAATTATGTAAAATATAACTATAATTGATATGAGATAGCCAAAATATTGTACTTCAACGCCTATTGATTCAAATATGAACGGGTAATTAGCAATGTATGCCCAAAGCCACATAAAAGTCAATCCATGAATGGCTGAAAACCCAAGGAAACGATAATTCCTGAATATTGACATATACTGCTTGAAGATATTGATGGCTATGTTGGTTTGATTTTTACTTACAGTGAGCGTTTCTTGAAGCTTAAGGTAAATAAAAATGAGCATAAGAATTGCAGCAAGTGATATAATAAAAACAAAAATTTCCAACTATAACCATGTGAAATTATATAACTGCCTACCACTGGTGCTATTCCAGGTGAAAGTGCTACTACCATATTTAACTTTGAGATTACTCTTGAGTATTCACTACCTGAGTACATATCCCTGATTGCTGCATATCCGACAACGCCTGCAACACCAGCTCCTGCTCCTTGTATAAAACGGATTAATATTAAAAGTATAATATTATCAGCTACGCAACACATGATACTTGCCAAAGTAAAAATTGCCATACCAATCAGCATCATTAGGCGCCTACCGTAGTAGTCTGACAGTGGGCCATAAATTAATCCAGATATTGCAACTCCTACTAAATTTAAACTGATTGTAAGCTGTACTATATTACCTTCCACCTTAAAATAATTGGCAATACTTGGCAATGCAACTGAGTATAAGTCTGTTGCCATATCAACAACTGCTACAGATAATATCATAATAAGAGAGATAATATTTTGTGAAAAAGCTGTCGACACTAATGATTTACTGGATTAAATATGTTTAATTGTAGTATATTTTTCTCATTAGTATATTAATTTAACTGCTAATCTCTGTATAAAATATGGATAAATCACAATTAGTTAAAGAGGTTTTCGATTCTGTAGCAAATCGCTACGACATCATGAATGATATAATGAGCCTTGGAATGCACAGGCTATGGAAGGAGAAGATGGTAAATAGTGTGCATTTTAAAAAGAACTCCAAGGTTTTGGACATTGCTGGAGGAACCGGAGATATAGCTATAAGAATAGCAAAAGGGGAACCAAGTGCTCAAGTTACAGTATGTGATATAAATCAAAACATGCTAAATAGAGGATGTGACAAAGCTATAAATTCAAATCAGCTCAATTTCAATTGGGTATGTGCAAATGCAGAGAGTTTACCATTTGAAGATTCTGAATTTGATTATTATACAGTAGCTTTTGGTATTCGAAACTTTTCTGACCGCAAGAAGGCTTTAAGTGAAGCATATAGGGTATTGAAGCCAGATGGGAAATTTATTTGCTTGGAGTTTGCCCCTATGCATTATCAAAATGAGATATTCACCAAATTTTATGACTTATACTCATTTAAAGTAATTCCTAAAATTGGCAGCATAGTTGCTAAAGACAAGAATTCTTATGAATATCTAGTAAGAAGCATCAGAGAATTTCCAACTCAGACTAATTTTAAAATGGAAATTGAAGAGGTAGGCTTTAGGAATGTTGAGTTTTGTAATATGAGCTATGGAATAGTGGCATTACACATTGGAACAAAATGAATATTAAACTCTGGTCTGGCCAGTAGTTTTTTTATTACACAATTCATAATAAACATAGGGGTAACATTGAGCATTTTTCCAACCACCGGCATAACTCTTCAGCTATGGTGGTTCTTCTTTTCTATCTTCGAGCATTGCACTTGGCATAATGTTGTCCTACAGTAGAAATCAAGCTAAAGTTTCTTGAACGTGTTGCTCTAAGGAAGTACACTGTAGACTAATGCTGTACCTTTTTCCTGAAACTAAAATCTATATACTTAACTATAATAGCAAGAGCGATACTCAAAAACCCTCAGATTTTAATACTGGATGAAGCAACTTCCGCCCTTGATTATGAAAGTGAGAACCTCGTGCAAAAAGCATTGAGCAAATTAATGCAAAACAGAACAACGATCGTAATTACACACAAACCGCACTTAAAACTGACAAGATTATAGTAATTAATCATGGAAAAGTAGAAGAAGTAGGAACTCATGACTCTCTAATGAGTAAAGACGGGCTGTATGCAAAATTGATGAAGATAGGGTAGAAATTTAAATCATAATGTTGTTAATATGCTGGATTTGGCAATCAAGTTATTAAATTTTTATGCAGTGTCTGGGCACTGGCATCCTACAGATAGTGTTCGTACAATTGGCATCAAGTGCTGGAATGACAACAAAGGTGAGTTTTTGTTTTTTACTTAAATGGTAAGAGATTTATTGAAATACTCCTGCAAAATCATACTATTAATTAGTACACTATAAATTTAAAATTATAAATATGTTAAACAAATTAGTAACTTTGCTATTAATTTTTATATTCCCTTTTTACTCGTACTCGTACCAGTTTAGAACCAAAGCAAAGCAAGCAGTCGTTTTAGATTTAGCTTCAGACTCGTTCATTTTTGACCATAATTCCAGCGAAAAAATGGCTCCATCTTCAATGAGCAAGCTAATGACTTTATATGTGGCTTTCGATTATTTAAAGGCTGGAATAATAAACATGGAAGATAAATTTCGAGTAAGTAGAAAAGCATGGGAAAGGAAAGGCTCTTCTATGTTTTTGAAAGAAGGTCAATCTGTGACAGTAAAAGAACTACTTGAAGGAATTACAATCGCTTCAGGTAATGATGCATGCATAGTGCTAGCCGAGGGTATTGCAGGATCAGAAGAGAATTTTGTTGCTGAAATGAATGAAGTTGCACAAGATTTGAATCTTAATGATAGTCATTTTGTCAACTCAAGCGGGTGGCCAGATGAAGATCATTTTATGAGCGCAAAAGACTTGGTAACACTGGCAAAAAGGATTTTTACTGATTTTCCTGAATATTATGATCTATTTTCTGAACAATACTTGACATATAACAACATTGTACAAAAAAATAAAAATCTTTTACTTTTCCATGATATTGGAGTTGATGGTCTAAAGACAGGTCATACGAGTGCTGGTGGTTATGGAATTATAGCGTCTGCAAAACGGAACGATAGGAGAATTTTTGCTGTTGTAAATGGTTTAAACACTGAAAAAGAGCGAATAGAAGAAGCTAAAAGACTAATACAATATTCCTTAAATCATTTTCACAGCAAGAAAATATTTGCTAAGGATAGTGTAGTTGAAGAAATAAATATTATTTATGGAAAAGATAAAAAGGTGCCCGTTACAGTTGCAAACGATGTTACCATAACTTATAACCGCAAATTACATGACAAAATTAAAGTGCGTATTGAATATAAAGATATGGTACCTGCACCAATTAAAAAAGGTCAAGAAGTGGGCAAAATCTTCGTAGAAATACCGGGTACTGAGCAACAAACTATACCTGTTTATGCAGCAAATGATGTACAAGAGTTGAATTATATAAAAAAAATTTTTAGAAAGTTGTTTTAATCAGCAAATGTAAGTTAAGGAGACCAGAAAGAATATCTAAGTGACAGCTAGGTACCCGTTCAGATGCATGGCAAATATTGAAACCCGTGCTTCTTTTCTTGTTACCTAAGTAGCCTCTATTCAAGTAGCCCTTTTGTTGTCATCCCAGTGCTTTGACACACAACTGTACGAACATTGTGATTTGGGCCCATCAGGGGGGTGTCATTCCAGTGCTTGACACTGGAATCTAGAAAATTTGATTGCAAATAAGCACGCTATACAACACTTTTGATGAAATTGAACAACGAAACTGGATCCACAGCTGTACGAACATTGTGATTTGAGAATAATCTCCGCCAGGAAGAGTGTCATCCCAGTGCTTTGGCACTGAGATCCAGAAAACTTAATTTTAAATAAGTACACCAGATAGCTGTATAATAAGAACTGGATTCCAGTGAGCTTTGTTGCATAGCTCTTCGGATAGTGGGTAATGTATAATAAATTCATGAAGCTATCTCAAATTTAGCCATGCCAGTTTCAGTAAATCTGTTAATCAAATAACACTTGAGTAGCAGCTCCCTCTCACGATTAATTTCAGATTTATTCCTAAAACTAAAACCAAATGCTTGCTTTAGTCGAGAAAAAAATCCCTCAATATATGATCTCTTTCCATAACTTACCTCTTCTTTCCATTTCTTCACACCATCTTCACCATATAACTTTATGAGTTTGATTGCAGAATTTCTCTCAGCCATATAGTCCAACTTTGGATGCTCTACTGCATTATTTTGCAGAGGAATTTTCATTTTTATGCCAAGCTTATTGCATAATTTGTGTAACTTCTTTCGGTTATATGCCCTATCTGCATACAGTGTGCTTATGTTATATTGAGCTTCAACTCTTTCAATAAGATCACAGGCTCCGTAATGATCAGAATAAACTCCTCTACTATATTTTGTAGCTATGACTTTTTGCTACCTATCTCCAGCATTACATGCAGTTTTCTTGTTTGCTCGTGGCCGTGATATTTTCTATCTCTACCATTTGCCTTCTGGAATATTATTGTAGATGCTGATACTTGTACTATCTATGGCAATTTCAATATCTTCTGTATCATTTTTGTTAACTCTACAGTCATTGATCTTAATATTGAGTTTTCTAAACCTCCTTGAAGCTTGTGAATAGCTAATAACTTTTAGCCTTTTTTCTATTTGTTTTAAGTATCCTTTTACGAACCCAATTGTTTGCCTCAGACCTATTCTGAAAAGGTGAGTTACTACATGCACCAAGATTACAACTTTATCACTGTAAATATTGTTTCCACCAGCTACTTTTGGGCTATTTTCGTACCAGTTTTCTATGGCATCATTGATATAACGAAAAATGCTTCCTCTTTCTTGGAGAAATTTGTTATATTCATAGCAGTTACTGACTTTCATTTTGACTGGCATATTTTCCTTTGTCGGTTAAATATCTGTTTTATAATGAATTCCGCCAGTAACTGCTAGCTCTTTTCACTTGAGTGATGCAACAAAGCCATTCCAGTGTCACGCACTGGAATGACATCATTTATTATGCAACATCGTGTCACATTGCAACGTTCGTACAGTTGTGTGCTTTGACACTGGGATCCAAGAAAATTCACAAGCAAGCTATTCGGTAAGCTTATGCTAAATTTGATGAGCTTAAATGGAAAAATGGATCTCAGTGTCAAGTTCTGGTTAATGTTCGTACAGTTGTGTGCTTGACGCTGGGATATTTGTTCCTATTTTCTCGTCTATCTTATTTTGCCACTCTGCTGAACAGATACAGTTAAGGAGACCAGAAAGAATATTTAAATGAAGCTAGTCTACTTTCAACCCCTCAGCATGTAAACTGCGTGGTAAAGACTCCAGCTCTTTTGCAGCGGCTAGTTCTTTATTTTTTGCATGTATACCAAGCTTATTGAATTCCCGAGCAGCAGGAAGCACTCTCGCTTCAAGCGAACCAGCAGTTTTATTGTAATGATCTACAGCGCTTTTTAAGCTCCTGCGTAAATTGTCAAAGTTTTCACCCATCGTGCAGATTCGCTCATATAAAATATGGCCCAGTTCACTTATTTTTTTCGCATTTTCGGCTATCATTTCTTGCTTCCATCCATAGGCTACTGCCCTAAGCAGCGCGATTAAAGTGATCGGTGTTGCAATAATCACTTTTTTTCTATTCCAATTTCTATCAAAGCTGGCTCACATTCCAGTGCTGCACTGAAAACCCCTTCTCCTGTTAAGAAAAGCACCACAAGCTCTGGCGTATTTTCAAATTGGTTCCAATATTCCTTTCTGCCTAGATCATTTATATGTTTTTTTATTGCCAGAGAATGATTCTTCAATTTTTCCCTTTGTATCTGCAAATCATTTTGTGACATAGCATCCATATAAGAATCAAGTGGTACTTTAGCATCTATTATTATTTGCTTTCCAGATGGCATTTTTATTATTAAATCAGGACGTAACAAATTGTCCTCATTTTTATCAATTACTGAGGCTTGAGTAAAAAAATCGCAATATTCAATCATTCCCGCCATTTCTACTACTCTTTTGAGTTGCATTTCACCCCACTTGCCCCTAATGTGAGGTTTCCTTAGGGCGTTGGCAAGGCTAGAAGTTTGGCTCATTAATGCTCCAATTTGCTCCCTTAAACCTTCGTAGGCCCCTACCCTCTCTTTCTCTAGATCACGTATTTCACTATCGAATTTTTCTAATTTTTCTTTTATTGGCATTACAACTTCGTTGATCGTTGCTTGCCTTTTTTTGAAATCACTTTCTGTTTCTTTTAGTTTACTATCAATTACTTCCTTCGCTAAATTTAGAAAATTATTATTATTTACCTGCAAAGCATCAAGAGAAAGTGCTTTAAAAGTGTTTGTGAGTCTCTCCTCTGCTTTTGTCAGTAATTCTATTTCCTTTTTCTTTTCCTCACGTTCTTTTTGCAGAGTTACTTCAAGCTCTGCATTCCTCACTTTCAAATTAACTATCTCTTCATTCTTATTCAGTAAAGTTTGCTTTGCCTCTTGAAGCTCACGCTCCGCCCTACATAAATTACTCTCAAGATTTGCTAATTTTTCACTTAGCTTTCTATTCTTTCTTGAGATGATATAGAGAAATAGTAATAAGGAAAGAACAAGAACTATAGAATTGAGAAGCATCAGAATAAAAAAACTGCGTTTACAATTCTATATGATTTTTGTTTATATAAGAAAGAAAAAAAGAGCACATCTTTAGGTGCTCTTTTGTGAAATTAACTAACAAGAACGATCATTATTAGCAACTTGTTCTGGTGTTATTAGTTGGGTAAATAACGAATTTGGTACCACCTTGCAAAACAATTTTTCTCTTTCCAAGCTTGCTTTTGATAAAAAGTCAGATAACTCTGGGAAAAACTTCAACTTTGCTCCCTCTGGAATAATAACACCGTTAATAACAATATACTCTCCTTCAGCTTGCTCTTTCAAAACGTTGGAGTATTCTTTCTCTTCCTTATTGTCACATAACTTACTTATATTCTTATGTGCAAATGTTCTTGAGTCATCGTTTAGCTTCTCTGTCCTTGAAATGAGATCAGATAGTATTTGTTTAACCTTAGGATGACTTCTTAAATCATAAGATTTCTTTAAATTTAATAATCCTACTTCCCATTGAGAAGTAATGTCATTTTGTTTTTCTTGAACTTGCCTCTCCATTAGTTTATCAGATAATGAGTTCTCAGCGATAAAATTATCTTTTTGATTACCAGTATGTTTTGTTTTACTTTTAGCAGGTGCTTCTGATTGTGGCATACCTAAAAAGACAAAATCCTCTTCTTGACCAGTAGACTGATGGTTTTTCCAGTCTAATTTTCCTAAAATCCATGAAATTCCTGTGTGATCAGCAATCCACTTAAAAAAGTTTTTTATGCTTTTCCACATATTTTACTCCTTAAATTAATAATATATTAACTTAATTATCTAATAAAAAATATAATATGTCAACTATTTTTTACTTTAAAGGGAAAAAGGAGAAAAAAGATGTCATTCCAGTACTGGAATCCAGCTTTTTCATAATTATTAAAACGTTGTATTTTAACATAAAACAGCTGTTTTTATGCTCGCCAACTTAATAAAATTCCTGGATCCCAGTGTCAAGCACTGGGATGACACCCTCCTGATGGGCCAAAATCACAATGTTCGTACAGTTATGGAATGAATCGCGGTATGACGTGTTGCTTTGGTCAGCTCTAAAGATGATGCTATAGAAGTTTTTAGTATTTGCTCGCAATTTTTAACAATTTGATAGCGCTGGTGTTTACAACTTCCCCACCGACACGCTTAGTGACAAAAAATCTAACATAAGGTTTGTTTGTATAAGGGTCTCTCAATATTCTCATTCCTCTGTTATCTACAATCTTATAAGCTTGTTTGAAATCTGCTACTGCAATCACTGTAGGTGGCATATCAGCAGATTGATATACTGGTATTCCCATTAAAGTATCTGGAGTTTCAAGAGATAAACTCGGCTGCCAAAGATATTGACCTGTTTCAGATTTTAGTAGCCTAACGTCCTTTAACGTATTCCTGTTCATCAAGAATGATGCATTTTTAGAGTAATGTTCATTCAGAGAATAGTACAATATCATTATGGCATCACTATCTAGCTCATCAGCTTTAATTTGCTCTATTTTATCTTCATAAGCTAAAATTCCTTTAGGCTGAAAAGTGCCATCACCTTTTATGAAGGCTTCATTCTCCTTCTTACTGAAAGTTTCGGCAACCTTTTCCACAAGCCAACTTTCAACATTGACAAATGCATCATCGAGCAATTTTTGTGATATTTGCGGTTGAGCATAGAGCTCATAAGTTGTAATGGAAATTTTTTGAATTTTAGGTGTACTCGTGTCTTTTGCAAAGTCATACTTAGATTTATAGCCACCATCTTCATCTTCTACTGTTTCACCACTCCAACCTGCACCAGCACGTTCACAATCTTCTATAATATAATCTAATGTTTCAGTAGAGATTCTTTGATTGGAACATATTTGCCGCATTGGAGATGAATCAGCTATACGCTTGTTTATCCGTTTTACAATATGAGGAGTAACTAAATACCCTCCAATATCATTATCATCTCCACTGAGGGTTTTGTGCGATAAATCGCCCTTGCGGACATAATCAGAAAAATGTTTGTCGTTTGTTGTGCTCGCCTCTGGACGTTGAGCTGCAGTTTCAATAAAATCTAAGCGCTCTTTGCAATTATCAATATTACTATTTATCTTACATAGCTGCTCGATTGTTGCAGGCCCTTTGCTTTCAATTTCTTTTAGTTTTCGATCATTTATTAGTTTAAATTGCTCCCATGATGAAGCGAGTTCATTGACACGGTGAGCGATATCAGTAAGTGACATAATAGCCTCCTTTAAAAATAAAATTAGAATAGTTATTGTAATTTGAGGATAATCTTTATCAGTACCTTTTCATTGTCATGTATGTAGCTAACACTGGAATCCAGTTAAGTTAGTAAACATAAAAATAGCTATTTTATGTTAAAATACAACGTTTTGATGATTATGAAAAGACTGGATGCTAGTGTCGAGCACTGGCATGACACTGCGTACCTAATTTAAAGAACTATTAACACTATACAGCGTTTATTTTTTCCTGTCAAGCACTTTTTTTCGCTGTACACCCATTGAGGAGAATGTACAAATAAAGTACTTAGCTGTACAAACTTGCCAAAACAATAAATGGTATCCTTCAAGTATCCTCTTCTTGTCATCCCAGTGCTTGACACCCTTCCCCGGTTGCTCTAAAACTACGATGGCAAGCGTTTGTCGCTTTTACTCTATGCTACCTTATCTACCTTACCGCTCTCCTGCTTCAATCAGTAAGAGATTTCAATATTAATTCTGCACTATTTGCAGATGGATCTGCCAATTACAATAAACTCGGTTTCTGAGTTTATTGCTTCTTCTAAGGCACCACAAATGATTTCAATCTGTCATATATACCTAAAAAGTAATTATATTAATACAATATTTACACCTATATGCTAATATAGATATTGCTTTTAAAATTAGGAGTAGATTATGAATAAAGAAAAAATAGAAAGTCCCGATCTTATATGCACACGTCAATGTAGATCACCATCCAAAAAAGCATGCGAAAACAAATGCCAAGATTACTGCGTTAAGTATGAATTAGAAAAAGCAGAACGCGATTTAGATAATCTAAAAGATCCAGATAATTTAAGTAAGAAAGATCGGCAAGACCTTGACAAGTATCTAAAGTGTTTAGAAGATAATGATGATGATTTTGACTACTGTTTTACTCTTTTTAAGGGTCAATCTAGTTCAGATTTATCTATTTTAAAAAGCTTCTCGTTAAGTAACACTTTAATGAGAGCGTAAAGTTATTGCCTATCGCAGATGAAATGCAAGATCAAGAGTTCATGTATTTTTAATCTGTAAAAGACAGCATTTGATCTTAATAGTTATTTACCTGAACTGCTTCAATCAATAAGGGATTTCAATATTAATTCTGCACTACTTGCGGTTTTTGTAATTGGCCTGCCAATTACGATATAATCAGCTCCTGAATTTATCGCTTCTTTTGGTGTTGCTGTCCTTTTTTGATCATCATGACCTGAATCTATACGGATTCCTGGAGTAATAATTTTAAAGTCTTTACCACATTCTTGGCGCACTTCTTGAGCTTCTAATGCAGAGCAGACTATTCCATGCAGACCAATTTTCTTTGCAAGCTTTGCTAACAAAATTACCTGTGATTTTGTTTCTCTTGCCACTCCAAGCTCGCTTAGATCTTCATTACCCATGCTAGTTAGTACTGTTACTCCAATTAGCTTTATTTTTTTCCCTTGCACTACACTTAGCGCTTCTTTAAGCATTTTTGTCCCACCACTGATATGCAATGTTAGCATTTCAACATCTAGAATCTTTATTGCTTCAATCGTTCTGGCTACAGTGTTTGGAATATCATGCAATTTCAGATCTAAAAAAATTGGTACATTGCATTTTGCAACTTCTCCCACTCCAGAAAGACCATGTGCAGCAAAAAATTCTAACCCAAGCTTTACCATGCCAACCTTATCACGCAGAGCATTAGCTAAAGATATAGCTTTATTCAAATCTCGTGTATCTAGTGCGCATATTATTGGGTTCATTATCTTGTATAATTTTTTTTATAATAAAGCTAGTTATTATGTTTTGCAAATACCTTCACTCTGATTAAACTGACTAAGTTCATAAGATCCTGTCAATAGTGAATTTGGCAATTTGGTCGGAGTGCTAGCAGGTGATGATTCATATCCAAGATCTTTCTGTAAAGAATCAGACGTTGCCTCCGACTGTGATTCACATCCATAATATTTACCTGGCGTAAATTGCATAATTCTCTTTTCGCTATAATCTTTAATTGCTTCATTTTCTCTTATCGATTCTTCTACCTTCATACATTGAAGTTGTTCTATTTGATCATCTCGCTTTAAGAGTAAATTTTCTAAATCCCTCACCTTATTATCGTGCTTTTTTGTTATTTTCTTTGACTCAAGGAACTGATCTTCAATAAAACCATTTGCTTGATTTAGCTCTTCAGATTTCTTTTCTAACTCTTCAGATAAATATCTATTTTCTTTTTCAAGCTTTTTAATTTTGTCTTGTTTTTCACTTAATTCGTTATTTAATGTATCCTTCTCTCTATGTAATTCTTCTATTTCCCCGCTTAATATTTTTCTATTTTCAGATATTTCTCTTATTTTCTCGAGTAACTCCTCTTTTTCTTTAGATAATTTTTCTACTTTCTTATACAGTTCTGCATTTTCCGATTCTGTATGTTTATTATTGTCTATTTTCCTTTTCAATTCCGTTATGCATTCTTCTTTTTCGGCTAGATTAGCTTCTTTTTCCTGTAACTGCTCATGTAAATGCAAGATCTCAGAAGAGAATTTTTTTCCCTGCTCACCAAGCTTATCTTTTTCTTTCGTTATTTCATCTAATTTTTCTGCCATCCCATATATACGGCACTTTTTACTTTCTAACTCTTGCTTTAAAGAGTCCCTCTCACATTCTAACCCATTTACCTTATTTACTTCCCCGTCTAGATTTTGCTTTTCTCTAGTTAATTGATCATTTAATTTTTCTATTTTTTTTTGCAGCCAGAGTTATTTTCTCTTCTAACTCTCGCTCTTTCTGAGTGAATTTATCCTCTATTCTCCTATTGTTACTCATTATTTTATACAAGAGCATAAGAGCCAAAGCAGACAATGCAGCTAAAGCGAGAATTAAAGAACTAGGTACATTAATAAGCACTAAAGATGTAAGTAATGTAAGAGTAGCTAGAGAACTAGCTATAAAATAAAATGTATTACCTTTATTAAATAAATTGCTCATAACCTATATATAAAACTGCTGCAGTTTTATATATATTGATTAAAATTGTCTTACCCGTAGACCATACGAGTCAAGTTAAGGAAAAAGATATGAGGAGATAGAATAATAAGTTCTCACAGATATGTTTTTAGTGAGAGAAGTAACGATGAATAAAATAACTTGCCTATCAAATAACCTCAAAGAGTTTTTTAATGAAATGGCAATTCTTCTCTCCTTAACTTCACTCTCTACCGCATCACTTAACTGCTTGAGTTTTTGTGTTGCTTTAGCTAACTCTTCAGTTTTCTGATCTAAATTTTTTTATATGATAGCTTTTAATTCCTCTACCTCTCTCACTTTCTGCTGCAATTGTTCTGATATAATTTCTTTATCTTCAGTCAATCTTGTATTTTCTTTTTCCAATTTATTAATCTCTTCGTTTAAGCTGTCATCTATAGCTTGTGTACTTTTGTCTTGCATTTTAGTAGCACTTATCTGAGTTTCTTTGCTATCACACTCAATTTCTTGAGTTGTTTGAATGTTAATATTTCTATTACCATTTTCTATCACGGTTTCAGATGATTTATGATTGCCTTCCTCCTTATTTTTAAATTTTATTTGATACAAGAATAAGTTACCTATTTTTACATCTTTGTTCGCTTTCAACTGATCGTCAGTAACACTATTACGCTCAATAAGTTCTATACCACTAGCATCAATGTTAATTATAATAGTACACTTTTTTCCATCCTTATCATACCAGTTCAGAGTCATTTCGTATGAACCATCAGTTACAATGTAATACTTTATCCCTTCTTCAGAAACAAAGCCGTGTATTCCACTTTTTCCATTGCTATGCAGCGTTGAAAACCCTAAAATTCCATTATCTTTACAGAAATTACTATTTAAAAACTCACTGATTTTGAATTCATGTTTATTAGCCCTCAATTCAATTTCTGCACAACTTCTATATATTGAGACTGTTTCAACACCATTTTCAATATATCCATTCAACACTTTTTTAGCCTCATCTTGAAGCTCTGGTCTAGCTATACTATTGTAATCTTGGATAATGGCTTTATATACTTCATCTTCATTAAAATTGGTATTATGTTTTATTAAAAACATAATACGTTAAAATTAGCTACAGCAGTGTGAATTGATTTATTTTTTTCTCTTATCTTATTGAGCAAAAACAAAAATTTTTGAACGAAGTTATGATAATCGTCTTCTTGTCCTTTAGCTTTACTATAATATGAACCACCCATCACCATTCCCTCACAGCTAAATAATTATCATGCTAACACGAATGCTAAGTTATGCAATCAATACACTTACAGTAAATTTTCCATTCTCAGTTATAAGCTCTGCCTCTGTACTCTCAACCCATTCTATCACTTCAGCATTGCAAATTGCCTGCAAATCATCCTGTGCAGATTGATTTAACTTATCCTCTTTTGCATTTGCTTTTATCATCAATTTTTTTATCAAGTGCTTAACTGACACATTATTATCCGCTTTTATTTTTCTCACTAAGTTTAACATCTGCACGAAATTATCTCCCATTTCTTCAGAATGCTTATCATAGATCAGCTCTTGCTTGCTAGGCCAATTACTTTTATTGTGCACGGAGTTATAACTATACAACCGATGATATATTTCTTCTGTAATGTATGGCAAAAAGGGTGCAAATAACCGCAAAATAATGTTCAACACATATGTTAAACTCTGTTTAGCGCTTGAATTTGCTTCACTGCTACCGTATGCACGTTTTTTTACTAGCTCTAAGTAATTATCACAAAAATCTTTCCAAAAAAATTCTTCTACCGCACTCAAAGCTTCGCAATATTCAAATTGCAATAGGTTATTTGTTGCTCTTTCTATAACTTTGTACAACTTAGACAATACCCACTTGTCCATCGCCTCACTGATGGAATTTATGCTCATAGTTTGATGTTTTTCCATGAACATGGAAACAAATTTGCTAGCATTCCAAAGTTTCGTAACGAGCCGTTTGCCAATTTTGAAGATATTTTCAGAGTAGACTGTGTCAACACCAAGTCTTGAATTTGCTGCCCAATAGCGAACCACATCAGCTCCATAAGCATCAAGCATTACATGAGGAGTAATGATGTTACCTTTTGATTTACTCATCTTTTTTTTATCATCAGCCAAACACCAACCGCTAATCATGATATTCTTCCACGGCAGTGAATCTGCATGATAATGCGCCTTCAAAATTGTGTAAAAAGCCCAGGTTCTTATTATCTCATGGCTTTGGCTGCGCAGATCTGCAGGAAATACCTTGTCATACCGATGGCTTGGTAAACCGAGCTCACTGTTTACTGCCAGTGCACTTAGCTGAGGAGTTATCGCACTTGTTGCCCAAGTATCCATTACATCTTGATCTGGAACAACCTCTTCTTTGCTATAGCCTTTCGGCAAATCTTTAAGTGGATCTATAGGCAAATCCTTTACTTCAGCTAGAATAATTTTGCCTTCCTCTCCTTTACGCTTTGAATACCATACCGGAAATGGCACACCAAAATAGCGCTGCCTTGAAATGCACCAATCCCAATTTAGTCCTTCTATCCACACCTCCATACGTTTACGCATAGACTCTGGATGCCAATTACATTCTCTTACTTTATCTAATACTTGAGCCTTTTGCCCTAAGATCTTGATAAACCATTGATAAGTAGGTAATATTTCAAGTGATGCACCAGATCTTTCCGCACATTTGACAGAATGAGAAATGTTGGTGCTTTCTATTAAAAGTCCTTTTCCACTGAGGATTTCAATTATTTTCTTTCTTGCTTTTCTGACCTTTAGCCCATGGATCCCAGTGTTAAGCACTGGGATCCATTTTTGATCACACACTGCATGCAGGTTCATCTTTCCATCCTGATCAATGATAATTTTCATCGGCAGATTATGCTTTTGCTGCCAATATATGTCGAGCTCATCACCGAATGTACAGCACATAACAAGCCCAGTGCCTTTATCTATTTTGACCTTATCATCAGCTATTATTGGAACTTTTGCCTCTGTTATTGCTACTGTAGCTGTTTTTCCAATCAGCTGAGTGTAGCGTGCATCTTCTGGATGACAAAAAACTGCAACGCATGCTGGAAGCAACTCAGGTCGCGTAGTTGCAATCTTGATCTGCTCATTTTTTTCAGTGGAAAAAACTATTATATTTAAAGATGATTCAAAAATTTTGTCTTCTATCTCTGCCTGCGCAATTGCAGTTTTATCAACTGGATCCCAAAGAATAGGTTGCATTTTCCTGTATGCATACCCTTTGTTATACAGGTCAATGAACGACATTTGAGAAAGCGTCACAGCTTCTTTACTGATTGTGTGATACTCCAAACTCCAATCATAACTAATGCCAACTGATTTAAATAACTCCTTGAATTCTTGCTTTGACTTCTCAATAACTTCATGGCACATCTCTATAAATTTCTTCCTGCCAACTTCTTTTGCGCGGGTTTTATATGTCCGCTCAACTAACCTTTCAGTGGGAAGCCCATTATCATCAAATCCAATTGGATAAAACACATCTTTCCCCAGCATGCGTTGAAACCTCGCAATAAAGTCCGTATGGCAATAGCTAAATATATGGCCGATATGCAACTTTCCCGATATTGTTGGTGGAGGTGTATCTATAGTGAAAGTGTTATCCTTTTCACCATTCCATTTATAAACTTTACTTCCTTCCCATAATATGTTGTATTTGTCTTCAATTTCTCTAAAGCTGTATTTTTCTTCTAACATAAATATTTTTCAATTTTAAGCTTTAAGTTAGCACAATTGAGCAAATACAGCAATTTTAATGTCTACCGTTTTAATTTAGCCTCGTTACAATACAAATTTTTCTTGATCTTATAATTTTTAATGTATTACATAATAAATTTTTAATATTGAGGTTTATCATGTCTGGTTTTGAATTTTCTGACTTAAAAAATCTTGTTAATGCTCTATACGATCCATACTTTCTGCCCTCCAATGAAAAAATAAAACTAGCAGAATTGCTTGAAGACGTGCTGGAATTAAAAGGTAAAAAAAGTCCAGAAGAGGCAATAGCTACATTAAAAGATAAAATAAGAAATGGACTAAAAAATGAAATAAAAAGTGAAATGAAACAAAAGATAAATAAATTTGAGCAGCTAGAGAAGGAAAATACAGAATTAAAAACTAAAAAGGATCAGGCTGAACGGTTAAACAGAGCCTTAGAACATGCAAATAATACAGCACAGAATGAAAATACAGAATTAAAAAACAAATTAAATATTCAAATCCAGCAATTCAAGAAAGAATCAAAAAGTAAAAATAAAACGATTGAACAACTAACATACACTGCTACTATTGGTGCTAGTCTCGCTGTTGGGTTGATAGTGTACATTGCACTTGAGCATATAACTGGGCTAAGTATGGTAGCTATAATTAGTATAGCAGCAGCGTCTGCACTCGTAGCTGGTTACGTTACACATACAACACTAAGACCTAATACTCAAGTAAATGAATCAAAGGAAGTACAGATAAATTGTAAAAGACAAAACTTAATCTCTACGAGTCACATACATTTAACAGAATGCTGATATTAGTTTTCAATTCTTCTGTCAGTTAATTCTTCGTATCTATTCAGGGGAGTAGCAAGGTGGTCTAATCATAGAATAGCTATGAGGTAATATGGTAAAACTTTTAGAACTTTGCAAAACTTAAAAATAGAGGTAGATAAATTTAAAAGCTGAAAAAGAAGCTCTGAGAATGCTCAAAGAAAGGAAAGGCTTGGTTTAAACTCGAAAAATTCATCAATACCAAGTTCAAAAGAATTGTATAAAATAAAAAAGGATAAGCAAGAGGTACTTTGCTGATAAAAAAAGGCAAATCTGTTGATACGGGATTTCGAAACATAGTTGGAATATTGAAGTTAAAATTCTAGCTTGAGAAAGGTAGCCACTGAATTATTTGAAAGCTTTACTAAAAAATGAGATAGATGTTTTTAGGTTCCAGACGTGCCAGAAAGTTGCAAAAGCGTACAAGGTATTACTTGAAGAAGATATTCTACTTACCTGGTTGCAAAAAATATTTTGAAATCTGAAAGAATGACTTGGAAATTTTTAGATGACCCTGCCGCTGACGTGCTGAACGGCAAATACGACATTATGTTGTTTACCGCAAAAATTCATATTTTACACAATCGAAACAGGAACTTGAGCGGATAATTTCGTTATACTTAACGTGGAAACAAAGGGCCTTTTCACAATCTTCTATCTATCGTTTCTTGAACCACTCCCCTGAACAGATACATATTATTAGTAGTATTATGCATTTCTTTACCACCACTATTAGTTTAGAGCCAATTTTCAACGCTTAGCAATAACCTGAAACCCTGTAATATATAACATTTTTTTAGCAATCTTATCCCACTTTCAATAAACAATGATATTTTAAAAAGGACGTCCACTAGTCTAATTAAAAGGGGATAGACTAACAACAGAAAAAATTGTGTAAAATATCTTTGATACACAACAGTTTGGTACTATGTCAATTAAACATAAGGCATTTCAAATTCCAACTATCTTTCAAATAACTGTTTCTTTCTGTTTTTGCACCTCAAAAAAAATTTAGCTTACTTTTGCACTAGTTCGTTCAAATAGCATTAGTACGATTTACTCTTTTTGGGATGTAGAGATTTTCTAGGGATTGTCTTTTTGAATTCTATAGTATTTTGTTCAACATTGAAACGAGAGTCCAGTTTCAAGCATTGAAGAGACGAATCAAGAGCTGCTTTTGCCCCATTACTCTTAATTATTCGAGTAGTTGGCAATCTAATCGAGTTATTTTCGTTTATACTAATCAGCACATCAAATTCTATGCTATTATTGTGTTGTTTGATATTGCTGGCCCTAATCTTACCGTTTCCAAACCCAAACGTTACAGAATTACCTTCATTATAGTCAATGTCCAAAAAATCAGGTAAAACTGCAAAATCCGCGTTGTTTACAAATTGAGAAAATGCATTTTTGATGTCGTTAAATGTACCGTAATGGTCTATATGGTCGTCATTAATACTTGTTACAACAGCAATATTTGCAGGAATTTTTAACATAGTTCCATCAGACTCATCAGCCTCGATTAAGAAAATGTCACTCTTGCCAAGTTTTGAATTACTCTGATAGGAATTTAATATTCCTCCCACAACTACAGTGGCGTCAGTCCCATAATGATCAAAAATGGAAGCAATCATAGCTGTTGTTGTTGTCTTGCCACTTGAACCCGAAACCGCTATCACATATTTACCTTTCATAATTTCAGCCAGCATATCTGACCTATGTAAAACGGTCTTATTGTTATTTCTTGCTTCAACTAGCTCCACATTATCAGGTTTTATTGCAGAAGAATGTACGACTATTTGAGCTTGTCTAATGCTACTGGCATCGTGACCAATATAGACCTCTATACCTAGTTTTTGTAACCTATCTATATTATCGTTTGATCGCGTATCACTGCCTTGAACTTTATAACCGAAATTGTGAAGAATTTCAGCGATTGCGCTCATTCCTATTCCACCTATACCGATTATATGTATTACTTCTTTTTTAGTTCTGTGCATATTTGGCAGTAGACGTTTACTTATTACTAAATTTATTATAGTATAATTTAAAATCCTCATGGCTTTCACTAAATACAATGATAAAAAACCTAGCCTTTCCATGCCTAATATTCATTTTGATGAGCAGTTGTAGTTTTAGCAACAGGTATAATCAGACTGCAGGTCATTATAAAATTGGCAATAGCTATACAATAAATGGTATCATTTATCATCCAAAATACTGTAAGTGTTACGAAGAAGTAGGAATAGCGTCGTGGTATGGAATAGAAGATCATGGGACACTTACAGCAAACGGTGAAGTGTTTAACCGTCACTTGATTTCTGCAGCGCATAAGACTTTACCCCTACCCTGCTTCGTTCGTGTTACTAACTTAGAAAACAAAAGAAAGCTTGTTATAAGAGTGAACGATAGGGGGCCGTTTGTTGAAGGTAGAATAATAGATCTATCAGAAAAGGCAGCACAAGTTTTAGGACTTCATAAGTCTGGGCTTGCAAAGGTAAAAGTCGAGTACCTAAGAAAGAGGTCAGAACAATTGATACAAAATACTCCTCATTACAAAAGGCAATATGAAAAAGAAATGCAGAAACGTCACCCAAAACAAAACAGTGCAGAAAGCAAGGGATATGTCGCATTTTTTGTAAACGCTCAGGCTGCTAAATTAGCTGCATCAAAGCTTCGTAATCAAGGAATAAAAAATGTTAGATTGCTTTTCAAGAACAATCAATATTGCATAAAAGTAAGTTAAAAACCTGCAGTGCATAGTATGCCAAAAACTCCTTGACAAACTTTCCCACTTTCCTTATCATATCAATGAGAGTATTTATCCTTGTTTTTGGGCTCAACGACAAAATTCAGTAAAAAAAACTCAGATATTTATTGGCAAATTACATAAAATTATAGCGGCTGCATGTCTTTTTTATTTTTTCTACATTCAGCCAAATCGCGCTTAAAATAAGCGTTAGCACATTATTACAATGCCAATTTAAATTATTATAGGGTCAAAACTCGCTATACGGGGGTTCTTTTGTCTTTTTTTTATTTAGTAAATTTCTTAATATTTAGATTAGTTGGGAGTCCTATAGAGATGTCATTCCAGTGCTTGACACTGGAATCCAGTTTCTATTTGGTGCGCTCATTTAAAGTGAAGTTTTCTAGATCCCAGTGTCTGGGCACTGGGATGACAACGAAGGGGCTACTTGAATGACAACGAAGGGTTATTTGGATGATAGCCGTACTTGATCTGGATTCCAGTGTCAAGCACTGGAATGACAGAAAAAGGAGTACTCCCAAAGGGGCTATTGCGTGACATTCCACTATGTCATTCCAGCACTTGATGCTGGAATCCAGTTCTTATTACCTGATCAGCCTTCTGGATCCCAGTACTGGGATGACAATGAAGGTCTACTTGAATGACGAAAAAGGGGTGAATGACCGAACCACTATTCACAATCCCAATTATTACCTTATTTAAAATAAATATTGACTTTTTATTATAGCTATATAATAATTAAATATATTACTTAAGATTAAAGACAAGATTATGACAAGTGATCAATTACTAGCAAAAGTACTCAGTATAATTAACGATAAGGCAGATTTAAATGAAGATAATATAATTCAGGAAATACAAGAAGAACTAAAGAAACAGGATCAAGATCTATATGAAGAGTGGAGAAAAGTTGGATTTGATGTAAATCATTTATTTAGTCAAAAACTTAATGAAGAGTGGAGAAAAGCTGTATTTGATTTAAATCATTTATTTAGTCAAGAACTTACATTGTTGCACGTAGCTGCTAGAGGTGGCTTTGAAAACGTAGCAAAAGTCCTGGTAGCAGCAGGAGCTGATGTTAATAAGAAAGATAGTAAGCACAAGAAGTTTCCTTTACATTTAGCTGCTGAAAATGGTCATGCTGAAGTAGTAGAATTTTTCTTAAATAAAGGGATAAGTGTTAATGTAATGGATAAAGAGGGCAATACTCCTTTGCATTATGCTGCAGATAATGGAAATAGAAAAACAATATCAATTCTAATAAGAAAAAATGCAGATCCTTGGTTAAAGAATTTTCATGATAAAACTCCAGTGGATATTTATGCATCCAAGCATCCTAATGGCTCTGGATACTTAATTCAGCTGAAAAAAGCGAAAATTCAAGGTTATATCGTTTTTTGCTCAATGTCGTTGTTAGGCGCTGCTATGGCAACATCAATTGCTGCGATTAATGTAATTGCATCTGATGTGCCTGTATTAAAGGTGTTGTTGTATGTAAGTATTTTGTATGCATTTGCATCTATAGCTAGATATATTACGTACAAAGTGGCTGAACCGAATGCTAAAAATGAGATTGAAGAAGATCAAGATTTAGACATAATAAATGTTGAAAAAGTGAGTGATGAAAAAAAATCGGTTAACAAAGCAACACACTCAAAAGAATTAGATGATCTTGTTCGTGCAATAAAAGGCTCTTCTAGAATAGAGATAGTTGATCCAGACAAGCAGAAAAAAGTAACACTTGATGATGTTATTGTTTCAGAGAAAGTAAAAGAAGAGTTAAAAATGATTTGTGGTCATATATCAGAGAAGAAGAAGCAAGCTCTTGAAATGTTAGGTTGCAAGATGCCAACAGGCTATATTTTATATGGTCTACCTGGGAATGGTAAAACTCTTATTGCTCGTGCAATTGCATGTGAAGCTAATGCTAAATTTATTAGCGTTTCTGGATCTGAATGTATGCAAAAATATGCTGGACACAGCGCACATTACATAAAAGATCTTTTTGAAAAAGCGAGAGAAAATGCTCCTTGCATAGTCTTTATAGATGAAATAGATGCTGTTTGTACAAAACGTAGTAATAGTGGACGAAGTAATGAAGAACACAACCGAATTGTAAATCAGTTTTTACACGAGCTTGATGGTTTTAATCCTATGGAAGGCGTGACAGTGATTGCTGCAACTAATCGTCTAGACAGTTTAGATGAAGCGGTGATTAGACCAGGTCGCCTCTCTAAACACATTGAAATTTCTTTACCAGATAAGAGCCTACGTGAAAAAATATTGACTCTTTATATGAAGGGAGTACCAATGGCATCAGATGTAAATCTGGCAGAACTTTCAGATAAAACTAATGATTTTTCAGGAGCTGATCTAGAAAATTTGGTAAATGAAGCAAAATTTCATGCTATAGATCAGATCTACAAAGAAGAGTCAGAAGATGAACCAAAAATAACAGTGACCATGGATGATTTTAATAATGTACTTAAAGATCTTAAATCTAAAAAGGTTGAGAATGAGCAAGCGGATAGTAAGATGGAGTTGTTGAACAATATTGAGAATTTTATAAATTTGAGCAAAACGCTTAATAAAAGTGCATAGAAAACAAAAGGATTAGCAAGATGCAAAAGGCATTATAATGCATACAGCTCTTGCTGTACAGAAAGTCTAGTTCTAGGGATACTGAATCAAAAAGTTTATTCGAGACCTGAAGAAATGACAAACCTTCAAAGAACCAATTATGACTTTTTTGAACTTGCACATAACCTTAATTCAGCAGTACTCGTGAGAGCTAGCAAAGATAGAACAGTAAATAAAAAATCTAGATATCCTGAACAAGGCGAAAAGAAGTTATGGGAAATCTTTTCGCCTTGTAGGTACGATAGAAGTTGAAATTCCTGCAAAAGATAAAAAGAACAGCAAATTTAGAAGTTAGGTTTGGAAGCTTCATGATGAATCCATCTAAAAATAACATTAGGCATAAATTTGCTACTTTTCTTTTTCCGCATCTCCGACAACCTGATTGATATTCCACTATATAAGGCTTGATTTCCAACTTTTTGATGAATGTACGGTTTTTGCTATCTCTCCTCCGCATTTGCAAGTGGGTAACTTTTACCACCTCATCTGCATCCATTTTGGCACGAAAACTTCCTTTGTGCCCAACCTGACCACCTATACTCTTTTCACTTTTTGGCTTGCCCTTTTTTATTTTGTATAACTCTTTTGAGCTGGGAATTGATGAATTTTTAGAATTTAAACCTAGCTTTTCCTTTAATTGAGCGTTCTCAGAGCTTCATTTTCTGCTTTTAAATTTTCTATCTCTATTTTTAAGTTTTCGCAGAGTTCTAAAACATCAACCATATTACCTCACAGCTACTCTATGATTAGTCTTTTAGATCACCTTGTCTACCTTGTTTCACCGCTACCCTGAACAGACACTTGAGGCCCAGGATGAAAATAATGGATCAGCCACCAAGCCCTAAAGTAGGCGCGCCAGCTCTCGACCCTACTGCAGGTCAAAAATAAGTTTTGAGTCGTAAATACCCTTAGGGCTATGGTAATGGAGTTGGCGGAGTTCGTAAAGCAATTTTTAGTTTTGTTTCTATGGGTCAGTTGGTACGCGCTTTGCCTTTAAGCAGATGTAAAAGCACAACTATTACGAATAACATTCCACCAATAACTGATATAGCGCCACCCGTAATAAAACAAGCACGTGCCAACATCGATGAAATACTTGGCAGATCTGCAACTTTTCTTAAGGCACCATACCCACCAAGCCAAACAAGGCCAGTAATATGGAGAAAATGTCCCAAGCTGTATGCATAAATCTGCCATTTTATGCTAGAGTTTTTTACTTCTTGAAAGTTTAATTTAGGTAACAGCCAATAAATGAAATTCATAAAAGCTATAGTGATTCCAACTACAGAACCATGATAATGAGCAGGAATTGTGACATTGCCTTCAATAGTTAGCACTCCAAGCACACCTCCATAGATGAACAATACAAACGAATGAAGCAAATAATTGCCCTTATCATTGAGTAGGGTCTTTATATTGCGATACACTAGTATTATTAGGAAGCACGGCAGAACTGCTCCAGCAATTCTCATATGCCAAGTAAAGAATTGTACTAACTCAGCACTATCCACTGTATAAACAAAATATGTAAACGGTGCGCCTACAGCCAAGATTGTGTTGATAAATAGCGGTAAAATTTTATTGCTTGAGGCTAGACTGGCACTGGAATTCAGCATGATTAAATACACTAAAAACATTGCTTGAGCAAACGCAAATTGCAGCAAATGTCCAGCTCCCCAAAAGAGATATTCATAAAATAAATTCTTATCTGAGTGATATATATCTGTCGGCATATTATTATATGCTAAAACAAAGCAAAGAAATGATGAAACAAGTATAATAACTAGCCCAATCTGTCCCACATAGAGGTATGAGGTTTGCTTATTTGACATATATGCAAGAACTGCATTTATTAATACGCTGACAATAAATAAACTTAGTCCGAGTAAAAATAATTTGTTTTGTAACACAGGAATATAGTTACTTTTGATAACCTCAGTGTTTGGAACAAATGCAGATATAAACATCAGCAGCATAGAAAGGGTTGATAGAACCCATAGGAAGCTAAACCAATTATTGGTGTTTTGTAGGTTAATGATAAAAAGCAGAGATATTATGGAGCACATCCACACCAAAATTGATAAATTTACGTGTATCACCAGCGCATTATCAAAAATATATTGTGCAGAAGGAACGAAGGAAGAAATAAAAGGCAATCGTAAAAAAATAACAATTATTGACAGCAATCCAGAACAAGCAAGAGCACATACTGCCAAAAATATCCATTGTTTGCAAGTTGTGGCGTTATTTTGTACGTTGAGCATGGTCTTTCTTACTTCTGATTGCTATAATACAATACAGGATGAATTTTTCAAATTGATTAGTGTTTCCATGTGTGATTCAAATGACATTACAACAATCCATTGCTCTGTCTAACCAATTTTAATACACGCTCCAAAGCACTTTTTTTATTTGCCTGAGGCTTCTCACTCCATTTTTTAAAGTAGTCGTAGCAACTGCACCATTTTGGAAACTCTTTTGGTTCACTGACAACCGCTTTTCAAGACATATAAGAATCCACAAAATACATCATAAGTCTTTTTGGTTTTGTTTTTTCTACAGAACTCTACTTAGGTTTTTCCCTAATTATGTCACTTTGTTCTCATAATTTATATACTCTATCTCCTGCTTTATTCCTTTCTTGAGATCATGTACAGGTTCTAAAAAGTAGAATTTACAATTCTATCTAAAAGAATACCGAAAAAGAGCAGAAGTCCTACCTGGGAATTATTTTTAAATATGGACATGCATTGACTGGAATCGTCAGGATTGAAATTTTTGTGTTGGTTGTAAAATATGAACCCTATAGCAAGTAGAGCAATATAAAAGATGTTATTTAATGATGATAGTATACCAGCGTATAACCACGCCATTAAGGATATTAAGTAAAATCTTTTCAACCAAGATTTTGTTGTATTGCCAAAATATAATGCGGTAGATTTCATTCCGAGTTTCTCATCATCTTTTTTATCTTGATGAGCGTATACAGTGTCATAACTAAGTGTCCAAAAGACGCATCCTATATAAAATAGCAAGGATTCTATGCTAATCTGGTTTGTTATTGCTGCTGAGCCCATGAGTGACCCCATGTTGAAAGTAAACCCTAAAAACAATTGTGGCCACCAAACGTAACGTTTTAGTAATGGATAAACAACTACCATACACATTGAAACTATTCCAAGTATAAGCGTAGTTCTGTTAGTTAATAATAAGATTAGCAGGGCAATAGACAGTAACAGTGAAAGTAGAACTAAAGCTTGCTTTATATTTAATGCACCACTTGCAAGTGGCCTATATTTTGTTCGTTCAACATGTGCATCTATTTCTCTATCGAATATATCGTTGATTATGCATCCTGCAGGTCTCATTAAGAATGCACCTACAGTAAACAAAATAAGGAGCAAAAAAGCCTGATATGATAGAAAAGTTGAAGCTAGCAGAATACCGCTCAAACTGGGAAATAGTACAAGCCATAAACCTGTTAAACTGTGTATTCTCATTAATGAGAAGTAATGGTTGAAATACATTAATTAAGTGTAATTACGTAATATTTTACTTACATTAACAAAATTATCGAATGCTAAATCAGGCTTGAAAACTAGCTCAGGTATAAACCGTAGGTCAACATAACGCAGTATAGATTTGCGTATTGACCATGCAGATTGGTTCATTTCATTAATAACAGTGCTGATATCATCATTATCATTTTGGATGTTCAATGAAGATAACACAATATATACATCTGCTTTCTTCAAATCTTTGCTTAGCTTTACATCAGATACTACTACTTTTTCATTAAGCACATTACCTTCCATTAAGACTTTTGATATTGCCTTATGTAATACTGATGCTACTTTTAGGTTTCTAATTTCCTTTTTCATGTCCAGCTACTATAACGTTCTTTCTTCTTGCACTAATTGATAAGCTTCCAAAATATCTCCTACTTTAACATCGATATTACCCTCTAGCGATATTCCGCATTCAAAATTTACACCTACTTCTTTAACATCATCTTTAAATCTACGTAGTGCTTTTAACTTTCCTTCATGCAACAATTTGCCGCCACGCACTACCTTAATTAAAGAATCTTTTTTTATAATTCCATCAGTGACATAACATCCGATGATATTACCGGCTTTAGATGCATTAAATATTTGCCTTACAGATGCAGAACCAACACGAACCTCTCGTGTAACAGGCTTTAACATTTTAGTTAGATACATCCTCATGTCTTCAATAAGCTCATATATTATATTGTAAGTATGTATTTCTATACCTTTTTGTTTTGCTAATTCTCTTATTTTTGAGTCTACTTTTACATTAAAAGCTAAAATTACTGCGCTTGATGCTTCTGCAAGCAGCACATCTGAATCTGTTACTCCTCCTACTGCTTTGTGTAGAATATTTAATTTCACTTGGTCTTTACCAAGCTTATCAATTGAACTTGATATTGCTTCAATAGAACCAGTTACATCGCACTTTAAAACTACAGATAGTTCTTCTGTTTCACTATCATTACGACTGAATATATCTAAATTATTGTCGTCTAAATCTTCTTTCTTTTTCTTGAGCACTTCTAACCTATATTCAACGATTTCACGAGCCTGCTTTTCAGAGTTTACAACAACAAATTTATCTCCAGCATTTGGTACACCGTTTAGACCAGTGACTTCAACTGGAGTAGAAGGTAGTGCCGCTTTTTCTCTTTGACCAAGGTGATTAACCATACTGCGTACTTTGCTGTATGTTGTACCAACTACCAATATGTCACCAATCTTTAATGTTCCTTCTTCAACTATTAATGTAGCTGATATTCCTTTAGCTTTATCTATTTTGGACTCTATTACCCATCCAAGTGCTCGACAATCCTCTATCCCTTCTAGCGTCATTAATTCAGCGATTAATAAAATTGCCTCTTCTAGTTTATCTAAGTTGGTTTTCTTTTTTGCTGATACTGGCACAATTATAACATCACCACCAAGTTCTTCAGGGATTAGATCATATTGAGGCAAACTATTAATTATTCTTTCTACATCACCAGATTGTGATTTATCAATTTTATTAATGGCAACTATAATAGAGACATTTGCTGCTTTTGCATGGTTTATTGCTTCAACTGTTTGTTTCATGATTCCGTCGTCAGCTGCAACTACTATTACAACTATATTAGTAATATTGGCACCACGTGCACGCATTTCAGTAAACGCTTCATGCCCTGGTGTATCAATGAAAGTAATTTTTTGCTTATTTTTTGTCGTCAATTGATAAGCACCTATGTGTTGAGTGATGCCACCTGACTCTCTTTCTGCAATATTAGATTCACGAAATGCATCGAGCAATAAGGTTTTACCATGATCCACATGTCCCATAAAAGTAACGATAGGTGGTTTGAGTCTTTTAGGTAAGTTTTCTCTGTTGCTTATGAAGAGTAAATTCTTTTCTTTGTCAGCATCACTTGCTCGTTTAGCCGTATGATTAAATTTTTCCACTATCTCAGATGCTATATCTGGATCCACCAAATCATCTACTCTATAACTCTCACCGACTTCTTCTTTGAACATTTTTAGCACACTCTTGCTATCTTCTGCCATACGAATAGATAACTCCCTGATAGTTATTTTGTCTGGTATAATAACTTCTCTTGATATATTTTTACCCTTAGTAAATTTTGACTTTCTACTTCTTATACCAAATCTTTGCTTAAATACAGGGAGTTGTTCAGTTTTTTCATCTATTGCCTGTGTAATGACTAGTTTAGAATGTTTAGAGTATATATCTTTGCTAGCTTTAAAAGACTTTTTATCATTATTCTCATATTCAATACTATCTTCTTTTTGTTCAACTGAGTTAGTATTACTTAAAATTTTCTTATTTATTTCTTTAGGCAAAGAGTCCGCTTCATTTTTATCTTCAACCTCTTTATGGCTGTCTTCTTTTATTGTTTTTTCTTTTTCTTCTCTCTGATTTCTTTCTTTCAGCAAAGCTGCATTCTGCACAGCATTAATGCGGGAAATTTGTTCTTTTTCAGTTAAAGAGCCTAATTTACTCTCGTCAAACAAATTATATTCTTCTGTAGAATGAATTTTTCTTCTTTTTTTTACTATTGTAGTACAAGTACTTAGATTAGCTAAAGAGTTTAAATTACTGTCCAATTTAAGCTTGCTTAAGCCTTGGATGGTCAATTTTTTATTACTGATATCTTCATTATTCATATTGTTTATTATATTAACCCAAGCTTTTTGCGTGCTTCCATGATTATTAAATCCGCTGTATCTTTTAGATTTTCTTTATTATTAGTTGAGGAAGAGAGTATGCTACAAAACTCATAATTTGATAAATCTGCTATGTCCTCTAAAGTTTTAATATTATGTTTACTAAGAGCAATTTTATTATCTATTGATAAGGTTAAGTTAATTACATCGTCTTCCATACCTAAATTTTTTAGCTCTTCTATTTTTCTATCATTCTCTGCTTTCAGGTAATTATTTGCTCTATTATGAAGTTCATTTGCAATATCTTCATTAAAGCCCTCTATTGAAGCAAGCTCCTTAATTGAAGTATTAGATATATCTTCTACACTTGAAAAGCCTTCTGTTACCAATAACTGGCCCATAATCTCTTCTAAGTTCAAAGCTTCAGCAAATAAAGCTGAACATTGATTAAATTCTTTACTTCGCCTTTCTGATTCTTGCTGAATACCTAATATCTCAATTTTCCATCCAACAAGCTCTGAAGCTAATCTTACATTCTGACCCTTTTTTCCTATAGCTAAACTCAATTGATCTTCAGCAACTATTAACTCTATGCAATTTTCATTTTCATCAATAATGACCTTTGATACTTCTGCAGGAGTAATGGCTTTAATAACAAATTGACCCAAATCTGATGAGTAATGTATGACGTCGATTTTTTCACCGTTTAATTCGTGTATAATAGTTTTTATTCTATCTCCTTTAACTCCAACGCAAGCACCCACTGGATCGATATTCTTATCAGGTGAAAAAACAGCAACTTTAGATCTTGAACCAGCATCTCTAGCTATACTTTTAATTGTTATCAATCTCTCAGCAATTTCTGGTATCTCTTGATGCAACAATGCCTCTAAAAAACCTTCATGAGTCCTAGAAAGAATGACTTGACGTCCATCATCAGAGCGCTTAACAGACTGTATGTAAGCTTTTACTTTATCTCCTTCACGAAATGACTCGCCACCAATCAAGTTCCGCAAAGGAAGGTATGCCCCAATGCCATTTATGTCTATAATAAGATCTGAATATTCTACTTGTTTAACGATGCCATACCTCATTTCTCCTACCTTATCTTTAAATTCCTCATATTGCTTTTTTAACTCTGCCTCTTTAATTATTTGAGAAATCTTTTGTTGGGCAATCCTTGCTGAAACAAGATCAGTATCAAGAGAAATCAACTCACTAATAGTGTCTCCAACTTTTGCATCTCCTTTTTTTAACTTAGCTTGTGTCAACTTAATTAAGTCACACTCATTTTCATTTGACTCATCATCAATGACTTTTAGTTGTCTATATGAGGTAACTTTGCCTGTGTTTCTATCTATATTGACTATAATCTTACTTTTGCTGCCATACTTTTGTTGAGCCACTGCTTCGATAGCACTTTTAAGTGCATTTATTATAATATCAAAATCTAAACCTTTTTGAAGTGAGAGCTCTCCTGCTGTTCTGATTACATCAAGGCTTCCAACTATGTTATTCTTGTTGCTTTTCTGCTTAACACTGCTTTTACGATTAGCAATCATATAAATAAATCCAATTTAATTAGTTATAATTATAGCTTCAACAGGTAAAGAACGCTATCTAAAATGTTAAATAGTTGCTAATTTAAGTCAAGCTTTTTCATATTTTTGTATGACGAGCAGCGCAGGAGTAAAGAATAAGGTTAAAATCGTTGCAGCCAATACTCCACTTGCTATGGTTGCTGAAATATCAACCCACCACTGGCTTGATGGAGCATCATATGTGATTTGCAACGTAAAAAAGTTGATATTCAATCTGGTAATCATTGGTATTAAGCCAAAAATTGTAGTTGCAACGGTAAGGAGTATTGGCCTGACACGAGAAATTGAAGCGTTTACTACACATTGCTTAATGCTGTTTTTGTGTACCTTAATTTGTTGATGAAAGGCATCAAGCAATAGTATGTTATTATTCACTATAATTCCTGCCAAAGCAATTATTCCCACTCCGCACATGACAATTACAAAAACTTGCTGAATAAGAAAGAAAACGAAAAATACACATGTTGTGGATAAAAATACTGCTGTCATTACTATAAATGTATAGTATATGTTGTTAAACTGTGCCACTAACACTAATATCATTAATGTAATTGCTAATATAAAAGCCTTTAGTAAAAATGCTCCTGATTTTTGTTGATCTTCTTTGTCACCTTTAAAATCAATTCTTACTTCCTTATTCCAATCCTGGCTAATAGAATTTTGAATGAGTTTTACTCTTTCATCAACAAGATAGCCAGTATCAATATCAGCAGAGATTGTCACTGTGCGTGATCCATCAATCCTACTTAGCTTGTTTGCCTTTTTTTCGGGAACATATTTTACTATTCTGCTCATAGAATACGGTCCATTTACTGTATTAATAAAGAGATTATTTATAGTCTTCATGCTGCGACTCCTTCTGGGAAAGCGTAGTACAATATCAATTTCTTCATCTGTGTTATTTGGTCTATATTTTCCAATTAATACTCCGCTTGTAGCCATCTTTATAAAATCGCCAATGGTTGCAACATTTACTCCAGAGCTTGTAGCCTTACTCTTATCAACACTCATGTTCCACTCTATTTCAGGCACTGATCTACTATCTTGAATATTTATAAATCCGGATGAAGGTTGGTCCATGATTTTTAGGATTTTCTCTGCTACTGAATTCAAACTGGATGCACTTCCGCTTAAGTTAATTTGTATTGGCTTGTCAGCTGGTGGTCCTGACTTTTGTTCCTGTATATCAATTATTACTCCTTTCATGTTTTGCACACTGCTCCTTATATCATTTAGTATTTGCTTAGCTTTGCGCCTGCAGCGCCAATCCACAAGTTCCAATTGAATTTTGGCAATAACGTTGTCTGAAAATATTCCTGATCTAGTATAAAAAACATAAATTTCTTTTTCAACACCCAGAATGCGTTCTTCTACTTCTTTAAGTATCAAATCTCGTTCTTTGGCTGATAAGCTTTCTTTTACTTTAACGCTGATTAAAATGTTATCTGAATCTACATCTGGAAAGAACTTCAACCCAGGACCAAAAGTAAAATATAATATACTAGACAAAAATAAAGCAAACACAACAACACATACAAATTTTTTGGGGTGATCTAAGACTTTCTCTAACATACGTACATAAGTTCTTATTATAGGCCCAGTATTTTTTATCTCACCACTTTCTATAGCACTCATTCTTGTTATTTCTTTTTTGAAGTTATCGAAGGCTTACCAAATATTGCACCAAGTGTTGGTATAAAAACTAAAGCCATAATGAGCGATCCAGTCAAAGTTAGAATTATTGTAATTGGTATGTACTGCATAAATTTACCGACCGTATCGGGCCAGAGTAACAGAGGGAAAAACACTGCTAATTTAGTCAATGTTGATGATAAAACTGGATAGAACATATCATGAACTGAGGTGCAAAAAGCTTCTACTTTATCCATGCCACAAATCATCTTTCTATCAGCATATTCGCTGATTACAATTGCATCATCAACCAGCATGCCGACTGCCATAATTAGACTGAAGAGCACAACTATATTTAGAGTAATACCCATGAGGTAAAGAGCTATTATTCCCATGAGGAAGGAGCCAGGTATTGATAGTGCAACAAGAATAGCAGTCCTTGTTCCCATAAAGAGCATTATTATGGTTAATATTAGTAATACCGCAAATATTACACCGTTTTCCAAATCGTCAAGCACATCACGTACATTTTTTGACTGGTCATTTAAATAAACTACTTTTAAATTTTCAGGTAATTGATCTTTTGCTTTGTCCATTAAGTATTTTACTTGATTTACCGTGTCTATTATGTTTTTTCCATTACGTTTTGAAATCTCTAGTACAATGCTAGGTAGTCCATTAATACGAGCAAATCCTTGGCGATCCTCAAACCCAAGGTATACTTTTGCTATATCTTTGATTCTCAAAACTGCATCACTTTGAGATCTAATAGGAATATTCATAATATCTTCTATGTCTTTTAATAACCCTGATATTTTGATCGAATATTTACCGGTATCATTTTCTAGTGATCCGGCTCTCACCAATCTGTTATTGTTTGATATAGCTTGAAATATCTCATTTGATTGAATGTTATATTTTGTTAGAACTGTGGGCTCAATTATAACTTCTACTGTTTCTTTGCGTATACCTGCTACTTCAACTTTGAGAACATTTGGCAGAGATTCTATTTCTTTCTTTAGTTTGCGCGCTATTTCAGTTAAAGCTCTTTCCGGCAAATTACCAATCAAGCCAACGTTTAGTATCGGAAATAAGCTCAAGTTTATTTCATTGATTATCGGAGATTCCGCTTCAATAGGTAACTTTGATTTTATGTTTGAGAGCCTTGAACGGACGTTATCAAGCACTTCTTTGGTATCATATTCTGTGCCAAACTTAATTATCATGTGAGCACCGTCATTAGTTGCAAGTGCCCTTAGCTCTCTCACGCCCTCAATAGACCTTAGTTCATTTTCTATTGGAATAGCTAATAACTTTTCACTATCCTCGACAGAAATACCAGGAAGCCCGACAAATACGCTGATTATAGGAATCTGTATATCAGGGTTGCTTTCTCTTGGCATTTTTATATAAGTGTATGAGCCGAAGGTAAAAATCAATATGAGCAATAATATTACTGTTCTATTCCG
Organism: Wolbachia endosymbiont of Cylisticus convexus; assembly: GCF_003344345.1. The sequence continues at coordinate 23,641 of NZ_QPIP01000002.1, read as the reverse complement.
CTCTACAAGTAAGCTTTTCATGCCAGACATTATACGCATTTATATCATATTATAGCTAAGATAAATTATATATTAATTAATTCTTATACAGTTTTATGTAAATGATCAAAATTTTTACAGATTTGCAAGCATAAGAAAATCTCTATATAATATAACTTTAGCGTGGTATTTGAGGAGTTATTATGGTAGCAGTTCTAAGTGTAACAGAAGGCAAGAATAAAGTTATTGTATCTGGGTTGGTTGGTGCTTCATCAACTTTAGTATTTTTAACAGTGATTCACATCGCTGCAAAGATAGCCATTGTAGTTACTGCTGCTGCAGTTACTTACGCATTACTTTCGTTGATTCATAAAGTAAAAGCTAGATCTGCTAAAACTCATGGTATATCAAAAGATGAAGGGTATGAAAGTGAAGAAAAAGATACCGTAGAAGAGCCAGAAAAAACTGAAGCTGAGTTAGAAGAAGAATTAAAAAATAAAAGAGCACAAGAACGCATGGAGAAAAGATTACTTGGTGGTCCTATAAACGCATTTGGCGAACCAATTCTTGATGAAATCAAGAACACTGAGTGCAGTCATTCTGTTAATTATACAAAAACTATGGCAGTACCTGACAAAATTGTTCTTGGTGAGCCAGATAATAAAACTTTTGCACAAAATAATTCTAGCTCTGTAAAGAATCAAATGAGATCTTTACCTGAACGCATAGATGTGTTTGGTAATCAAGTTTTTGGGCAGTCAACGGGCAACCTTACTAATAATACAGGGCTTAGATCTCAAAGTACGCAAAAACCCTCCCCTTCAGACTTGTTATTACAGTACGGAAATGTAGATAATGATGTGAGAAGAGTATTAGAACAATCAATTACCCAAAAGGGGTTTAACGGATTAGGATTTGACAGATAGTTGTTATATTAACCTCTCCATCTCATATTGGGGATCAGATGCAATGCCGTAGACTCTATCTGGCGGGGTAATTTTGTTCTCCATACCAAAAATTATACCTTCAATTATTGCTATAAGCACTTGTTCAAGGTTACAGTCTGCTCCGGGAACACGGTGCTCCAGTCGGCACCTTTTGAAATCGTTGCCAAAATAGGGAATTCTTATTGCAGCAGTTCTGTTATTTACTCCCCAACTAATCGTAGTTGGAGTATGAATATCTGGGTGTTGAAACCTTAAATATGATTCATCATTTGGAGCAAAAAACAACATATGTTTTTTCATCATTGAACATAATCCACCAATACTATGAATCAGGTAGTCACTATATTTTTGCTCGTTGCTATAAAATAAGTTATCGTGATTTGAATTCACGAGATTAACATGCACATTTAATGCACTCCCTGCTCTATCCAAATAGGGCTTTGCTTTAAAACAAACATTTCCACCAAGTTTTTGTGCTACTTCAGTAAGTAATTGTTTTGCTAACTCAAAATGCTTAATTAAATTATCGGAATTCGTATAACAAACACTTTTTATCTCATATTGGTTTATAGAACTCTCTTTCTCACAAGAAAATCCAAGTGAAGCTATTTTATTTTTGATGCTACTCAGAAATAAATATTCTTTTTTTATTTCCTCAGTGTAAAACTCCAGTTCAATACCGAATACAGTATGATGGCTCAAATTACTTAATATAATCACAAATTTACTTCAATAAATTTATATTAGGTTAGCTATATTTATATGAATACTTTACTTATTTGCCAGTAAATTTAATATTTTATTTATACATAATGTATTACTGTTTTTAATAACATGCTTCTAATCCTCGGTACAAGCGACATTTACAAATTGATCATTTTTATTTCAAAAAAATGATCAATTTTAGTGTTTTTATATCCTTTACAAATCACCAAAAAATCTACATAATTTTTAGTATGTATTAAGTAGCATTAGCTTTTCATCTTACAATAAGCTATTGATTATCTTATATTTTTCTGATTATTAGTTTTTCTTGGTGTGGTATATGAACTTAATTAGCCCTAAGGTTTCTACTATGTTTTTTGATCAGATTATTACAGTAACAGACCACAATGTTACTTGGGAAAAAATCAAAAATTGTCTTTATAATCTCTATGGAGAAGCAACATATAACAGCTGGCTGAGTTCACTGAGATTTGTCAGCAGCAGAAATGGAGAAGTTTTGTTATCTGTATCAACAAGATTTATAAAAGAGTGGATTACAGTTCACTACATGGAAAAAATATTATCATTATGGCGAAGCGAAGATCAAAGTGTATGTTCTATTGATATTCAAGTAATTGAAGAAAGGAGTTCAAATTCTAATACGATACTAAAAAATAGAGAGGAAAATAATCATAATCTTGGTTCACCGCTAGATTCCAGATTCACTTTTGATAATTTTGTGGTAGGAAAGTCAAATGAGTTAGCATTTACAGCAGCAAAGCGTGTAGCGGAATCTATAGATCCAATATCAGGAAGCAACCCTTTGTTTCTATACGGCGGAGTGGGACTTGGTAAAACACATTTAATGCATGCTATAGCTTGGGACATAGTCAATTCTCCATCAGCAAAAAGAAAAGTGGTATATTTATCGGCAGAGAAATTCATGTATCAATATATTACAGCGCTGAGGAGCAAAGATATTATGTTATTTAAAGAGCAATTTAGATCAGTAGATGTATTGATGGTAGATGATGTGCAATTTATCAGTGGTAAAGATAGTACACAAGAAGAATTTTTTCACACTTTCAATGCATTGATAGACCAAAATAAACAATTGGTTATATCAGCTGATAGGTCTCCTAGTGATCTTGATGGAGTAGAAGAAAGAATAAAATCACGACTTGGTTGGGGATTAGTTGCAGATATTAATGAAACAACTTTTGAATTAAGACTTGGTATATTGCAGGCGAAGGTGGAGCGAATGAATATGTATGTTCCAAAGGATGTCCTAGAGTTTTTGGCAAGGAATATAAAATCCAATATAAGAGAATTAGAAGGAGCATTAAATAAGGTTGCCCATACCTCGTTAATTGGAAGAAGTATGACGGTAGAATCAGCTAGTGAGACCCTAATTGATCTTCTTAGATCAAATCATAGGTCAATCACAATAGAAGAAATACAAAAGAAAACAGCTGAATTTTTCAATATAAAGGTTGCAGATATGCAATCTAATAGAAGGCTCCGCAGTCTTGCGAGACCGAGACAAATAGCTATGTATTTTGCCAAGAAATTTACGCAAAAAAGCCTACCAGATATTGGAAGAAGCTTTGGTGGCAGAGATCATGCTACTGTTATACATGCAGTCAAACAAGTAGAAAATTTTATAAGAACTGACTCAAAATTTGCTGATGAAATCAGTCGATTAAAAAAGATGTTTAAGTAGCACTTTATTAATGATAACCAGGTTGTTTTCATTTCTTTGATCGAATATCCTTTCCCTCTCTTTCAAATAGATTAAGTGAATCAAGGATCAGTATTAGTAAGCTAAGAGAAAATAGCTAGTCGATTGCTTGAAAAGTATATAAAATCAAAATTTAAGTAGGAAATATGGCAGTTAGACTTATTCCAGACAATCTTGATATCAAATTTAATAAATATGGAAAATTGACAGCGTTTATTAGCGTTATTCTTATCATTTTTTCAGTGCTTACTGTTGTGCTGCGTGGAGTAAATTTAGGCATAGACTTCACAGGTGGAATTTTGATGGAGATAAAATCCTCAAGTGAGGATCATATCATTCTTAATATATTAAGAGAGAATGGATTTACGATACAGAGTTCAAAAGCTAGTGATAATTTAGTTGTACGGTTTAAAGACGAGGGAGATGAGGATAAAATTAAAAAAGTCAAAAATATACTAGAAGAAAAACTGGGTAATTCAATAATTTACCGCAAAATAGACTATGTTGGTCCACAAATAGGTTCAACACAGATATTTGAAGGAATATCATCCATGTTAATTGCAATTGTTGGAATATTTTTTTATGTTTGGCTTAGGTTTAATTGGCAATGTGGACTTGGTGGAGTAACGGCACTAATTCATGACACAATTTTAACTCTTGGCTTTATCAGCTTGACGGGTATTGAGTTTAATATTTCATCAGTTGCAGCTCTACTTACCGTGATTGGCTACTCAATCAATAACTCAGTGGTTATATACGATCGGATTCGAGAATATCAAAAGAGTAAAAAAAATGCAGCAATGGATGAAATAGTTGATGCTAGTATTAATTCTACGCTATTTCGCACTATGTTAACTTCAGGTACTACTCTTCTTGCTGCTCTTCCTTTAGTGCTGATTTGTACAGGTGTGGTGAGAGACTTCAGCTTAATCATTTCTTTTGGCATTGCAATTGGCACTTGCTCTGCAATATTTATCTCTGCTCCTATATTGACCTGCAGAGCATTGATAAGTAGATGAAGCACAAACGTTAATACACTTATAATAAAATTAGTATATACATCTTCTATTATTTATATCGTAAAGGAGTTTGTTATGAAAAGGACTTTTGAATTAATAGCGAAAAATATTGCTGAGGGTCCCAAATTTACAGGATGTAGTATAGATAAAGATATTTATAATGAAAAATGTAGTTTTGATATGAAGTTAAAAAATGGTGCAGAGTGTAATTTAAATGGAGGAACATTGAAGTGTACACGTGACATCTATGTTAACCAAGATAAAAGCACATCTCAAGAATCGATAGAAGTAGAAAATATTAGACTTTCTAATGCATCAAATAGTAAGCAAGGTAATTGGAAATTGACATTTAAAATTCCAGAAGAAGAGAATATGAAAGTAAGTTACGATACGAAGTATGTGGCTCCAGGCACGGAAGGAAGTGTAAGTATTGATAGTGAACTTAAAATAGATAATAAAGGGGTCTTGAAAGGGTTGTCTAATGTGAAAATAGAAGGATTTAGCAGCAATGAAGAGGAAAACAATACCTTTTTTTATTTTCCCGATATTTATAAAGGGAAAATGCAGTCAGTTATACGTCAAATAACAGAATTAGGAGTGCCTGTTCTAAAAATTAAAAACTCCGAAAGTAAGCTTGATATCCAAAATTCAAAGTTAACTTCAAAAAATATCGATTCAGAAAATAAAAGTGGAACTCTTGAATATGATGATACTTACCAGGTAAGGTACTACACGGAGCCATATAGTGATGGTCACAATTTAGAGATTAACATAATTTAGGAAATCAGCATCAGAATGCTGCTTATATAAGCAGCATTCTCTAGTCACGATATAATATCAACTTATTATCTCTAATAGTAAAATGAAAATACCTCAAAAAGCTCATTCCAAGTAATGAATGGGACATAGAATGAATGTTAACGCTAGCCTGCACATCATTGATTAAAAACTTTCCTATTTTAACCTGAGGGATGTGAACAACACCAGCTTTTATTTGACCTTTTGCAGTTTCATATATTTTAAAACCTTGAATGTTTTGTAAGTTAATACCAGCATGTAACGCATCTTTTTGTGATAGAACAATATCAGTTGCTCCGGTATCAAGCAAAAACGTTATATTACGATCATTGACTTGAGCCTGAATATAAAAGTGTCCATCGTATGATTTTGTAAATTCGATACTTCCGCCATCTTGAACTCTTCCTTTATATGGTAGAAAAGTGCTCAAAAACCTATTGCTTAGTTTATCTCCTTGTGAATCAATGAACATTGCAGTAATGACTATTATCAGTAGCCAAATAACTAGATTTTTTGCTGCGTTCATACTATTAACATTTGAAGCCATAAGAGTAAATTTTTAAGATTAGCGTTAAAAGCTATTATTAAAAATAAGTAAACTTTATTGTTTTAGTACAATATTTAATATATACTTTAAGGAGGTATGTTCGATTTAATTTCATGTCAGAAGTAAAAAATTTAATTTTAGCAACAATTCTTTCCATGTTAATTGTGGTATTATGGCATATTATTTATGATAATTTTCCTAACACAAGCCAAAGCCAGCCATCGATTGAAAATATTGAACATATTGAATCTTCTAACGACCTTGCTCCTATAATACACCAAAATCGTTCTGAAATTATTAATTCTACTCGAGAACAGAGAGTTAATTTAATCAATAACATGATTGAAGGATCGATTTCTCTGAAAGGTGCAAGATTTGATGACTTAATTTTAACTAATTATCACTTAGAACCGAGTTCTTCCTCTCCACAAGTAGTTTTACTGTCACCTGCAGAATCAAAAGATGTATATTTTGCAGAATTTGGATGGCTCGATCCAAGTGGCAAAATTAAAATTCCAGATTCTAAAACAGTCTGGCAAGTGGATGAGACTGAGCTGGCTAGTCGAAAAGTGGCCAATTTATTTTGGAATAATGACAATGGAATCTTATTTAGAATGAAAATTAGCCTTGATGATAACTACATGTTTAAAATCGAGCAAATTGTTGAAAATAACACAAAAAATAACGTAGTTTTAGTTCCTTATGGTAAAATCAATCGTAAACGTGATAATATTAACGAATCCTATTGGATATCACATGAAGGAGTACTAGGTGCATTTAACAATAAACTGGAGGAGTGGACATATAAGGATATTTCCAAGAAACGTTTAATAAAGACAAGCACAAGTGAAAAAAGTTGGTTTGGTTTTGCTGATAAATATTGGTTTACAGCTATCATAACTGAAAAATCTGATAAAATAAATGTAAGCATCAAGCATACGAATGTTAATAACATTGATAAATTTCAAGCAGATTTTGTTAGACCTTACAAACATATACTCCCTGGTGCAAGTGCTTCTACTCTGAACTACTTTTTTGCTGGGGCAAAGAAATTGAATTTACTTGATGCTTATAAAGACACTCTCAATATACCTTTGTTTGATAAGGCTGTAGATTTTGGTGTTCTTTATTTTATAACCAAGCCAGTGTTTTTATTGCTTGAATATTTTAACTTTGTTTTGAAAAATTTTGGCTTAGCAATATTATTGCTAACTTTAGTAATCAAGCTTTTGATGCTTCCCTTGTCTAATAGATCATATATTTCAATGTTTAAGGTAAAAAGTCTTCAACCTGAACTAATTCGTATAAAAGAGTTATATAAAAGTGACAGCTTAAAGCAGCATAAAGAGACAATGGCGTTGTTCAAGAGAAATAATGTAAATCCAATGTCGAGCATTTTCCCTATGCTCATACAAATACCAGTATTTTTTGCTCTATATAAAGTATTATTTGTTACTATAGAGATGAGACACGCCCCTTTTTATTTATGGATTAAGGATCTTTCAGCTCCTGATCCAACAAACATTTTTACATTATTTGGGTTGCTTAATTATAACTTTCCTATTTCTATAGGCATTTTACCTATAGTTTTTGGTATTACTATGATAATTCAGCAAAAGTTAAGTGAACCCAGTAAAGATGACATTCAAGTAAATGTTATGAAATTTTTACCTTACATTTCTGTTTTTATCTTTTCTTCTTTTCCTGCCGGCTTGGTGATATATTGGATATTTAGTAATATTGTAACTTTAATTCAACAATCCTTAATAAAGTTCTTCTTAACAAGAAAAGTGGGGATGAATGTCGAAAATACTAATAGTTAATTCAATTTATTATACTGAAATAGCAAACCTTTTGCTTGAGGGTGCAACTAATAAATTCAAAGGAAATAATATTAATTATGAGATAATTGAAGTGCCTGGTGCATTTGAAATACCAGCTACAATTCTCTTTGCGATCAAAGGCAAGAATACTAATTATAAAGGTTATTTAGCTCTTGGATGCGTAATTCGCGGTGAAACTGATCACTATGAATGCGTTTGTAAAGGAGTAATCGAAGGCTTAAATGCAATTATTATGCGTTATGCAATACCTATTGGTATGGGCATAATCACAGCAGATAGTAAAGATAAGGCATTAAGTAGAGCTGACAAAAACAAAAAGAACGTTGGTGGCCATGCAGCCTCAACTGTTTTGCGTATGATAGATTTACATAATAAATTAAAATGATGGATATAGATAAAAGTTGGCGCATAAAAAGAAGCATAGCAAGATTTCTTGCCGTACAGGTTATTTATTCGAATATTTTCATAGATTACACTTTTAAATTGGAAAATTGTGAGCTTAAGGACTACATAAGTAAGTTGGAGAATATACTTGAATGCGAAGAATATGACCATCAGTTCTTAGAAAGTTTGTTATGTAAAGTTATAAAGAACAGTAAAGAATATGATAAGATAATAGAGTCTTATTTGCACCCAAGCTGGTCTCTTTCACGATTAAATCTTATAAGCTTATCTATTTTGCGTGTTGCAGTATGTGAGTTAATTAATTGTGATACACCAGCCCCAGTTGTCATTAATGAATATACTAATATTGCATCTGATTTACTTGATGCCCCAAACAAAATTGGTTTTATTAATGGATTGTTAGATAAGGTAAAGGATGCAGTCAGACTAAATAAAAATCCTTAGCCACTTCTCACGTATCTGTTCAGGGGAGTGGTTTAAAAAACGATAGATAGAAGATTATGAAAAGGCCTTTTGCTTCCAAAGGTCTTACCCCTTTTGAATTTATATGTTCTCAATGCTCCTGATTTATTTATACTAAATCCTCATCATTGCACTCTGGGACCATACAGCTAAGAGAAAATTACCAATCACATTTTTTATCTTGTGGCTTTATTTGCAATATTGCTATCAGGCTGATCAATAAGCAGAAGACTATATAAAGCCCAGCAGCAAAGTTTATTTTAGGGAATGTTATAGTAAACCAAGTGCATATCATAGGAGTGAATCCACCATGCAAGGCAAAAGAGATGTTGCGTGATAAGCTCACACCACTAAATCTAACATTGGTAGGAAAAAGCTCAGCAGTAACTATCCCTATAGGATTGATACCTCTCTCTATTATAGAAAGAACCATCACACTCAACATAATTATAAGATAGCTCTTATAGTAATATGCAATAGATAACATAGGACAACATAGTACCATTGTGATCACTATAAATAAGATTACTGTGCGCTCTCTTCCTACCTTATCAGCTAAAATTCCAAGCACTATTGAAGATATCGGCATTAATATACTGGTTATAACGAGCACAACTTCGTTGATATACGTTGTTACATAAGTCTCAACCGACACTATTTCTTTTGCAATTGTTCTAAGAAATATGGTAAATCCAACAGCAACATTAACAGGTACAGATATTAAAATGGCAAGTATCAGAGCTCTCTTGTAGCGTTTTGTAAGCTCTATTATTGGTAAATTAGGTAAATTTCTTTGTTCTCGATTTTTTTCATACGCTGGAGTTTCTCCTAATGTGTATATACTATATGCGCTGATTAATCCTAAAATAGCTGAAAAAGTGAACGGCAGCCTCCAACCCCAAGCGTTAAAATCAGTGTTTTTTTGCAGATGATCACTGCAATTACAGAGAGCAATATACCAATGGAGCGACCAAAACTTATTATTCCAAAAAACATTCCTAGTTTTTTCTTATTAGGTAAATGCTCTATGAGATAAACAGAACTGCCTCCTTGTTCAGCGCCAAGTGCAATCCCTTGTATCAGATGGATTGTAAGAAGCAATACAGTAGAAGTTATACCTATTTTATTATAACTTGGAATAAACGCAACGAGACTAGACGGAATCGATATTAGCAAGATAGCAATCGTTAACGCCATTCTCCTTCCATACCTGTCACCAATGTGACCAAATACAGATGCACCAAGTGGCCTTACCATAGCACCCAATCCTGCAATTCCAAACAATTGCAGGATGCTGTAGTAGACATCTTTTGCACAACAAAACTCTCTACTAATTATGTTAACCAGATCGATAAAGAGCATATGGTCATACCATATTGCGATTCTGCAGAGTATCGTTGCTATCAATACCCTTGTTTGCTGATTGTACACTTAGTTTAATTTGTAAATGTCTGCTTATTTTTATTTTGGCTTCTTTTTGGAATTTTGCAACTCAAGCGTATGGTTCGTATGTAGCAATTTAAATATTATTAAAATTGGAAATAGATTTCTTGCATAACCAGGTGTCATCCCAGTACTCCTTTCCCTGTCATTCAAGTAGCTGACACTGGGATGACACCTTTGTGTTTAAGGCAAAACCTACTATAATATTTCTTCGCGAACAAATGTTCGTACAGTAGCTACTTGCATTTGTTGTAAACTCACTTTTTCTTGATTTTTTGGTTTATCTTGTCTACCTATTTTGCTACTCTGCTGAACGGATACATTTAATATATATATAAATTCCTATCTTTTATGTCTAACAAACCAAGTGTTGGTACGATTGTTGCTTTCAAGAAGATAACGGTTTCTACTGTCTTGGAGTTGTTAGCCAGTTTCTTTGATTTTTGACGCAGTGAGCTTGAAGTATCTTTTCTATGCTCTATAAGCCCACCAATTACCATAACTTCGCCGCTCTTAACTTTTAAAGTAGAGTGCATTTCTCTGGTTTCAACAATTGGAATGTCGCTATTTAATTTCATTTTATTCTGCTGTGCGACATATTCTATATTTGGGTCTTTAGTGTAATCGTTAATCCTTGATAAGGTTGGGTGTATATCCATGAATATTTCATTAGTATCAATGTTAATGCTTGGGTGGATTATTAACACCACACCTATTGGAGTGCTATTCATCTTGGTAATTAAAGAATTTCTGGTATCTTTCTGTATATCGGAAGTAAAATAGATATGGTTTTTAGTAAATGAAATCATTGCTTGCTGATTATTTATAGCATGTACTCTAGGGCTTGAAATTACCTTTGAAGTGCCAAATTTATTTAGATTTTTTACTAAATACCCTAGATCAGAGTTTATTGCTAGGTCAATAATGGAGTTACCTTGATTTGTCATAGATTTGGTTTCATTATGCAAATCATTTAAGTTGATACCAGAAAGGTATTTATCGTCTAATATAACTTCAACTATTTTGGCCTCTATCATTACTTGAGAAGACGCCAATTTCTTAACTTTATTAATATATTCTTCAACAGCTTTGTGAATATCTTTTCTAGCATTCAGAATAATGACACCAGCTTCTCTGTTGGATGAAAGAAATTCACCATCATCCACTCCATTAACATCCATTATTGCATTTAAGCCTTTTTCTAACGAATTCCATAAGTCACTACTATATTGAGACTTCATATAGTTTCTATCAGCATCGCTGTCGGTAATATTGTTACCAATGACAAAATTGCTTTGAGCAGAGTGTTGAATATTGATGAAATCTACGTAATAATTTTGTGCGTATGGCAAATCCTGTTCAATTCTAATTACACCATTATTTATTGAGTAACGCAATTTGGCACTGTTGGCTATATTCTGAATTATTTCATTTATATTCTTATCCTTTAGCTTTAAAATAATATTACCTGATATTTTGTGGTCTATATCCAAGTTAACGTCAGAAAGTCTTCCTATCTCAACCAGTAAATCCTTTACTGATACTTCTTCATTAACATTAATAGAAAGAAACTGATTACTGATTGTAAGATCGGGAAATTCTACCGGCAAAGGTATCATTTCTGGTATTGCTGGTTCATTATTCTCCAAAGGAGTATTGTATTGTTGCAACAAGTAATTGTGCTTATAATTGTCTATGTTAATAGGATATTGCTTGGTAGGTAGATGTGTACAAGAAATAATAAAAAGGAGTATTAAACATCTAAAAATAACCATGAGTGCAGCATACAAGTCTATACTAATAGTTTTCTATAAAAATGTTAAAAATGTATTTAATTTCATTTTCATCGAGCAGATAGTTATCATATATTAGCTATAGCTAAAGTGACTTAGACAACCGTCATTCCGCTACTCGTTAGCACCGCGGCTAATATGTTTTTGCACACTCTATCTTGTATTTAAATGTAGATCAGCATAGCCCTAATTTTTTTATATATTTTACTTCTTTCTCTATATTTTATAATAGGCTTGAAAATAAATGGTAAACCTATAATTGTTAAGCTTAGAGCTAGGATTGAAAGTACGCAAAAGGCTTTGTGTTTACTATTTAGCTCTTTCAGGTAAAGCATCAAAAATCTACAAAATTTTTTGTAATTTTCTTCGATATTTTTTTTTCTATGAGCCTTGTCAATAAACATATCTATTGCAATATAATCATTACTACAATTAATTGCTCCTTTTTCTATTAACAGCTGAGCTATATCAAAATAATCCTTTTGAATAGTAAGATGCAGAGGTGTAAAACCTTGTTGATCACAAATATTCATATTGGCTTTTACTGCTAATAACATTCTTACAATTTCTACATGGCCTTTTTTAGCTGCAAGTAGCAGAGGAGTTCTGTTACATTTAGTGACGACATTAACATTTACCTTAAGCTCCAGCAAGAGCTTAACTGCTTTAGTATCACCATTATAGCTAACTTTATGTAACCTGGTATTACCGCTACAATCTTGGTCATCTGCTTCTATTCCCTTTGAAACAAGGTATGTTACCATTTTCCTATTATTATGCTCAATAGCGCAATCCAGTGCATCAAAACCATGGTTGTTTTTTGTGCAAATAAACTCTTTTAACCTAGCTTTTGCTTGCTTTACAATAAGCTTTACCAGTTGTATTTTGTTGTTATACGCTGCTAGAAAAAGCGTAGTATTATTTTCTGAATCTTTGGCCTCTATATTTGCCCCTTTCTTTATCAGATATTCTATAATCTCTGCTCTACTTTCATAATGTGTAGTACATTGATAAATGGCCAAAAATAAAGGAGTGCGAAAGTTGTTATCTTCACATTCGAGATTTGCTCCACTATTAATTAAAGTCTGGACGCTCTTTTTAGAGCCGTATAATGAAGCTATGTGAAGAGGAGTGTAGCCCTCCTCAGCATCTTTTTCATTAATTTTTGCCCCTTTTGTTATTAAAAAATCTATTAACTCTGTGTCATCTTGTAATGTAGCAAGGTGCAGTGGAGTAAATCCATTTTTATCTCTAGAATTAATTGTTAATTGATTAACAAGAAGTTTAGCAACTTTTTTATGTCCATCCATAATAGCATAATGCAGTGGATTTCTGTTTTCGTTGTCCACAACATTAAAATCAGCTTCGTGCTCTAGTAATGATTTTACTCCAACTAAATCACCTTCTTTTGTAAACTTATGCAAGAGAGTGATTCCGCTTGCATCTTTTGAGTTAATATCAAAACCACTTTCTACTAATTGATGTATGTCTTCCTCACGTGCCATACCATTTCCCTCTTTCACATTAACAATACTCCCACTTAATTAAGTTTGAATGAATCTATAAGAGATAACGTTAGGGAGATTTGCGATAAACGGTAAGAAAAAGGGCAGGAGGATGGCTAAAGTCAAGATTAACTAAAAAGGCATGCTTAAGTTTTATCTAATACAACTAAAATGTAATGGTTTAGACTTGATCTGACAGGTGTGAATTAACTAACAGAAGAATTGAAAACTAATATCAGCATCTTGTTTAATGCTACTAATATTTTTCTGAAAAGCAACATGCATACTATCAAAAAACGTTTACATAGCAATATTTACTCAAATGTGGTGGCTTTGTTGCATGGCGATGTATAAGAAGCAGTGGAGGGAGGGATTTATGAGGCAAATTCGAAAATAGACATAGGGAGTGTAAAATAAACCATAGGCGTCAAGTTAAGAGAATACACCCAATATAGCAACCATTTAAGGTTTATTTATTATATTTATTTTTTAAGAAATCTTGATCTAAAATAAGGTAATTTTTTTAAAAGAGTCTATAAATTACTAATTTTATCGTTTAATATCTAAAATAATTTTTACTGCTTCTCTTCTTTCTTATGCCATTTTTCCTTAACTTGATGCGTATGGTTATTCAGACACTTCTGAACTCACCACTTTATTCCACTGTTCTTCATCTAAAATTTCCACACCTAACTCCATTGCTTTTTTATATTTTGATCCTGGATCTTCTCCTGCAATTAGGTAGTCAGTTTTAGCAGAAAGGCTTGAACTGATCTTTGCCCCCAGAGCTTTAGCCCTTACTTTTGCCTCCCCTCTGCTCGTAGCACGTAGCTTACCAGTAAACACTACAATTTTGTTATTTAAAACAGAACTGCTAGAGTTGGAACTCATAGGAAGAATTTGCAGATATGCAGTAAGATCATTTAACATTTTAATGTTACATTCCTGAGAAAAAAATGATTTCAAAGACTCAGCTACTTTTTCTCCTATGCCATCTATACCTACTAACTCAACAGCATTTGATGACATCGAATCATACCAGTTATCGTAAGAAATATAATAATTTGCGAGCAATTCCGCTGCAACTTGGCCGATAAATCTGATACCCAAAGAAAATATAAATCTATTTAGAGTGATTACTCTTCTATTTTGTATAGCACTTAATAGATTGGCTATTGACTTCTCGCCCCAACCATGCTGCTCTTCTAAGGAAAATTCCTTTAATCTTTCCTCTAAAGCAAAAGTATCTGGAATTTGTCTTATTAGGCCAAGATCATAAAAAAACTTTATTTGTTTTTCACCAAGGCCAACAATGTCAAATGCATCTTTTGACACAAAGTGTTTTAGTTTTTCTATTATTTGAGCTTTACAGGCAAATTCCTCAGGACATCTTACTGCCACTCCTTCAATCTGCACTTTACTACCACATTCAGGACATATGTCAGGAAACACAAATTCAGGCATATTTGTATGACGAGAACCTTCATCTACTTTGACAATTTGAGGAATCACATCCCCTGCCCTTTTAATTGTTACAACATCTCCCTCTCTTATGTCTTTACGTTTTATCTCATCTTGGTTATGTAGACTTGCTCTGCTAACTAGCACTCCGCCGATATTGACTGGTACTAAATCTGCAACTGGAGTTAAAACTCCCGTTCTACCCACCTGTATAAATATTTTATTTAACTTTGTCTTCGCATAAACCGCAGAAAACTTGTATGCAAGTGCTGAGCGTGGCGCTTTGTGTGTACTTCCCAGACGACTTTGTAGCACAAAATCATTTACTTTATAGACTATTCCATCGATATCATAATCCAAGTTATAGCGGCAATCATAGACCTCATTATAGAACTTCAGCATTCCATTCAAACTACTTGTTAAGGAACGATGCTCATTTACGCAAAAACCAAATTTCTCAAGCTTTTC
The DNA here is from genome assembly GCF_003344345.1 of Wolbachia endosymbiont of Cylisticus convexus. The sequence goes on along the minus strand of NZ_QPIP01000002.1, from coordinate 8,524 downwards.
TAGTACCTCACTTTGGCTTTTCTCCATCCCACCAATTAAAGAATAAGCAAAATATCTAAGTGGCCTTTTTGCTGTAATGTCCGCATTCAATTGCTTTAAAGAACCAGCAGCTGCATTTCGAGGATTAGCAAACTCATTGTTTTCATTTAACTTCAAAAAGTCACTGTTACTGATATATATTTCACCCCTTACTTCTAGCCTTCCTTGCACACCTTGTAAAAACTTAGGAAAGCTTTTTATTGTTGCAACATTGTGAGTTACATCTTCTCCTACAAAACCATCACCTCGAGTTGCAGCTTTAACAAATCTTCCATCTTCATAAATTGCAGAAAACGACAATCCATCAACTTTTGGCTCACATAGTATCTCTATTTCGTCTTCAATTAAAAACCTCTTTATTTTAGACAAAAATTTCTCTACACCTTGTTCATCATAAGCATTTTCAAGAGAAAGCATAGGTTCTTGATGTTCCACCTTAGAAAATCTCTCATCAGGGGGAGCACCAACACTATCTTGTGTTGCATAATCTCGTGGAAGTGGAAGTTGTGCCTCTATTCCAGCTAACTTTTTCTTCAGTTCATCATATTCAGCATCACTTATTTCTGGCTTACTTTTTTGATAATATAAGACATTATGATAATTAATTTGATCTTGCAGTTTCTCTCTCATCTTTTCTAAGTTAGTCATGATACCAATATAATGCTCTTTGTCGTCAAGTCATGAATTTTTTTTAAAGGCGCTATAAATTTATACTACTACCCTGAAAAGTGCCTATATTAATATAATATTTATATTTAAATACTAATATTAGTATTAATTTTAAACTAAGGAATATATTATTGAGAAACTATAGTTGAGACGATCAACCAAGTCATCACACACAGAATAAAGTCCACGAAGTACACCTGAACGAACTAAAAAATTCAGAAAGTCAATCAAGTTACAAACCTTTAGCATATGGCGTGGGTAGTACAATAAGAGACATGTTGGGCGTAAATGAAGCAGCAAAAAAAGTTACGAAGGAAGTAATAACTGAAATGGGTGACGACTTAAAAGCAGAAGCTAGAAAAGCAGCTCAAGATGAAGTAAAAAAAATTGAAGGAAAAATTGAAAGTCTTATAAAGCCTGAAATCACAAACAAAATAGATGATCTTCTTACTGAACAGAGTAAAGAAGCAAGGGCACTTTTAAAAGATAAAATGAATGAGTTAATCAAAGATGCACATAAAAATTTGAATGGGAAAATAGATAAGATTGAATGTGAACTTACAGAAGCAAAATCTCATATCTTAGAAGTTGGTGCAAATAGTCTCCATAAGAGCGCAGAATTATTGTCTCTTATGGCAGAAAATGCAACATGTGAAAATCAAGATTTAGTGTATTTTTAATCACAACAGGGTTTTTATGGGTTTTTTAACCCATAAAAACCTTAGCCATATATAGAATTACTTTGTTAAATATTCTCTACTCCCAGGTTTCGTTATGGGTAATTGTTTTAATTCACTTGGCAGTTCTTTCTCGCTATAGTTTTGAATGTTTAGTTCAATCAAAGATATGATAGGAAAAGGTAGTTTTGTTTCACTATTTCTCTTTATCAAAGAAGCTTCAGCAACAACTTTACCTCCCTCCTCTTCTCCACATTTTACTGCTTCAAGTGAAGATTTACCTGTGGTTATCACATCTTCAATTAGTAATATTTTTTCACCTTGTTTGATTTTAAATCCGCGGCGCAATTCAAACTTACCATTAACACGCTCGCAGAACATTGTTCTGATTCCAAGCTGTCTGCCAATCTCATAACCCACTATTATCCCTCCAATTGCAGGAGATAGTATTAAGTCTATGGGTTCAATAAGTTCTTTTCTTATTTTATTCGCCAATAATTCACAAATTTTCATCGCTCTGCTTGGATGTTCAAAGATCTTAGCGCATTGTATATACGTATCGCTGTGCAGCCCTGATGAGAGTACAAAATGCCCGTGCAAAATCGCACCAGCTTCTTCAAATTCTTTTATTATCGGATTGTCTAGTATCATTTTAAGTTTTACATTCTTTATTAATTATCTGCGTTATACAGACATCAGACCACACATTTATTGCAGTTTCAAACATATCGATGATTGTATAAATAGGCAAAATCAGTCCCATAATGTACAAAGGAACATTCATTGATACCAGATAACTAGTTGCCATAAAATAGCACCCCATCGGCACTCCAGCGTTGCCAATTGCAGCTCCTGTAGCTAAGAAAATCCATATGAACATCTCACTTAAGGAAAATGTGTGCCCATTCATCTCTGCAACAAACATCACTGTGATTAAAATAAATGCAGCACACGCATTCATATTGACTGTTGTGCATATTGGTAGAATAAAAGACGATAATTTCTTTGGTACCTTTAGTTGATTTTGCACACATTCTATAGTTGTAGGCAGCGTCGCACTGGATGACTTAGAAAAAATGCAAGTGTGAGTGCTGGCATAACTCCCTTCATCGTTTGAATTGGTGATATACCTTTATACCACATGAGTAGTGGCAAAATCACAAATGCTTGCACGAAATTTGCAGACATTATGCAAGCAAAATACCAAAAAAGACTATGGAATTCGCTGCCACCTTTTAACTCGTATAAAAAACATGTGATAAAAGACCATACAGCAAGAGGAATAAACTTTAATAACCCTTGGGCAATTTTAAGAAGTGTATCAAACAGTGCAGAGAATATTTGGTGTAATATATCCTGTTTTTCTTTTGAGAGCGAAATAATAGCTCCACCCATCAAAAAAGCAATCAATATGCTGCCAATAACGTTATTTTCAAGAAAAACTTGCACAAAATTTGATGGAATGAGTGATTTTAAGTATGAAAAGTAATTGTGGTTGCTGTCACTCACACTTTCTATTGTGTTACTTATGAAATTTTTTCTTACTGGATCCACGAGTAAATAGAAAGATAGCGCAACAAATGCAGCTATAATGGTTGTAAGCAGCGTATAAAGTAGTGTTTTCTTAAGTAAAACTTTAATTTCAATTGAGTCTTTAAGCCCGGAAATTGTGGACACGATAGATAGAAAAACTAAAGGTAAGCTAATCAATTTCAACAGACTGATGAATATATCGCTAAATAGCTTTGCAACTTCAAATATCACTTCATTATTTAAGTAGTAAGCAACGACTGCAAGCAATATAGAAAAGAGTATTGCAAGTTTGTGCATCGAAAATAAAACCTCAAAACCATATTATACAATAATTTTTGGAATTAGGTTAAAATAACCGGAAGCAGCTATCTACCCAAAACCCTTATCTCCCACTCAAGTTCAACGTTAAATTTATCTTTTACTGCATCTTTTACTCTGTTGCCAAGGTTTTCTAAGTCAAATGCAGTTGCATTATTGTAATTGAGCAGAAAATTACAATGTTTCTTAGAAATTTTAGCTCTGCCGTTATTTAATCCTCGGCAGCCGGACTCATCAATCAGTTTCCATGCCTTGCAGCCTCTTGGATTTTTAAATATGCAGCCAGCAGTTTTTCCTCCTACTGGTTGGCTTTTGTTTTTTTATCAATAACTTCCTTTAATCTTTGCAATATAAGCTCATACTCTGAACTTACTCCTTTAAACTCAGCTTCAACAAAAATCCACCTTCCTTTTAGACTATGTCCACGATAAAAATATCCCATTTCTTCGCTGGAGAATTCATATAAATTTCCATCTTCTAGATTTACTGCTCTTATCGACTGTACAACACTTGCAATATCACTACCATATGCACCTGCATTCATTTCTATTCCACCGCCAACTGTTCCTGGAATTCCAGCAAGAAACTCAAGTCCGCTAATTTCTTGTTCCCCAGCAAAGTATGCAAGGTTACTAAGCAGCGCAGCGCCACCCGCAATTATGGAGTTATTATCTTTACATTTAATATACGCAAATTCCTTACCTAATTTCACCGTTATTCCTCGAATGCCACTATCTTGCACTATTATGTTAGATGTTGCACCAATAACACTAATTGGTAACTCAGTATCTTTTATCAAGCACATTAGATCTTCAATGTCACGTGGCTTAAATAGTACATCAGCTTGGCCACCAACATTTAACCATGTCATTTTAGACATTAAAACATTATAACGATAGATTCCGCGTACTTTAGGTAAGCTTATAAGCATTTTGACTTTAACTCTAATCCTGCATCCATACCCATTTTTTCTGCATCTTCTACAAACGAAGTGCGCTCAGTAAAGTATATACCCCTTTCGTCTGCTAACATACAATAAAGATGCAGCATGTTTTCACTCACATATTCTGCCAAGGCTGCAAGCGGCGTAAAGCATGAACCATTTACTGTCTTCATGAAACTGCGCTCTGATTTTGTCCTTATAAAAGACATATTATTATTAATTTTCTCTAAAAGATCGATAACTTTTACATCATTCTTTCGACATTGAATGCAAATTACCCCCTGCCCTACCGCACTTAACATGACTTTCGATGGCAATACCTCTGTAATTGAGTGATGTTTTTTTAATCTTATCAGCCCTGCTTCAGCTAGAATTATTCCATCAAAATTTTGATTTTGCAGTCTAGTTGTCACATTTCCGCGCAGCGGTACTATATTCAGATCCGGCCTGAGATTTAGCAGCTGAACTTTTCTTCTTATTGAAGAAGTTGCAATCATAGCCTGCTGTGGCAAGGATTTTAGGCTTTCATATTTATGAGAAACAAATACATCACATGGACTTAACCTCTCTAAAACACAAGGGATTGCCAAATCCTTCGAGAAAAATGCAGGTACATCTTTTAACGAATGAACTGCCATATCTATATTATTCTCAAGCAATTCAGCCTCAATCTCTCTGAGGAACAGTCCTTTACCTCCTATTTCAGCAAGGTTTACATTAGCATGTTTGTCACCAGAAGTTTTTATTTTAACGATCTCAATGGATAGATTAGGAAAAGACTCTAATAATCTTTGTTTTGCTTCCAAAGCTTGGGCAATTGCAAGGTCGCTTCCCCTCGTACCCATTTTAACTAGCATATATTCTTCATATTGTATGTCTATATTCTATGCCCATTTTTTATTATCTCCAATTTAGTTATTGAACATCTTATAATTAGCTCTTAGTATCACGCACATTTAGTAATCGAGGAGTTTATATGTTTGATATTTTAAAAGATTCTAATGGCAGATTTAATAAAAAAAATGTTTTACCCCTTTTCAGTGTCACTGTCGCTAGCGTTCTAACAGCATTAAGTACAGCAGTAGCAATTCCCAGTTTTTCCTATCATCCTTCTCTATCTAATCATCTCGATTGGGAAGGTCCAAGTTATAGTGAATTTCTTACTACTCACATACCAGCTACTATAGTTACTTTTTCAATACTTGGTTTATGCATTTACCTTCCGATTGATAGCATTAGAAAAAATAAACAAATAGAGAATCTTAAAGCTAATTCTGAACCTAATTCATACATTTATAACACTTCAGTAAATAATGTTTCAGAAGAGCAAATTGCAGATCGTCAATTATAGATTAGGGCTTTAAGTAGTCTTAATCTTTTTTAGGTGCTTGTGGTTAGCAGCTATTCAGTTTACAATGCATCTAATATAGTTTAAATTTATGCCAAACAAGCTCATAGTTAAATCTCTTTCGGTATTACTAATTTTTTTACTATCTTTATATATAACACTGCCAAATTTCTTTGATAATAAGTTTTTCATCTCAAAAAAGAGAATAAATCTAGGGCTTGATTTGAAAGGTGGATCATCTCTGCTCCTGAACGTAGACTTGGATTTCTACTTTAAAGAAAAATCTAGCATGCTAGCCGATGAAATAAAAGAAGGTCTGTTAACACAAAGTAGCATAAAAAACGATAAACAAATAGTTGTAACTTTAAGTAATATTGATGATTACAAAAAAGTTTCAACGTTAATCCACAAAATAAACCCAAACTTAGAGCTGAGTAGAAAGGATGCTTCAATTTTCATTTCATATAAACCGAATTATAAGAATTCATTAATCAATGAAGTAGTTTCTGAATCGATAATTAATGTCCAAAGGCGATTAGATAAGCTTGGTACTAAGGAAGTAAGTGTACAAAAACAAGGACAGAATAAGATATTAGTCCAAGTTCCTGGAGTAGAAGACACTCAGCAGATAAAATCTCTGCTTGGCAAAACAGCTAAGCTAGCTTTCCATTTGGTAAACACTAACGTAGCAAAGTTGCAAGATATAGACTATGAAACTACGGTTATGCTCAAGGATTCTTTGGGTAATTCCTATCTAATATTCCGCAAGACTGAAATAGGCGGTGATTCATTGGTCAATGCATCAGTTAGATTCAGCAATTTAGGTAAACCAACAGTACATTTTAAATTTGATAGCGTAGCGAGTAAAAGATTTGCGAAAATCACTAAAGAAAATGTAGGAAAGCCTTTTGCAATTGTTCTAGATAACACAGTCTTAACTGTACCAACAATACGTGAACCAATTCTAAATGGAGAGGGAGAAATTAGCGGTAACTTCACTGAAAAACAAGCGAGCGAACTTGCAATACTTTTAAAATCTGGTGCACTACCTGCACCACTTAAAATAATTGAAGAAAAAAACATTGGTCCAAGCCTTGGAGAAGAGTCAATAAAAGCAGGAAAAAGAGCAGCGATAATTTCAATTATCGCTGTTGCTTTATTTATAATGATTATTTATGGCAAGTTAGGCTTATTGGCGTCTGTTGCACTTGTTTTTAATGTAACTTCCATACTACTCATTCTCACCCTACTTGAAGCAACTCTTACTCTACCTGGAATTGCTGGAATTGCGCTAACTGTTGGCATGTCGGTGGATGCAAATGTTTTGATATTTGAACGTATTCGCGAAGAAATAAGAGCAGGAAAAAGAACAGCTCGTGCCATTGAAGAAGGATTTAAAAATGCAATAAAAACAATCCTTGATTCAAACTTCACTACATTAATTGCTGCGGGAATAATGTTTATTATTGGTAGCGGAGCAATTAGAGGGTTTTCTGTCACTTTATCAATAGGAGTTTTATGCTCGATGTTTTCTGCAATTACAGTCACAAAACTCCTGATAGAATTGTGCGTGAACCCGAAGAAGCTAGCACTTTAGTATCTGTTCAGCAGAGTGACAAAATAAGATAGGCAAAAAAATGTAGGAATAAATGGTCAGTGCGTGACACACAGCTGCATGAGCATTATCCGTAAGAAGATGTCATTCGAGTAGCCTTTGTGATGTCATTCCAGTGCTTCTTCTACTGTCATCCCAGTGCTTGACACTGGGATCCAGATTGCAAGTAATTAATTGGAGTATGGGTTTTGCGTTATAGAATGAGGCACTTTTGGTAAAGAAAACTGGATTGTATATTAAATCAAAGTCGCAAGGCTATAATGAGCAAGGAGTGATACTGTCAATTGGATTGATTGATAGAAATCGTAGGAATCTCAGTACACTCCTTGCTTAAAAAATGTAGTACGAACGGTAGGGGGATCTAAAAGATCGAATCACAATCCTGTACATCATTTATATTGTTATTTGATTATAATTTATAGGTGCAAAAATGGCTAGAACAGTTTTTATGGGTATTGATGTTTCAAAAGAGACACTTGATATTTCAATCAACAATAAACATCAGCGTATAGAAAATGCAGAAAAAGCTATATCTGAGTTTATAAAGTCAAAAATAGTTAATGTATTTGTTGAATTATGTGTAGTAGAATCAACAGGCGGTTATGAAAAACTTGTCGTAAAATTGTTACAAGAACATAGTATAGTTGTGCATAGAGCTCACCCAAACCGGGTATATGCGTTTGCGAAAGCTTGTAACCATTTTGCAAAAACAGACAAATTAGATGCAAAATTGCTAGAAAAGTATGCTGAATTTATCACAAAAAACGATGAGGTAGTAGAATGTATAGTTTCACAAAAACAAGAAGAACTAAAAGAACTAAGAGCAATTGAGCGTAATCTAAGCGATGATGTTCACGCAAATATGTGTCGTTTACATAATGTGACAGGAAAAGCCAGAGAATATATAGTAAAGCAGATAGAATTTGCCAAAAAACAATTAGAGCAAGTTAGGCAAGACATAGAAGACATAATAGACTCTGACCCTGGTTTGAAGGAAAAAAGCAAACTTCTAACTAGCTATAAAGGTATTGGACGCAAAATTGCGAGTATCCTACTCATAGAAGTACCTGAGCTTGGTAGATTAGATAATAAAGAAATAGCCTGTCTAATTGGAGTTGCACCAAAAACTAATGAAAGCGGAAGAAAGGTAAGCAAAGCTCAAATCATAGGTGGCAGGTTTTATGCTCGAAAAGCATTATACATGTCTGCTGTGGTCGCAATGCGTCATAACAGGAAAATGAAAGCTCTTTATCAGCGCTTAGTTGCTTCTGGCAAAGCCGCTAAAGTTGCATTAGTTGCTGTCATGAGAAAAATCATTATTTGTTTAAATGCCATGGTAAAAAACAATAGTTTTTATCTTGACGCTTAAGACGGTAGATTCC
>NZ_QPIP01000001.1 GCF_003344345.1 Wolbachia endosymbiont of Cylisticus convexus | reverse complement strand
ACTGGATACATATTTCAGAGAATTTCTTATTTGGTGTACTATACATAGCTGCACTTCTGCACTGGGAAATACACTGTTGATGGCTGCAGGAAAGCTTTTTAGCCCATCTACACATGCAATCAGAATATCTTCTACTCCTCTTTCTTTGAGGTTATTTAGCACTTCCAACCAAAAGTTAGCTCCTTCACTTTCAGCCAAATAAAAGCCCAGGACTTCTTTTCTGCCATTTTGGTCTATGCCCAATATATTGTACATACATTTACTTACGCAATGTCCATCCTCCTTGACCTTAAAGAACATCCCATCCATAAATACTATCGGGTATACTGATTGCAGTGGACGACTACGCCATTCATTGATTATAGGCAGTAATTTGTCGGTAATACTTGATATCTCTGCTACCGATATTTTGTGATCATAAATTTCCTCAACGTGTGACGCTATATCTCTATAGCTCATACCACTGGCAAATGTGCTCAAAATCTTCGTTTCAAGCTCTGGATGTAAGCTTGTTTGCCTTTTTTTGACTATTTGCGGCTCAAAACTTCCTTCTCTATCTCTTGGCGTTAACAGCTCAAATGAACCTGCACTTGTACGTAAAGTCTTTCCATTCCTCCCATTTCTGCGATTATTTTCTTCACTTTCAGCTAATAAATGGTTTTCTATTTCACCTTCTAGACTCGCCTCCAGCAGCTTTTTTATAAATGGTGTTAATGCTCCCTCCTTTCCTGTCAACGGTCTTCCTTCTCGTATAGACGACAGGATATTTGTTTCCAACTCTTTATAATCTACCAATCCGTTAGTTCTGTTTACTACTTTTTGACTCATTGTCAAACCTCCATTTTTTTATATCAATTTATTACTTTTTTTCGGTTTGACACACTTTTTTGAACATTCCCTTCGGATTATCTATTTTACTAATGCTGCTTATTACTTTGCCATTACCACTTGATATAGCCAAACTATAGCTATCACCATCCTTCATTATTTTGATGGATACCTTATCCTCAGGTAACACTATAAGCTTTTTCGTATCACTATCGTGAATTACAAATTTGCCATCTTTAAAGTAATACTTGTCTTCGGGCAAAGCACCAACCTTATAATCTGATGTATGCAGTTTGTTCCAAAACTTTAACACAGAGCCTTTATCTTCTCCTTCTGCTCTATCATACAAGGCTTTCACATCATTGTAATCTATGGTTACATTTGCCTTGTGCTTTCCTTCTAAGTCTCGATCATAGTTCTTTTCTATTTTCAAGATTGTGTCTTTTAATACCTGCTCTTTCTCCTCCACTGAAGCTGACCTTTTTGCCCTTGTTGGAATTTGTGGCTGATCAGACTGCATTTCACTATTGTCGTTTCTCTCTTCAGCAACAATATTAGTAGTACTATGGCTCATGTTAACTTCTGTCTTAGTTTCACTTACTTGCCCTTTTGGACTTTCGGTTTGTTTCTCTTTTGTGAATATTCTCTGATAGTCCGTGTAGCCTCTATTAGTATCACCGATATCGCCATCACCTTGATCGAAAGTTATTTTTTTACTTCCATTCCCCATGTCCTCAATTTCAACTTGAGGAGAAACAGATGCGAGGAAATCATTATAACTGTAGTTATAATCAGCAGAAAAGAATATTTTTCCTTTGAAGTTATGGAAATTATTAGATAACATTCCAATTTCTTCATCAGTATCACCATCAAATAGTTTTACTTTAGTGAAATATGCTTGATCTTTTATTCTAACTATTTCACTACTTGAGTTTCTTTGTATGTGGTAATCATTTGGGTCGTACTTTATAGCAAAAAGTTTGCCAGAGCCATATTTCTCTAAGTTTATAAGGCCCACATTTACATGTTTATGGGAATAATCTCTCTTCTCATATTCATGTGCAAATATTGGATCTATATATCTATATTCATCTGGTATGCCATTATACTCTCTCCCTTCAGAATCAGATGGTGCTAACTTATATTGTCCATCCTTTTGCACTAACTTTAGATGAGTAACTTTTTCAGGTAACTGATAGCGCACATTTTTTCCGTGATCATGAATGAACAAGTTACTTCCATTTGTAATTTCACCTCTTTCATTTTTCACCTCTTCGGTAATATAAAAGCCCATATTTTTGAACTCATGTAAGCGCTCGTCTCCTTGCTTTACAACAGCTTCATATACATCATCGTCTGTCCTATCTGTTCCCTTATTATCCAGTAATGTTCCTTTTTCCACGATTACTCCATTTGCCTTTTGCTCATCAGAATATTGTGTGTGCTCTGAATCTTGATGATTCAAAATTTTGGTACCTCTAAGGAGCAGAGAATCTAAATCTTTTTGGATGTGTCCAGTGCTAGGATGCAACAATTCATTTTCATGTAAATGCGCTTCATCAAAGTATTCATCACGTTCAACTGTTCTGCCGTCTATTAAAGAAGCTTTATAATGACCATTTTCTTTCGTAATCGCCATATAAGCACCACCATCATATTGAGTATTTAAGTTGTGCAGTATATCCTCAAAAATGAAAGTTTCTTTAGTTTGGCCTTCAACTTGCTTGAAAAATCCTGATTCGCTCGATAATTCTCCAAGCTTTGTATCTCCATCTTGTATGGATAGCGCACCCATATTCCCGTGACCATGGGCTTTTATAGAGAAAATCTTACCTTCTTGTAGATCAATATGATTTGTACTCCTTATTAAGTTTGGATCGATATTGATCATCTCTTCTAACATCTTTTCTACATCGATGTTCTTAGTCGCTTTTACTTGTTCTAAGCCAGTGTTTATGGTTTTATCAAGTAAGGAATTTTTCAATTCTTCATATCGAGAGGAAGAAGTAATGAAATTATATTTTTCCAAAAGTTCTTCATAGGAGATCTCTTGTTTATGATATCTTTCAAGTACTTCAGTGGATTCCTTATGAATCTGCTCATCCAGATTCTTTAGTTTCTCATCGCAAGTTTTTTTCAAAGTTTTATCATACTTTGACAATACATTTAAAACCTGACTCTTATATTCTTGACTGTTTTGATATTCATTACCTTGTTGGTCAGAGTAAGTTAGTTTATCCTGTCCATCAGAAGTTTTTACTACCTTGAGGAAATGATATTCCTTTGATATATCAAATGTATCATTTGTTGCCCTATTTATAGCACGAGCAACATCATAAAATGCAACGTGTTCTACAGGAGAAAAACTTCCAACGTTTTCTCCATCCATTTTTTCTATATTTGCTTTATAGTAGGATATGTTTTTAATTTCTCCACCCACTATTTCTTGACCAGTTGCTATAAAAGCTCCTTTTGTAACTTGCAAAGCGTTAAGATGTTCCATTGCAGTTTCTGTATCATTCTCAGCAAGCCAGCCTTTAAAATTATCATTATGCCCTTTTATTTGAGAGAGAAAGTCTTTTGACTTATGTGAGTCACCTTGACGTAAAGCATCTAGGTAGTCTCTTAATAAACTAGGATCTTTTTCCTGTAAGTACATTATCAACGCATGACCTGTTTTATAAACCAGGCTATTTGCTTCGTCGTTCTCTGAATATTCTAAACTTAAAATTTCACTTAAATTCAAATTTGTAGCTTCAGTTTTGTCGATACTTGATCCTTGAGAATTGAATTTATGATCTGAATGGTGCTCAAAGTAATCTGCAATTCCTTCCATTAATACTGCAGGTAGGTGCTCACCTCCTGTAGCCAAGTAAGTTAAACCATGTGCAAATTCATGCTGAAGGTTATGAACGCCACCTTGTTGGTAGACATACATTTCAGCAAAAACATCAGCTTCCCCTTTGTAGTAACATTTACCACCTTCATCTCCAAGGTAAGAACCGAAACGCTCGCTTCCGCCAAGGTGAGTGTAATCATCCTTGTCATCAAACATATAAATTTTAAATGTTTGTTCTGAGTTGCTGTGTTTTAACTTGAATGCGTCCTTAAAATTAGTAGCTGTTTCTCTTATCTCACTTTCAATGTTAGCAATTTTACTTGCTCTTAAATTATGAGAATAAACCTCTACTTTAATATTTAAATCTTTAACTTCTACAACATGTGGCGAATTAAATCCTTTGCCGTTATTGTTGAAATATTCTTCTTTAGTTATATTTTTATTTATTTGTTGATTGATTGTCATAATTCTAACCTCTAATTTACTAACTCTTCAAATATAAGGTGATCTCTACTAAAAAAATGTGAATTTTCATATTGGTATAGTCTATATCTTAGTGAAGAAATATAAGTAATTAATTTAATATGAACAATATAAGATATAGCTTGACTACAAAAAAATCTACATTCTAACGTTACATTAGGATAGGGTAAGAATTTAAAAGCAAATTGACTTCTATTCCACTGAAGCACTATACTAAAGCTACGATGGGTAATTAGCTCAGTTGGTAGAGCACTTGCTTGACGTGCAAGGGGTCGCTGGTTCGAGCCCAGTGTTACCCACGTTTTTTGCTCATGAAAAGATTTTATATGACAGCAGTCCACAATGGCAAACACTCAGCAGCAGCATCCAAGCGCTTAATTTATTCTATAATAATAGTTGCAATAACAATGCTTATGGAGATAGCAGGTGGAATAATTTCACACTCGCTTGCTCTGTTATCAGATGCAGGACACATGCTCACTGACCTTTTTGCTTTGGTTTTAAGCTGGATAGCACATAAATTTTCAGCCAAGAAATCTGATTTACAGAGGTCATATGGTTATCACAGATTGCAGATAATTGCAGCATTTATTAATGGTTTAACTCTATTTCTCATTGCAGCGGTCATTATAATTGAATCAATAAAAAGATTTATTTTTCCAGTTAATGTTGAATGGAAAGTAATGTTAATAATTGCCACACTTGGCCTGATTTCTAATATCATAGTCTTTTTTATATTACATAGTAAATGTGAAAGTAACATAAACATAAAAAGTGCTGTATTACACGTCATAGGAGATATTTTAGGCTCTGTAGCTGCTATACTTGCATCCATAATTATCATGCTTACCGGATGGCAAGTAGTGGACCCTATTTTGTCAATATTTGTCAGCGTAATAATCTTAAACAGTGGCTATAAAATTCTCAAGAATTCTTGCCATATACTCCTTGAAGGTACACCTGAAGGTGTATCTGCTGAGGAGATCAAAAGTGAGATTGTATCTAAGTTACCTGAAGTGATAGATGTGCACCACATACATGCATGGTCACTATCTGATAATTATTTTATAATTACCATGCATGCCAAAGTAAAGCAAAATGCACAACACACTGATATTTTGTATGAGATAAAAAAAATACTACTAAATAGGTTCGAGATAGCACACTCTACAGTCGAGATCGAATACGATGAGTGTGTGGATAATAAGATACTTAAACATTGACGTTTTAAATTATTATGCTATTACTAGAGTGTAATGATGTTGAAGGTAAGCTATGATAGGTATTTCTCAATTATAATTTCCTTCAAAGGAATCTAACAGGCTAAAGTTTTTTGTTTACCTTGGTACTGTGCAAGCGTTAAATATATTAACTATGTCCACCAGTATAGCAATTTCTTTTGTGGCTGTTCTTTACAGATTAGAGGTCCAAACTTTTCTTACCTATAAAAAATAAAGAATGAGGAAGTAAATAAAAAGGAATACTGGAAAGTATTTATTAAAGATAATATAATCAAGTCAGTGTTTTTTTATCGTTAGTAGGGTTTATATTATATCTATCCTTTACTAAGGCTCTCATATTAGCTTGGCTGTTAGCACCGATACCATTAACGATGTTAATAATTTTGTTGCAACCTGAAGTCAGACCAAAAAAACTTAATCCTATTGCCCTGTTTAAGAATGCAGTGAATTTACTTTTGGATGGTGCACGAGAGAACTTATTCGGTATGAAGTATTTTATTAATACTGCTATTGAACACACATTGCCTCATTTATCAAATGATAGTATTATTGACAATATTAATATATTAAAAGATAAATATGGTGAGAAGATACCAGAATCTAAGGATATTATACATAATAATGAATTTATTATGTTTATAGAAGGAGAAAAAGAGTTTAGGGATAATAATAAAAAGGGATTGATTAACTTTCTTAATGAGTGGTGCAATAATGATGAACAAGTTCATGTTTCTGGACTCATGGGAGGGCAAATTTTATACTTAGTTCTAAAGGCTTGCAATAGTGGAGATAGTGAATCAGTTGCAGCAAAAGGCAGGAATTGGCAAAGTCTTTAATGTATGCCATAAATTATGCTCAAGGGACGTTTATTTCTGAAACTTGCTTTACCGGTATTATTGGTGCTGCGATAAAGTCATTAGAAGGAATACACTCTAGTATTAGAGTAAAATACCTTATGGAAGACAGAATTGGAATGGATGCAAAAGATGAGGCGTATGAGTTTATTAAGAAAGAGCTGAAAAAAAAGAAGAATCATAAAGAAATCCTCAATGCTTGGGATAAGTCAGATGATAGCAGTAAACAAATAACTTCTAATTTTATTCAAGAGATCAGGATACCTTTAATGAGAAATTTGTTTAGCTTGGATTGTAGTGAACAGAATGTAGTAGATACAATAGAAAATCTTGAATATATTAATCCAGGAAAATTAACCGACCCAAACATCGATAATATAAGAAGTAACAGGGTCAGCACGTAAATTATAAAAACTTATGTTCCTTACCTTGCAGAAGATTCACAATATTTCTGTGGTGTTTTAGGAAAACTAGTGTTCCTATAACTAGTAATGTTAAGAACAAATTCCTCTGGAAAAAAAAGGACCATGCTACAGCCGTTGAAGTAGCACTTAATGAAGCAAGAGAAGAGTATCTAAAGATAAAAAATACCACTATCCAGGCAAATATAAATATCAGGGCAACTAGCATATTAAGTGCTATTAAAACTCCCAAAGTTGTTGCAACTCCTTTGCCTCCTTTAAATTTTAGCCAAATGGGAAACATGTGCCCTAAAACTGCTAAAATTGCAGATATATATATACAAAGATTGTCATCGAAAAATTGTTGTGCTATATAAACCGCGATAAACCCTTTAAAGGCATCCAGAAATAATGCAAGAGCAGCAAGGCCTTTATTTCCTGTCCTTGCAACGTTTGTAGCGCCAATGTTTCCTGAGCCTACCTCTCTTAAATTTATCCCCTTTATTTTTGCAATAATTAAGCTAAACGGTATTGAACCGAGTACGTAGGATAATATAAGAATTATATATTTCTCCATTATACTAAAAACCTAGTTAATCTTGTTATTTCTCAGTCTTTTTAGATAGAATTGAACTTCATCGTTGATTTGATTACTGAACAGTATGAGCGCTGTCATATTGATGAGTGCTAAACAAGAGAATAAAGCTCCACCAATATTGGCAATAGCCATTATATCTTTAGAAAGACCAGAGAAAAATGCCACAATTATTACCGATATTCGGTATATCACTATACTCTTTGCACCAAACAAATATAACCATCCCATTTCACAGCAATAGACAAATGAAATTACTGAAGAAAATGCAAATAAAGGCGCAGCTATTGTTAAAAGGATAGGAAACCAAGAAGAAACTGTCTCAAATGCTTTTTGAGTGATCAGTATTCCCTCGCCAGTGCTGGTCTGGTATGCACCTGTTATTACTATTGTTATTCCTGTTAAACAGCAAATTAACATTGTGTCAAAGCATGGTTCTATCATCGCAACTAGTCCAGTTCTAACCGGCTCCTCATCTTTAGCTACCGCGTGAGTGATTGAAGCAGAACCAACACCTGCTTCGCTGGCAAAAACTGCCCTTTGAATTCCAGCAACAAATGCTCCTACCACTCCTCCACCAACAGCATTGAAGTCTATCATACTGGAAAATAATATTTTAAATGCGTTACTAAAATTGTGAATATTAAATGCAATAATCGTGAAACAACTCAAAATATATATGAGTGACATAATAGGTACTAGTGCAGAAGACACCCTGGCTATCCTTCTAATTCCACCAATAATTACTAGAGCAAGTAACATAGAAATTATGGAAGAGAGAAACCAAGGATGACCATCTATCCAATGTGAATAACCAGATAATATTGAAACCATTTGGTTAGTTTGAAACGCTACACTTCCACCAAGACCTGATAATATAAAAAATACTGCATATATAGCAGCCAGAACAATACCAAGTTTTTTAAATCCAAATTCCTCTAGCCCATTCCTTATATATTGAAAAGGACCACTGAATAACTGCTCTTGACCTTCTGTTCTGTGCCTGAATGCTAAAGTTACTTCAGCAAACTTTGCAGACATACCAAAAAAACCTGTAATCATCATCCAAGGTACCGCTCCTGGCCCTCCCATTGAAATTGCAATTGCAACACCAGCAACAGTTCCAAGACCTACTGTGCTTGATAGCGCGGTTACGAATGCCTGAAAATGCGTAATGTGACCATCGTGATGATCTGTGTTATATTTTCCACACAAAATAGCGAATGCATGCTTAAACATCCTTATGTTGAGAAATTTAAAACGTAGTGTTAGAAATATATAACCAAAAACCAATAGAAGAATTATAAATGGTACGTGAAAGATCTTGAAAAACAATACTTCATTCATGAAGTTGCTTATTCCATTTAATGCAATGTCATAACTTTTGTAAAAAATTGAAGCAGCATATACATCATTAAACGATAGGCAAAATAACATCATACAAAGCAATCTATAAATCATGTTTATACCTTTCGTAATAAGAGTCTACTGCATTTGAAACGTCCCTTCTCAGTAGGTATATTGCAACAGCATTTGGAATCATAAGGCACATAAACAGACTGTCACCTAAATAAGATATAAATTCTATATTTTTTGATATACAGCTGATATACACTGAACCCACTATAAAAAATTGAAATAATATCAGTACTTTTTTGTTACTAAATAAGTACACAAGGGCAACTTCACAGTAGTAATAATAAGCTATTATCGTGGAAAATGCAAAGGAAAACATTATCAGCGGAAGAACTAGCTTGCTAAATAAAGGCAAGGCTGTCAAAAATGCTGAGCTAACTAACGTAATATCACCGATTTCATTGGTACTGTGCATACCAGTGATAATTATCACAACACCAGTCAAAAATGAGACTAATATTGTGTCTACAAATGGTGCAATCATTGCAACACTCCCAACTTTAACTGGGTCTTTCTCTTTTACAATCGAATGTGCTATAGCTGCTGTTCCAGTACCCGCTTCATTAGCAAACACTGATCTTCTTACCCCTGCTATTAATCCACTCAATACTCCACCTTCTATAGCTGATTTGTTAAAGATATCTTGAAACATTATAGATAGAGCATTTAAAAGATTACTTCCGTTTGCACAGATTAAATACATGCACATGCCTACATATAACATTATCATAATCGGCCCTAAACCTGTTGCAACGAAAGCAATTCGCTTGATCCCTCCCAGTATTACAATTAATACAAGCAGAGATATAATAACAGATGCGTTGTATTCAAATAGGTTATTTGACAACGCTGCAATTTGATTTGCTTGAAATGGTATGCCGCCCAGAATCATTGCAACAAGCAGCATAATCACATAAATAAATGCGAGGGATTTGCCAATTTTTATAAATCCAATCTTTGCAAGTCCATGCTCCATATAATAAAAAGCTCCACCAGTTGTGTTTTCAGAGCGGTAATTGAATGCAAGCACTACTTCAGCAAACTTTATTGACATACCAAGTATTCCAGTAACTATCATCCAAAAAACTGCACTTGGGCCCCCTATTGTGATAGCTATTGCAACTCCTGATATTGTTCCAAGACCAACTGTTCCGGAAATGACTGTTGCAAACGCTTGAATATGAGTGATTACACCATTATTATTGCCATTACATTTTAGGTTAAATAGCGTCTGTATTCCATGTTTGAATAATCTAAAGTTAGTAAATTTGAATTGAATCATACAAAAAACTCCAGTTGCAATTACCCAAATAATTATGAATGGAATGTTAAATATCTTTATATATAGAAGAGAATTTAATAGATCAGTTACTTTTACAACCATGCTGCTCACTATTTTTTATATAGCGGACTAGTTTTATATGCGTAATATATATAAAGTCCAGTACTTATTGGAATAGTCAATACATAAACTGCACCTAAAATTGGTAGTGTTATCCAGGGCTTGCTTATAAAAAATATGATCAATATTCCAAAAAATGATACAAAGATATAGGATAAACTTTTAGGGACATAAATGTACTTTGCGGAGAAAGTTGGAATATGACTTATCGAAAAAAATGAAATGGCCAAAAAGTAACAAGCTGTATTCCTTACGTTAAAAAACTGCTCTATAAGAAGTAAGTATTCACTTTCATGAGATTGGAAGGTAATAATTATTGGTAACAGAGCAAGTAAAGCGCATACAGGAGCTGGAATGCCGGAAAAGAAATTTTTTTTCCAGCATAGTTGTTCTGAATGTAGCGAAACATTGAATCTTGCAAGTCTTATTGATATGCAGATTACATATATCATTACTAAGATCCAACCTACAACTTTAATTTTATTTAACTTCCAAAAATACAAAAGAAAGGCAGGTGCTGAACCAAAATTCAGAAAATCTGCAAAAGAATCAAGCTGTGCTCCAAAATCGCTAGTTGATTTTAGAATTCTGGCTATTCTACCATCCATTCCATCTATTATTGCTGCGATGATAATAAAAGTTGCTGACAATTCCCATTGTTCATTAAATGTGAATTTAAGTGAAGTAAGGCCAGCACATAAACCCAGTAAAGTTATAAAATTTGGAAATAATTTGGTAATAGGTAAGAATTTACCGTTACTTCCATCGTTATTCATATTACATCAAAAATAAGCTTCTCTTGCTTGTTTAAATCTGCTATAATTGTTTCACCACCAATAACAGTTTGCCCTTCTGAAACTCTTACCTCTATGCCAGTAGGTATATAAATATTTACTCTACTGCCAAATCGTATAATTCCAAATCTTTCACCTGCTTTTACACTTTGAGATACTCTCAAATTACAAACAATGCGGCGTGCAATAAATCCAGCTATTTGTTCCACAATGATTTCTTTCCCCTCTTCATATTCAATCACAATAACCTGCTTTTCATTTTCATTACTAGACCTATTGCTTACTGCAGAAATAAACTTGCCTTTTTTATAATTCATTTCCTTTATCGCACCAGATATTGGTATACGATTCACATGGACATTCAAAACACTTAGAAATATGCTGACAAGTGTAAACTTCTTTCCTTCTTCGTTTTCTGCTAACAAAGGATAATTAACTTCTTCAATTTTTGAAATCACACCATCAGCAGGGCTTAATATGAAATCCTTATTGTTTGGTACAGCTCTTGATGGGTCACGAAAGAAATAAGTACATAATAGTGTTGGGAATAAGCAAGTAATGCCAGCCCCCCAAGATATAGAGAATGCTATACACGTTACTATAAAGGAAACAATTATAAATAAATAACCTTCTCTGTTTATGTTAGGCAAACCAAAGCACATAACTTATTCTCGATAATTCATTATTAATAATTTATCATTTATAATTTCTCATGAAAAGCTTTTTTTTTACTGTTTCACTTTTGGAATTATTATATAAACATTTGCTTATAAAATCGTTGATAGATATCTATTTTTTAATAAAAATTGAAGTTTTTTTAACTATTATTAATATAATCTTAATAAAAACTTAATAATATATGAATTAATATGTTCGCAATTTCGTATGACAGGGGAAATAGAAAAAGATGAATCTCCTTCCTTACACGTTGCAATTAAGGCAGGTGATATTAAAACTGCAGAATTACTAATAAAATCTGGTGCAAACGTCAATGATAATTATGAACGTAATCGTACACCACTGCATATTGCCATCGGGCATAAGCAATTTGAAATAGCGAAATTGCTGATAGAAAGTGGAGCAAACGTTAACGCAAAAACTGAAAATCATGGCAAAGATTACTTAACACCAATGCACCTTGCAATTTTTGCAAATACGCCAGAGTTCATAGAATTACTAGCTAGCCATGGTGCGTTAATTAATGAAAGGGAAAGCACTGAAGGGCATACACCTCTTCACTTTGCTGCTTTATATGGAAATAAAAGTGTAATACAAGCCTTAGTTGATAAGGGACGGAATATTGAAGATATAGATAACAATGGGGGAACAGCTTTATTTTTAGCTACTAGACAATGCACTGAAGCAGAGAATGATAGCAGAATAGAAGTTATCGAATATTTGATAAATAAACTCAAAGCAGACATAACAAAAAAGGATAATAATAACAACACAATACTTTTTCCTGCTGCTAATAATTGTCCTGAAAAGGTAGTAAAACTCGTTATTGAACAATATGTGGAAAGTTTTGATAGAAATCAGCTAAAGGATTTTATCAACCACAAAAATAAAGCTGGAATGGATGCTTTGGATATCGCGCTCAATAGTGGGAATGAAAAAGCCATTGAAGTACTTAGATCATATGGAGCAGATATTGAAAAGATAGAAGGTGAAAGTCGTCTATTTCGTACAGTAAAAGAAGGTAATATAGAAAAAACGGGGCTTCTTTTGAAACAGGGAGCAAACATTAATATAAAAAATGGGAGGGGACTTACTCCTTTAGATCTTGCGATGCAGGAAAACGATCAAGACATGGCTCGATTCCTAAGAGAGAATAAAGCAAAAACGGGTTTAGAGATGAAAGTTCAGTTAGCAGCATTAGTTACGCTAACTATTATAACTCTTGGTTTAGCGCTAGTAGTGTATTTTATTGTGAAAGGTATTCAAGAAATTGCTGCACAAAAAACAGGCAGTACTCTCAATAATGCAGAAAGCACAAAGATAGAATCTCCAATCAAGCAAAAATAAAAGCAGCTCACAGATAGTTGATAAATTTCTTGCTTTATTTACATGCTTTCTATAGCATAGCATATTAATATTAGAATAGGGTGTGTGTTATGTTTGTAGGTCAAAATAATAATCAACAGCAAAATAGAAATAGGGCACAGGATTTAATAGAAGAAGCGCAAAATGTTCACAACAACACTAGTAAAACTAAAAAGCTCATCAATATAGTTTTATTAGTAAGTATGATTTCTCCGCTTCTTTTCATCATACAATTCCTTTTATATTTATTATTAGTAAATTATTTTTTCAAACCAGGAGAAAATGAAAAAAGGTCGTCAGCATGGTTAAAAAATATCATTAGAGGAATATTAACAACTATTTTGATCGTATGTATTATTCCTTCCTGTATGTTTTTAGTGCTGCCTATGTTGTCCTTGTGGCTGCTAAATCGTGAAGGAGTACGGCAGCTTAATAGTTTAATACAACAAATTCCAAAAGAAGAGATACCTTTCTTCCATAGTTTAACTAATGTCCTTCCTTTTGCTGTAAAAACTACTCATGATCCAAGTGCAGTTGCTAGTATAAATTTGAGTGTTGATAGACTCATAGAAAAGTATAAAGAGAATCTAAGCAAAAATGAGTTCTATGTGCAGCTAAATAGAGGCAACACAAACGACATTGAAGAGTATATCAAACAGTCAAGTGAATTTACAGAAGGTGATAAATCTCATGTACTTGAATGCTTAAGATTTATCAATAGAACAGGAGATAATTTTAAAGATAATCATAGTAAGCTAACACTAAAGCAGGCAGCTGTTTTATGTTGGAAAGCCTGCAACGATAGAAATACAGGAACAGAAAATCAAAGAATCCCTTTGAATGATGAAGACATAAAAAATAGAAAAGATATGTTTGTAAAGGGTCTTGTAGACGCTGCAACAACTTACGGTACTCAAGGTCAAAGTTGTGCAGGTGGAACATACAATAAACTGTTTGAGTCTTTATCTGATTTGCATCTATTAGTAGTTATTACACTAGATGAAGAAGAAGCTAGAGCAATGATAAAAGAAACGATTACGCAAAAATTCCCTGAAATGGCCAGAGCCAATTTTAGCAATTTCTCTGAACTAGAACAAGGAAGGATCCGTAATGAGTTACCAGAGTTATCATCTGAAACGGTAAGGTATATTATGACTACGCATTCAGCTGTCGAGAGAAGGTGTCAGGAGTTCAGCAGTAAACTAAACAATGATAAAAAGGATGAAATATTAAAGAGTGTATAAGCAATCTATTCTGTGTTAATTTGGAAAGTCTAAGCAAAAGGGAAAGGTAAATTATACCTCACTGTAGTTATACATCTTGAAATATAAAGCAGGGTTTCATGTAGGTAGTGTGGTATATTTTGCCTATATACCACAACCAAAGATACTTCTTTCAGTTTTAAAATCTTGCTAATCGTTGTATACAAATGTAATATTAATTAACATTTATAAATAAAGCAATTCCATGGAAAGTAATTACAACGCTGACGCAATAAAAATCCTAAGAGGTCTTGATGCTGTAAGAAAGCGTCCAGGTATGTACATTGGTGATACTGATGATGGATCTGGTTTGCACCATATGGTGTATGAGGTTGTTGATAATGCGATAGATGAGTCTTTAGCTGGATATTGTGATAAAATTGAAGTTAGCATAAATGAAGATGGATCAGTATCTGTAACTGATAACGGTCGTGGCATTCCAACTGATATTCATGAAGAAGAAGGAATATCAGCAGCAGAAGTAATAATGACTCAACTTCATGCTGGCGGTAAGTTTGATAATAATACCTATAAAGTTTCCGGTGGATTACATGGTGTTGGAATCTCGGTTGTAAATGCATTATCAAGCTGGCTGGAATTAACTATCTGGCGCAACAAGAAAGAACACTTTATACGCTTTGAAGATGGTGAGTCCATTGAATCCTTAAAAGTAGTGAATGAAAACACAAACAAAAGAGGAACTAGAGTGACATTCATGCCATCAACAGAGACTTTTAACGGTGTCGATTTTAGTTACTCTACTCTTGAGAGTCGCATCAGAGAATTAGCATTTTTAAATTCAAACATCAAGATTACTTTGTGTGATTTACGTAATAAACCATATGTGGAGTCTCACTTTAACGATAGTAAACAGTCTGAAGATAATTTCGGCACAGCAAATTTTGTACGGTACTTGGATAAAAACAAGACACACGTTACTAAAATTGCCAGCATTAGAGATGATGTGAAAAATCTAGGCACCAGTGTAGAAATATCGATGGAGTGGAATGATTCTTACTATGAGAATATGCTGTGCTTCACAAACAACATAAGACAACGGGATGGTGGTACGCATTTGGCAGGGTTTAGATCTGCACTAACCAGATGTATCAATAACTATGCAACCAATGAAGGGTTTTTGAAGAAAGCAAAAGTGAATTTGACCGGAGAAGACGTTAGAGAAGGCTTAACTTGTGTTTTATCTCTCAAAATGCCTGATCCTAAATTTTCTTCACAGACAAAAGATAAGTTGGTCAGTTCTGAAGCGCGGACAGTTGTAGAGAGCATAGTTTTTGACAAATTAAGTACAATACTTGAAACTGACCCCAAGTTAGCAACAAGCATAATAGAAAGAGCGATTAGATCAGCAAAAGGAAGAGAAGCAGCAAGAAAAGCACGAGAGTTAGTTAAAAATAAAAATAATATTGATATCGCAACTTTACCTGGAAAGCTTGCCGATTGTCAGGAAAAAGTTCCTGAGTTATCGGAATTGTTTATAGTAGAGGGTAATTCCGCAGGTGGTACTGCAAAGCAGGGACGTAATCGTAAAACACAGGCAGTACTTGCATTAAGAGGGAAAATTCTAAACGTAGAACGTGCAGGATTGGATCGTATTTTTTCATCTGCAGAAATTGGCTCTCTGATCACGGCAATTGGGGCTGGAATAGGGAGTGAGCACTTCGATATTGAAAAAACTAGGTATCATAAAATTATCATTATGACAGATGCAGACGTTGATGGCTCACATATAAGAACTTTGATTCTAACTTTCTTTTTTAGACATATGCGCGAAGTAATTGAAAAAGGATATTTATATATAGCGCAGCCACCGCTCTATAAAGTTACAAAAAATGCCAAAGATACTCATATTAAAGATGACGAAACTTTTAAAAAGTATATGGTAAATTCAGCGATTAAAAGATTAACATTAAATGGTATAGGCAAAGACTTGCGTTTCGTTTTGAATAAGTGCCTCAGTATTTCAAACATTAGCAAAAATTATGATAGGGAAATACCACAAGATCTCTTAGAATCATTGCTAATTTTAAGCAAAAAGAATGCTCTATTGTCTGCTGATGAGATATTAAAATATTTAAAATTGATGTATAGTGAATATAATTGGGAAGTAGAAGTAAAAGATGAAGAAATTCACATTACTAAATTGTTTCAAGGATTAGCAGACAAATATGTATTCTCGCTTAGCATGCTTGAAAGCAAAGAAATACAGAATATATTGAGTTCTCTTGATAACATAATTGACTTATTTAATGGTGATTCATTTTTAAAGTCGCAAGAAACTGAAATAAAAATAAAGTCTCCAAGTGCACTTGCAAAAATAGTAATGGATTACGGTAAAAAAGGTTTAACTCTGCAGAGATTTAAAGGCCTTGGTGAGATGAATGCTGATCAGCTTTGGGAAACTACACTCAATCCAGAAACTAGAACTCTGCTAAAAGTTGAAATAAAAGATTGTGAGGAAGCAGATAGCATATTCTCGGTGCTAATGGGTGATATGGTTGAACCACGTCGTGACTTTATAAATAACAATGCACTTAACGTGCATGATGTTGATATTTGATTTTAGAAATGCTAGATAGTAAGCCCTTATGGCTTGACTCAACCAGCATTGTGTGCCAAAATGGCTATTTAAAATGTATTACTAACTAGTCCATTTCAGAAATCTGAATTGATCTTGATTGTATTCCTGTTTTCGATCATAAATATATAGATTTTCTGCCCTACTGTTGTTATAATTAATACCTCGCTAAATTGAATATTGATGAATGAATTGAGAAGGCTAAGTATTGTAGAGATGCATGATGGACTGAGGCGGAGAGATTTTTCTGCTGTTGAGCTTGTAGTGACGCATGTTAATGCAGTCGAAAATGAGCAACTAAATGCATTTATAACAAAAACCCCAGAAGTTGCGATAAAGGCCGCTAAAATAGCAGATGAATATTTCTTAAAACAAAAAGATGATATTTCACCACTTATGGGCATACCAGTTGGTGTTAAAGATTTATTCTGTACAAAAGGAATAAAAACAACGGCATGCTCAAAAATGCTAGAAAATTTCGTCCCGACTTATGAATCTACGGTATCTAACTTGCTTTTAAAAAATGGAGCAGCCATGCTCGGTAAACTTAACATGGATGAATTTGCTATGGGTTCTGCGAACACAAATAGCTATTTTGGTCCTGTTGAAAATGTGTGGATTAGAAAAAGTGATGGAGAAAAAATTGTTCCTGGTGGATCATCTGGTGGATCTGCAGCATCAGTTGCTGGGTTTTTATGTGCTGGGGCACTAGGAAGCGATACCGGTGGGTCTGTACGTCAACCAGCAGCTTATTGTGGAGTGGTTGGAATAAAGCCAACTTATGGAAGGTGTTCGCGTTTTGGTATGATTGCGTTTGCAAGTTCTCTCGATCAAGCAGGAGTAATTACTCGTTCCGTTTCTGATTCAGCATTAATGCTGGAAACAATTTGTGGCTATGATGAAAAAGATTCAACATCGAGCAAAAGGCCAGTGCCTAAATTTTCCAATTTCATAAATTGTGATATCAGAGGTAAGTGTATCGGTATACCAAAAGAGTATAAGATGGATGGAATTTCAGAGGAAATAGTTTATAATTGGGAAAAAATTGCTTCCTATTTAAAAGAAAATGGTGCTGAAATTGTTGACATTACTCTGCCTCATACTAAATATGCGATACCGGTCTACTATCTAATTTGTTCTGCTGAAACTTCATCTAATCTTGCTCGCTATGATGGTGTACGTTACGGATTCAGGGTTGATGCTGATACCCTTGAGGAAATGTATTCGCTAACAAGAGCAGAAGGTTTTGGTAAAGAGGTGAAAAGGAGAATTTTAATTGGTGCTTATGCGCTTTCCTCAGGTCATTACAATGAGTATTATGAAAAAGCACAGTGCATTAGGGCATTAATCAGAAATGATTTTATAAAAGCGTTTGAAAAAATAGATTACATACTTGTGCCATCTGCTCCAACAGAAGCTTTTGGTTTAAATGAAAAGCCAGATCCACTAATTATGTGCATCAATGATGTGTTTACCGTGCCGGCAAGCCTGGCAGGATTGCCGGCTATCTCTGTTCCTGTTGGACTTTCCAATGAGGGCTTACCGATTGCTTTACAAGTAATTGGAAATTATTATGATGAAGCTGGAATATTAAATATAGCTAGTGTGATAGAGCAAAATTGCGGCAGAATAATTAACTCTATTATGTAATATGTTTTCTTATAGTAACTATAGCATTATGATTGTAATTTGAATCTTTAGCTATAGGAAACAAGAACTTGATTTTTGTAGCTAAATAATAGAGCATCAAAGGCACACATAAATATCTACAATGAAAGAAAAAACTTTCACAATCATTGATGGTTACGGCTTTCTTTTCAGAGCTTATTACGTTTTGCATCATTTAACTACCACAACCGGTATTCCAATAGGTGCTGTGTACGGCTTTCTTAATATGGTTCTGAAGTATATTTCCCATTCGGACTACTTAACTATAGCACTTGATTCAGGAAAAAAAACTTTAGGCACGATTTATATACTAAGTACAAAGCAAACAGAGTAACACCTCCTGAAGATTTAATTCCACAGTTTACCATATTAAGGGAAGCGGTAGAAGCTTTTAACTTCAGCTATGAAGAGACTGAAGGCTATGAAGCAGATGACATAATTGCAACACTAGCTGCAAAATATGCCAACCATCAAGACTTTAAGGTGGTAGTAGTTTCCTCAGATAAAGATTTATTTCAACTTTTGAATTACAATATTTTGATATTTGATCCCATTAAAAATATATACATAGATGAAAAACAAGTAATAGAAAAATTTGGTGTAAATTCAAACAAGCTTCTTGATTTATTTTCTCTAACTGGAGATGCATCTGATAACATTCCAGGCGTCCCAGGAATAGGCCCAAAAACTGCAGCTAAATTACTGGATGAATTTGATTCGCTGAATAATATTATAGAGAACATTGATAATATCGAGCAAACAAGAGTTCGTAATATTCTTACTGAACATCAGGAAAAAGCACTCATTTCAAGAAAGCTTTTATCATTATGCGAAAGAGTAGATCTTCAGCATGACGTTGCAAAATACGAAGTCCATCCTCCAAATATGGAAAAATTGTTATCCTTTTTAAAGAAGTATGAATTTAATTCATTGATAGGAAAAGTGGAAAAGCTTTTTTCTTATAATGGGTCTAGCACAAAAGAGGAAACAGAATATAACAGTGAAAAGTTAGAGAAATTTTTAGAGCACTGCAGATATGAAGGCAAAGTTGCAGTTCATTGCCACTTTGAAAACAACGCGTTAAAAAAAAATCTCCTTATCTTGCAATGAAGATAATATTTTCTACATAGATCAAAACTATCTACAAGATGCATTCACTATAATAAATTCAACTTTATTTTCAAATGGGGTGCTTAAAATAATACATGATATTAGAAAGATCAGAGAAACATTCCCTGCAATAGAGAAAGTGCTAGACTCAATTGATGACTTGATGATCATGTCATATAGCCTTGACACAGGGAAGCATGATCACAGCATTCCAAACATAGTTGCACATAATTTGAGTGAAAATGTAGAAACTTTCTCGGCAAAAACTTTAATAGCGATCCATGAGAAACTGACACAAAGATTATTTCAGGAAAAACTTTTTACGATTTACGAACGCTTTGACAGGCCTCTCATGAAAGTAATATTTGATATGGAGAAAAATGGAATACTGCTCAATATTCAAAAACTACAGGAATTATCTGATAAGTTTCAACAGCTAATTACTGTACTTGAGAACGATATATATGACTTGGCAGGGGAAAAATTCAACATTGCATCACCAAAACAATTAAGTGATGTTTTATTTAATAAAATGGGGTTGAGTAAAAAGAAAAAGTCAAAATCTGGATCGTATAGCACCAATTATGAAGTGCTAGAGGCGCTTGAAGAAGAAGGGGTAGAAATTGCAAGTAAAATTTTAAGTTGGCGACACCTAAGTAAATTAAAGGGTACCTACACTGATGCATTAATAAAACAGGTTGATCATCTTGATGGTAGGATACACACAAACTTTTCGATAACTATAACTGCAACTGGAAGGCTGAGCTCCAGCAATCCTAATTTACAGAACATTCCTATCAGAAGCGAAGAGGGAAATTTCATCAGACAAGCATTTATTGCGCCAAAAGGATGCAAGATAATCTCTGCTGACTATTCACAAGTAGAACTAAGACTTCTGGCACACGTTGCAAACGTTGCAGCATTTAAAGAAGCTTTTGCAAACAGGCAAGATATTCATGATATCACCGCAAGACAAGTTTTTGGAGTGCAAGAAATAGATGAACAATTAAGACGCAAAGCAAAATCCATTAATTTTGGAATTATATATGGCATTAGTCCATTTGGCCTTGCAAAGCGGCTTGGAATCACCATTGCGGAAGCTGCTGAATATATTAATTACTACTTTTCCTGTTACCCAGAAATAAAGGTCTATATGGAAAAAGCAGTATCTATCGCGAGACAGCATGGTTATGTAGAGACTTTGTTTGGTAGAAGATGCTTTATAAAGGACATAAACAATAAAATTCCTTATCTAAGACAATTTGCAGAAAGGGCAGCGATAAATGCACCACTGCAAGGAACTGCCGCTGATATAATAAAACGTGCGATGATTCAGCTTTTTGATCAGCTAAAATCAGGTAAAATAATCCTGCAAGTGCACGATGAATTGCTTGTAGAAGTTGAGGAAGTCAGAGTACAAGAAACAGCGAAACTTATGAAAGACATAATGGAGAATGCAGTAAAAATTACTATACCACTTGAAGTAGAAGTAAAAATTAGTGATAACTGGGCTCTTAATTATGACTTAAACATGGCGGATTCTAAGAACATGTCTTAAAAGGGAATAAAGAAAAGAATATGATGAGGTAAGCAAAAAATAGGAGGGTAAATTGTATCCAAGTGATGTAAATGACAAGGATTTTCCGCCGTGGAAGAGTGTGTATCTCAGGTGGATGGCAAATTGGAAAAAATACATGATATGCTAGTAAAAGAGGTAAGAAAAATGGTTGGTAAAAACGAAACGCCTTCAGTAGGAATAGTTAATCAGTGAAAACAACTCAAACCAGAGCTGGCAAGAAAATAAAGGGTAGGAAACGCCATATTGTTGTAGATACAATATGGCTAGCAGATGTTCATAGTGCAAGCGTTCAAGATCGTGATGGTATCTTTTTGTTCAAGCTAAATGCAAATTTACGTAAGTTTTTTGCTGATCAGGGATATATAGGCAAATTGCAAAATCACTGTTTATTAAAGTAAGATAATTTTTTTTAAAGAGTCTATGAATTACTAATTTTATCGTTTAATGTCTAAAATAATTTTTACCGCTTCTCTTCTTTCTTATACCACTTTTCCTTAACTTGATGCGTATGGTTTATTTAACACTCCCATCAAAAGCTGATCTTCATTTATTTTCAGTTGCCAAGTAATTATTGTTGCTGTCGAGTTCTGTCAATAATTGATTCAAAGGTAGCTGTGTACCGCAAATCTCAAGTACCATTCCTTGCTGAATAGCCTGCTCAATGTCGAATATTAGTATATCGGTATTTAATGAATCATCATGCAAGATAATAGACCTCTTGCATAACCCATATGGACAACTCCAAATTGTAAATTCCGGAAATAAGATTGAACCTCAGAGACTGAAGCGTTTCCTTCGATTTCTATATCTATCCACTATAATTTTGAATCTTTTGAGCAATTCTATCACATTTTCAACTACTGCTCTCTTAGCTTTTGATTTTCTTTCTTTTGCTCTTTTGTTAAGAGGTTCTTTTTCGTTTTCCTGTATGGCAATTCAACGTTTTCATGAATTTTTTGCAAACCTCTGTACCCTGTATCTGCTAGCACCTTCATTTCTGGTAAATACGCACTTTTGACTCTTTAAAAATCCAAAAATCATACACCCTGCCGTTTGAAAATGACGTACATATCACTCTCTTGCTCTCTTTTTCTATCACTACTTATGTCTTTTTATATGCTGTACTTTCGCTAATTCCATAGCTTTATGAAAATATGTACGATATTCTCTCAGTGCCATAAATAGTATGCCCTCTTCACTCAACTCTACCTCCTTTAACCTTTTTTTCCTTCCCGTAAAATCTCTACCATTTTATTAAATATTACCTTTTTTACTCCTGTTAACCTGCGAAATTTTTCATCATCCAACTCTTCTACTATTTTCACCTTTTCCCTTACTCAAAACCCATCATTGTACACTCTTCTTAGCTTTGTTCTAGTTTCAAAGAGGTTTAATGAGATCTGATGATTGTTCCATCAATTATGGAGATTTCCAAATCTGGATCTTGTTGTGCATACTTAAGTAATTTTGCCAAAATTCCCTTTTCGCACCACTTTTTAAACCTCCTACGTATACTCCTGTAATTACCGTAAATTCTTGGTCATTGGCAACCACTTTGCCACACTGCTTCCATAAATATTCTTAACTTCTCCTCATTTTTACTGTGTATTCCTTTTGTGCTCTTTAAAAATGCAAAAATTTGCTTCCAAATTTCCTTTTTTATGTGATATTTCATACGGTAACTTCTCTATATTTATGATCATTAGGTTAAATTACCGCTTTTTTATACTTCCTGCCCTCAATTAATTTGACCTGCTAACATTTTGTCCACAGAGCCTAGATGTTTTCTACTATTTTATCGCGAGCGATTATTTTTTCTTCACTCGTATCCATATTTTTAATTTTTAAAGTTTTACTGCTTAGCTCTTCATCACCAAAGATTAATGCAGCTTTTGCATTTGCTTGATTTGCTTTTTTCATGCGGGTTTTAAGCGTTCCGCTATATTCGTGAACCACATATAAACCATTTTTGCGCAATTCATTTACAAGTATTAGAGCATGTTCTTCAGCTTCTCTACCGATTGGAATTAGGTAAATGGGTCTCTCTTCTTTTGTGACATAGTTGATTAATTCCATTATGCGCTCAATACCTCCTGCAAATCCTATTGCTGGAGTATGCTTTCCACCTACGGAATAGACTAGATTATCATATCTTCCTCCTGCAAAAACCGCTCCTTGTGTACCCAAATCTTCTGTAACAAACTCAAACACTGTGTGACAATAATAATCTAAACCTCTAACCAATTTATTATTTACGGTATAAGGTATATCAAGAGCTGTCAGTCTGTTTAATATTTGCTCAAAAAAAATCTGAGGATTTTTTTGTACAATAGTTGCTGATTTTAGGTGCATTAGAGATTATTTCTTTATCTATCTTATCCTTGGAGTCTAGTATTCTGAGTGGGTTTTTAATCAATCTATTTTGACTATCTTCTGATAGGTCATTTTTAAACTTTTTAAAATATGATATCAAAGCTTCTCTATATCTGGTTATTGTTTCACCATCACCCAAAGAGTTGATTTCCAGCTTTACGTTTTTATCGATGCCAAATTCAGTTAGTAAGTGCTGAGCAAGTGATATCAATTCAATATCAACTTTTGGATCTTCTATGCCAAAAACTTCAAAATTTATCTGATGAAATTGCCTTTGTCGTCCCTTTTGTGGTCTTTCGTAACGAAATGCAGGTCCTGTTGAGAATAATTTTATCGGTGTTTGCAGTTTTTTTTCAATGAGCAGCCTGACAATCGCTGCAGTGAATTCAGGACGCAGAGTTATGCTCTTTCCTCCTTTATCATTAAAGGTGTACATCTCTTTATTGATGATATCTGAGCTATCACCTAAAGTCTTTGTGAAAACTTCTGTGTATTCAAATAT
The DNA here is from genome assembly GCF_003344345.1 of Wolbachia endosymbiont of Cylisticus convexus. The sequence goes on along the minus strand of NZ_QPIP01000001.1, from coordinate 47,441 downwards.
CGGAGTTTGAGCAGGCAAAAAGCCGTATAAACTTGAGATTCGATTTGCTGTTTGCTCTATGTATTTAAATTTATACCATTCATCAAACAGAAGATCTTTTGTCCCTCTAACTGTTTGATTAGTCATAGCATAGTCTCTATACCCGAAACTTCTGGTATGTGATAGCTCAGCATATTTTGCACTCCTTGCCTTAGGGTAATTGCAGCACTTGGGCATCCAGAGCAGGCTCCTTGCAGCTCAACGTAAACTATTCCGTCTTTATATCCACGAAATTTGATATCACCACCATCTTGAGCAACTGCAGGTTTGATATAACTTTCCATTAATTCTTTTATTCTATTTACAACTTCTATATCATTTTTATCAAAAAACTCTTCATTTGGATCGTTTGCTCCTTCTTTATCCAGTGCTTTTCCACCAGAAGTAAAGTGATCCATAATTGTAGTTAAGACTTCCACTTTTAATATATCCCAATTAATTCCATCTGATTTTGTTACTGAAATAAAATCATGACCAAAAAATACTCTTACAACATGCTCTATTTGAAAAAGATTTGCTGCTAGTTTAGAGCTTTTTATTTCATCTAGATTTGAAAAATCGGCTGTTTCTCCTTCGCTTAAAATTTCAAACCCAGGAAGAAATTTTAGTGTGTTTGGGTTTGGTGTTTCTTCAATCTGGATAAACATGTTATTTACCACAATAATTATAATTGTTACTATTTAATCATAAAATGATAAAAAAATATACATGTCATTCATCTTTTTCCTTTTTTTGATATTCGCAATAATCACTTTTGTCCTGCCTAGCGTTGTTGTATTTTTTCTCTTTCTGGCGAAGAGAAATAACATAAGTTTTATGATGAACTCTATATTAAGTAAGTTTTTGAACGAATTTAATAGTGGTACAAGTTACAACAAAAATTATACTGGTGATAACATGTCTAAAGACGAAGCATTAAAAATACTGGGGCTAAATCCTGAAGCAAGCCAGAATGAAATCAATAAAGCATACCAAAATTTAATGAAGCTAGTCCATCCAGACAAAGGAGGCTCAGAATATTTTGCACAAAAGTTAAACGCAGCACGTGATAAGTTGCTGAAATAACAATTTCTTACATTGTAAAACCTCTTTAATTTTCCATATAGATTTTGCTAGCACACATTCAATTTATATGGTATAAGGGCTAAAAATATTAGCCCTTAGGAGGGTTTATGATTACAAATAAAGAAATTGAAAAATGGAGAGATGGGCTACGTTCTGCAGTAAAGGAACGTGATTTTCAAAAGGCTGAGGAGTATATTAGAGAAGGAAGGACACATACTACTAATGTTATTAACTCTAAAGATGTGAATGATAACTCACCTTTATCGATTGCTGTTAGTAACCGAGATTTAGAAATGATGAATTTTTTAATTGAGAATGGTGCAGATGTTAATATTGAGGATTATTTTCGTATGCCACCTATATACTATGCTGTTACGAAGGGCACTACAAAAATGATAGAGCTTCTAATCGATAAAAAGGCTAGGATTAGTGGCTACTTTTTATATGCTGGTAAGAAACGTACTCTTGTAGGTTGGGCTATATATGATAATAGTCCGGAGAAAGTGGAAGTCTTACTTAAGCGTGGTGCTAGCCCAAACGGCAAGTTTGATCTTCTTGCTTATTCAGAAAATTCATGTTTACATGCTGCTGTTCAAAAGAACTACTTAAGAATAGTTGAGCTTCTTATCAAATATCACGCTAATGTCAATGTTCAAAACGAACAGGGCCAGACACCTATATATTTGGCTATTAAATTAAAACGCCCTGAAATGATAAAATTGTTATACGATAATAAGGCTGATATTGACAATGTTAAGGATATAAGGAACGAGACACCATCAGACTATGTTAAGTTGTCTTATCCCGATAAAACGATAAAAGAAATTGTTGCAGAAGTAGAAAGCGTAAATGTAAACCCAGGTGATACTACGAAATCTATATCTGCATCAAGCAGTACAGTAAGGCCTTCTTTCTTTATTAATGACATACTTAATTGGGTAACTACTCCTGCTTTACCTTCTGTTCAACAGCCTGCTACTCATTCAACTGGAAGCTCAATTGGTTTTTCGCAAGATTATTATTATCGAACAGCTATGCTAGCTATTGTAGCAATGAACAAGCTTTTTGGAATACAATTTTCCGAGCCCATAGGTAATTCGCCTTTAACACTAAAAGAACTTCAAAAAAGAAAGGTTAGTGCTATAGAAGGAGATATCAAGATGGCACTTAGTAAGTTTGAAAAACTTTATCAGTGTCCTGAAAATTCATTAAGCAATCCAACAATATCTAAAGGTGTGCGTCATCAAAAATCCCTTTAAATCGGTTAAAATAAGCATTCAAATTTGAGTGCTTATTTTTCTATCCCTTATTTCCTCTTCTCAAACACATTGCTTCTTATCAAGAGCCAAAAAATTTGAATAAGGAGGTTCAGAGTATTTTGCACAAAAATTACGTGATAGGTTATTGAAAACCTAATTTTTAATCATTGAAATTTTTCTCTGTAAATTTCACTTGCACATACTCAATTATATGATATAAAGCCGAGAATGTTATCCTTTAAAAGGTGTTCTGATGTTAACAAATGCTGAGAAGTTAAGAAAAAAATTACTTGCTGCTATAAGCATGGGTGATTTTCAGAAAATTGAAAAATGTATTGAAGAGGCAGAGAGAGAACATATAAAGAACGAGGTTTTGAATAATGGAGAGTACAGTATAAATCCTATACTTCTTGCTACTCAAAAACGTAACTTAAGAATATTACGCTTTTTAATTGCTAAAGGTGGTGATATTAATGTTGCTATTAGTAATACATATTTGAGTACTCCCTTACACATTGCTACTGTTGATAATGAAGTAGAAATAGCACAATTTCTACTTGATAATGGTGCTAATATCAATGCTACAAATTATAAAGGCTTTACACCTTTGTACTTAGCATCTTTCTATTGTCGCCCAGATATGGTAAAACTTCTGCTCTTCAACAGCGCTGATAGTAGTATTAAGGATATGAATGGCAAAACAGCATTAAATGTTGCTGGAGGTTATAGAAGAAATATGTGTGATAGCAACACAAGACAAGAAATAGTATCTATATTGGAATATGTGACCTTTACAGTAACTATTAAGACAGTATTAGAAATTGATGATAACTCTAACACTGCAGATATGGCAAGCAAAGAAGTTGAACAATTGACGGATGAATTATTCGCTGCCATGAATATAGGTAATTTTCAGAAAGTTGAAAAATGTATTAAAGAAGCAGAGAATATAGGTATAAAAAGCAGGATTTTGAGTAGTGAAAGATACAGTATGAAACCTATACATTTTGCTACTAACAAGTGCAACTTAAAAATATTGCAGCTTTTGCTTAATGAAGGTACTGATATTAATGCTACTAGTACTGAATATCTTAGTACTTCTCTACACATTGCTGCTATTCATGGTGAACTAGAATTAGGACAATTTCTGCTTGATAGCGGTGCCAATATCAATGCTGCAAATTATAAAGGTTTTACACCTTTATGCTTAGCATCTTTTTATTGTCAGTCAGATATGGTAGAACTCCTCCTCTGTAATAATGCTGATATTAATACTAAAGATATGAATGGCAAAACAGCATTAGATATTGTTGGAGGTTATAGGAAAGATATATGTAATCGCGATAGTGAAATGCAAAGAGTAATATCTATATTGAGTGGTACCGTTTCAACTGATTGTAAAGCGATATTAGCTTCTACTAAAGTCAGCCTTAAAGCAGCATTGGAATCTGGCAGCACTACAAGCAATGCAGTAAAACCTTCTTCTTCTATTAATAGTATACTTAGTTGGGTGAGAGCTTTAAGTACCGCCATACTCAATGGCTTATTCAGCAGTACTCCTGCTTTTACCCCCTGCACAGCAATCTGTTGCATATTCGACTGGAAGCCCCATCTATTCTTCACAAGTTGATAATGGAACAGTTCTACTAACTGCTGTAGCAATAAGTAAGTTTACAGGAAAACAATATTTCAGGTCATTGGAAGATTCGTTTTTGACAAGAGAAGAAACTAGAGAAAGAGAGCTTAACACTATGGCAAAAAACGTTGAGAGCATATTTAGTAAGTTTGAAAAACTTTATCAGTGTCCTGAAAGTTCATTAAGCAATCCAACAATATCTAAAGGTGTGCGTCATCAAAAATCCCTTTAAATCGGTTAAAATAAGCATTCAAATTTGAGTGCTTATTTTTCTATCCCTTATTTCCTCTTCTCAAACACATTGCTTCTTATCAAGAGCCAAAAAATTTGAATAAGGAGGTTCAGAGTATTTTGCACAAAAATTACGTGATAGGTTATTGAAAACCTAATTTTTAACCATTGAAATTTTTTCTTTTTAAATTTCACTTGCAAATACTAAATCATGTGATACAAAGCCAAGAACGTTGTCTTTTAGGAGGTATTTGATGCGAAAACACAGAATAAAAGAGTTAAGGAGTAAATTGTTTACTGCTATAAACAAACTTGATTTTAAGGAAGTTAAAAGATGTGTTGGAAAGGCGAAGATTAAAGGTGTACAAAAGGAAATTATTAATGGCGAGCAATATGGTATGACACCTATACATTTTGCTACTTACAGAGGTAGCAAAAAGATATTGCAGTTTTTGCTTAACAATGGTGCTGATATTAATGCTGTGAGTGATGCGTGCCTTGTTCCTTTGAAGCCCATTGTTATAGGACGTGATAAGTTACCAATGGAGAAAATTGTATTTCTTTGTACCCAAGACAAAACTAGCTTTCAAGGAATGCAAAATTTTACAGCTTTACACTTAGCGCTTTATCATTGTCGATTAGATATAGCAAAAGTTCTGCTTGAGGATGGTATTGATATTAACATTAAAAGTACAAATGGCAAAACAGCATTTGAGGTTATTCCAGATTATGAAAGTCTGTGCAGTGATGGCTGTGACATACAAAAAATACCCTTAGCTTTGTTAAGATCTCATGAAAATAATTGTAGAGCACTATTACTTTCTGCTAGAATAAATGCTAAGTTAGAGCTCGAAGCTGGCGATACCACAGATGCAACAAATAGCGCAGTGAATCCTTCCTTCATCTTTACCAGAGAAAATTTTAAAGAAGCTAGCAGCACTACAAGCAGCGCAGTAAAATCTTCTTCTTTTATTCATAGTATATTTAGTTGGGTGAGAGCTTTAAGTACCGCCACACTCAGTGGCTTATTCAGCAGTTCTCCTGCTTTACTCCCTGCACAGCAGCCTGTTGCTGGAAAGATTGATTTTAATGGAACAGCCCTACTAGCTGATGTAGTGGTCAGAAAGTTCACAGGAGAAAAATATTCAATGCCATTGGATGACTCATTTTCGACGATAGAACAGATTAAAGAAAGAAAACTTAATTCTCTAGAAAGAGATGTCAGGATGGCACTTAGTAAGTGTGAGAAACTTTATCGGTGTCCTGGAAGTTCACTAAGCAACTCAACAACATCTAAAGGTATATATCAAAAGTCCCTTTAAAATAAGTACTCGAGTTTGAGTGCTTATTTTCGTGAAATCTATTCTTTAAATTTAAACTTTTTATTGTGCGTTGTAGGTAAGTTGTTACAATAAAATGAGTTAAGGCGAAAAAACTTTAAGTTATGGAAGATGATAGCAAAAAAGAAATAATAGAAGAAAAAGGTATATTAGGTTGGATAGAGTATAGGCTTCCTATATTTTCTTTTCTAAAACACACTGCTTCTTATCAAGTACCAAAAAATTTAAATTATGCTTGGAACTTTGGTTCTTTAGCTGGTATAGCACTAATTTTGCAGATAATAACAGGTATATTTCTTGCTATGCATTATACTCCGCATGTTGATTATGCGTTTAATAGCGTGGAGCGTATAATGCGTGACGTAAATTACGGATGGTTGATACGCTACACTCATGCTGTTGGAGCTTCGCTTTTTTTTATGGTTGTATATGTCCATATAATGCGTGGATTGTATTATGGATCTTATAAGAGGCCACGAGAGATGGTGTGGTTTATTGGCATATTTATATTTTTTGCAATGATGGCAACTGCCTTTATGGGGTATGTTCTTCCCTGGGGGCAAATGAGTTTTTGGGGTGCAACAGTCATAACCAACTTATTTTCAGCGATACCTTTGATCGGCAATAAAATAGTTATATGGTTGTGGGGTGGTTTTTCTGTTGATAACCCAACACTCAATCGTTTTTTTGCACTGCATTATCTTCTGCCTTTCATTATTATTGCTTTAGCTATGTTGCATGTTATTGCTCTACACAGATTTGGCTCTAGTAACCCAAGTGGAATAGAAGTCAGGTCAGATAAGGATACCATTCCATTTTATCCTTATTATATAGCAAAGGATTGCATAACTTTTGGTTTATTTTTTATAATTTTGTTTGCATTTGTTTTTTATGCCCCTAATTATCTTGGGCATCCTGATAATTATATAGAAGCTGATCCTATGGTAACTCCAGTACATATAGTGCCAGAGTGGTATTTCTTACCTTTTTATGCGATGCTGCGTTCAATTCCAAATAAACTTATTGGTGTACTTACCATGTTTGGGTCTATTTTAGTGTGGTTTCTTTTGCCTTGGCTTGATCAATCAAAGGTTAAAAGTGGTGCTTACCGTCCACTGTTTAAGAAATTTTTTTGGGTTTTTGCAGTAAATTTTGCATTTCTTGCTTGGCTTGGGGGGCAGGAAGTCAAAGAGCCTTACATTACTTTAAGTAGGCTTTCAACTCTTTATTACTTTTCATACTTTGTGATAATTTTACCTTTACTTAGTAAGTATGAGAAACCAAAAGAACCACCGAAAACCATAAGTGATTCTGCGCCGGAGATGAAGTGATGTCAACTCAAAGCAAATTCCTTACAAAATTCTCTGTCATCCCAGCTTCACAACTTTATGAATATTGTATACAACACACAGCGTCATTTCGCTATCTTCTGTTGTCATCCCAGTGCTTGACACTGGGATCCAGATATAAAAATACTTATAAATCATGCAATGAACAACAAATTCTGGGAGTGCACGATAACCATAATGTCAGTGATGAAATAAACTGGATTCCAGTGTCAAGCACTGGAATGACATCAATTCGAAATTTACTAAAACAGTGGTTACGCATGGGATCTAATGTATTTGCAGTCTTTTGCATGTTATTCCTGTCTAGTTTTATATCTGCAGAAGAATTCACACCATCACCAAATAAGAAGATGGATTGGAGTTTTAATGGGATTACCGGATCTTTCGATAGAGAGTCAGTTCAGCGTGGCTATAAGGTATACAAGGAAGTCTGTGCTGCTTGCCATTCAATGAATAGAATAGCGTTCCGTAACTTGCAAGATGTTGGTTTTTCTGAAGAGGATGTAAAACAAATCGCAGCCTCTTATCAAGTGAAAGATGGGCCAAATGATATGGGTGAAATGTTTGATAGGCCGGGAGTATCTTCGGACTATTTTATTGCACCTTTTGACACGAAAGAAGCAGCTGCAGCAAGCAACAATGGCGCAATTCCACCGGACTTATCATTAATTGTCAAAGCAAGACATGATGGTGCAAATTATGTCTATTCACTACTAATTGGTTATCAAAACGGTGAACATGATGAGAACGGTTTATATTTTAATCCATATTTTTCAACAGGTAGGTTAGCTATGGCACCACCGCTTTCTGAAGGAATGGTAGAATATGATGGTGCAAGGCAAGCCACAGTTGAAAATATGGCATATGATGTGGTAAATTTTTTACAATGGGCAGCGGAGCCAGAGCTGGAACGCCGACATAAACTTGGGTTAAAAATAGTGACATACTTTATAATTTTGACGGTGTTTTTTGTATTAACTAACAACAGGATTTGGAGCAAGCTCTATAAAAAGAAAAAATAGAGTTTTTTTATGTTCATTCTTTTATACCTTATTTACACTAGCAAATGTATTATATAATAATAAATACATTATGAAAATATAAAGGTATGGAATTTCAAATAGTTACACATTTTCAGCCAGCTGGAGATCAACCACAAGCAATAGATAGCTTAGTTGCAGGGCTAAATAGTAATAAAAGAGATCAGGTTTTACTTGGAGTAACTGGCTCTGGAAAAACTTTCACTATGGCAAATGTTATTGCAAGAACAAACAGGCCTGCGTTAATTATGGCGCATAATAAAACTTTAGCGGCGCAGCTTTACGAGGAAATGAGAGGATTTTTTCCCCACAATGCTGTTGGATACTTCATTTCTTATTATGATTATTATCAGCCTGAAGCTTATTCGCCACAAACTGACACTTATATTGAAAAAGACTCTTTAATAAATGAAAGAATTGATATGCTACGTTATTCCGCTGTCTGTTCGCTTTTGGAGCGCAGGGACACAATTGTAGTTGCCAGTGTTTCCTGTATATACGGTCTTGGTTCGCCTGAAAGTTACCTCAATATGACTATATCCCTTAATATTGGAGATAAAGTGCGTGTTAATGATTTCCTGAGTAATTTAGCTGATCTTCAATACAAGCGCTCTGATGTTAGATTTGAGCGAGGATATTTCAGAGTGCGTGGCGACATTATCGATATCTTTCCTACCTATTATGAAAATAAAGCTTGGCGTCTATCATTGTTTGGTGATGAAATAGAAGAAATTTTTGAAATCGATGCCATGACTGGCAATATTATCAGACGCATAGATAAAATCACCATTTTTCCAAACAGCTATCACATTACATCACGTGAAACTCTATTGCAAGCAGTTCAGCTGATCAAAAAAGAACTGCATGAACGTTTGGATTATTACTATTCACAGAACAAAATTGTTGAAGCAAAGCGCCTTGAGCAGCGTACTAATTTTGATATTGAAATGATGATGGCAACGGGAGTGTGTAAAGGTATTGAAAATTATTCTCGTTATCTTTATGAAATGAAAGCCGGGGATCCACCGCCTACGTTGTTTGAGTATTTACCTAAAGATGTAATTTTATTTGTTGATGAAAGCCATGTAACCGTTCCCCAGATAGGTGCAATGTATAGTGGCAATGAAGCACGTAAAAAGAAATTGATTGATTATGGTTTTAGGCTCCCTTCTGCTTCTGATAACCGTCCATTAAAATTTGAAGAGTGGGAGGCAATACGGCCCCAAACTATTTACGTTTCGGCTACTCCCGGAAAATACGAGTTAGAAAAGACTAATCATGCATTCATAGAGCAAGTTATCCGCCCAACAGGACTTACAGATCCCATTTGCACTATAAAACCAACAGAGAGTCAGGTTGATGATGTGATTCACGAGGCGCAAGTAACAATAAAGAAGGGGTTTTGTATTCTCATTACCACATTGACAAAAAAAATGGCTGAAAAGCTAGCTGAACATATGAGTGAGCTCAGTATGAAAGTAACTTATCTGCATTCAGATATTGGTGCACTGGAGAGAATTGAAATTATATGCAAATTAAGATCGAAAGAAATAGATGTTTTAGTTGGTGTTAACTTACTGAGGGAAGGTCTTGATATTCCCGAGTGTGGGTTAGTTGCAATTTTAGATGCTGACAAAGAAGGGTTTTTACGATCGGAGACTTCACTCATTCAAACGATAGGCCGTGCTGCACGCAACGTTGAAGGCAGAGTAATTTTATATGCAGATAAAATGACTAATTCTATGGATCGCGCACTGAAAGAGACTGAAAGGAGAAGAAAGAAACAGACAGAGTATAATATACTGCATAATATTGTACCAAAAACTATAATAAAGCCTATATCAAATACTCTACAGGAAAAAGTGGTAGTTGAGAATTTTAATAAGGATGATCTAAACAGTTTGAAAAAGCAAATGTTGAAACATGCTGAAAATTTAGAGTTTGAAGAGGCGGCAAAAATAAAAGGTATTATTGAAAGATTTAATAATAGACCCCTTGCATAACTAGAAAAAAGACAGCTAATTAGTAGCTAAACTGACTTTGATTTACCAACAATTTGAAAAAACATCATCCAAGTGGCAGAAAAAAGGTATCTGTTCAGGTGCATGACTAATGTGCAAATATTGAAACCAGTGCTTCCTTTCTTGTCATCCCAGTGCCTTTGTCATCTAAGTAACCTCTGTAGTGTCGTTCCTGTAGCCCCTTCGGTGTCATCCCAGTGCCCTCTTTCCTGTCATCCGAGTAGCTGACACTGAGATCCAGAAGACTGACCAGGTAATAAGAACTAGTCACACGCTGGCTCTCTAAAATTACTTTAGCTATAAATATTAAGAAATTTACTAAATAAAAAAAAGACAAAAGAACCCCCGTATAGCGAGTTTTGACCCTATAATAATTTAAATTGGCGTTGTAATAATGTGCTAACGCTTATTTTAAGCGCGATTTGGCTGAATGTAGAAAAAATAAAAAAGACATGCAGCCGCTATAATTTTATGTAACTTGCCAATAAATATCTGAGTTTTTTTACTGAATTTTGTCGTTGAGCCCAAAAACAAGGATAAATACTCTTATTGATATAATAAGGAAAGTGGGAAAGTTTGTCAAGTGGTTTTTATTGGCTGTTGTGCTGTAATAGGTCTACTTTGATGGCAGTTTAAATTTCACAATAAATTGTTTGTTTAGTTTCCATAGCTTTTATATCATACTATAATTGCAACTGTTTTAACAGTAATCAGAGCCTAAAAAGGGGCTGAGTATCAATGGATTATTTATAAAATAAACTTATGGAAAGTAGAGTTTGGTTCATTTGGTTGATCAGTAACTTGATTGTTATATTCAGCAATATGCAGATAATCTATACTTTTATAAGTGTAAATCTTGAAAAAGAACTTGGGATCACAATTGCGCAAGTTGCACTGGCTAATTCAGCATATAGTTGGACTTTTGCCATCTCACAATTTTTCAGTGGGGCAATGTTTAACGTTTTTTCCAGTAAAAAAATTTATTTTTTCTCATTATCAATTATGATCTTTGGGTTTTTTGTCCTTATCAACAGTGATAATTTTGCCCATTTAATTTTATCTCAATTGTTGATTGCAATTGGAGCATCGTTTGGTTTTATTGGCGCTGCTCATATAAGTAGCACATACTTTCCCATTACCCAATTTGGATTAATGTTTTCACTAGTGCAGACAATTTCAAGTCTTTCCGCTTTGATGATTCAAATGTTATTCTCTAGCTTTCTTGTTGAAGGTGCAGATTGGAAGAATCTAATTGTATGCGTAATATTATTTGGCGTGTCGATATTTGTACTTATGTTTTTTTATCCGAAAGGATTTTTAAAAAAAAGTTTGGAAAGATACATAATAAAAAGCTCTATAAAAACAGTAATATGTTCTGTACTAATGGTGCTAAAATTAAGAGATATCTGGATAACCTCAATAGTGGGTGCTATTACTTTTGGAACATTTTTAGCGCTTAATATGTTGTGGGCACCAAGGTTACTAAGCAACTTGGAACTCAATACAATGGAGTCAGGTGTGGCAACTGCAATATTGTGGCTTGGTCTTGCAATTGGTGCTCCAATTGCAGATCTAATCTCAAATCTATTTGAAAATAGAAGGCACGTAATTTCTGCTTTTGCTCTACTGCAAGGCATTTCAATTATTATTTTACTATACAGCCACTTAACAGTTCATATTGTATACTTTTGTATGTTAATGTTTGGTTTTTTTTCAGGAGGACATATGCTTAATTTTACTGTTGGCAGTGAGATTGTGGAGCGGAAATACATTAGCACATCATCATCCATTATCAATGGATTTATGTTTATTGTCAGCGGAATTGTAGTGTCAGTTTTAGCGCTTTTTCCAGATCATCAAATGGCGCTTTTCACAATATTTGCAATGTTAACATTTGCTAGTATTTTAAATTATGCTACAAAAGAAACATACTATAAAAATAAAGTAGCTGAATCTTGAGTCGATTGTTATATTATATTGACATACTGTAATAAATTATGGCAACAAAAGACACAACAGTAACTAAGGCAACAATAGCTGAATGCATAAATCAGGAAATTGGACTATCAAAAGAAGACTCTATTGCGATAATAGATGATATATTGAATGAGATAAAGACAAGCTTGGTAAAAGATGGAATAGTAAAAATATCTTCATTTGGAACATTCTTGGTTAAAAAAAAGAAAGAAAGGCCAGGAAATATACCAAATACATCGAAAAAAGTAGTAATTCAAGCGAGAAAATCAATTTCTTTTAGACCTTCACAAGTGTTAAAAAAATTAATAAATAATCGATGAATAAGGAAAAATTATTTTATACAATTGGGGAAGTAGCTGAAGAACTACATTTGGAACAGCATGTTTTAAGATTTTGGGAAAGTCAATTTCATCAAATCAAACCCATAAAACGTAAGGGAAGAAGACTATATGATCGTAAGTGTATAGAGGCGATAAAAAAAGTAAAATACATGCTATACGATAAAGGATATACAATAAAAGGAGTACAAAAGGAATTTTGTAACGATGTAAAAATCAATCATGATTTAAGGAATTTGTTTCAAGAACTTACTGATTTAAGAGACTATTTGATTGATAAAATAAATGAAGAAAGTAATGAACAGACGTAAAACACTATAAAGTTTTGTGAAAGTTGATATATCTAGAGATAAGTTTATGTTTCGTATAGTCTTGTTCTTTATATTCTCAGCAATACTGATAAGCTGTGGACTGCAAAAACCTGCTTCTGTACTACTTAAAGGTGAGGAGTTTTATGGGAAAAGAGACCTAGAGTACACAAGGGAATACCATTTGATTAAAGAAAATGTTGATTCTTCGCTGCGAAAAGAAAGTAGAAAAGCCTTCGTAGATAAGGTATATAACAATAATGCGCAAAATGTGTGTAAATTTGTAATGCCTGTTAAAGGTGCAGCTACCTCTTCTGATAAAATATGTCAGGATGGCATAAAAATTACTGCTCAAAATGGAACAAATGTTATTGCTTCTGCACCTGGCAAAGTAATATACGTAGGTAAAGGACTGAGGTGGTATGGAAATTTAATTATAGTGGAACATAAAGATAATTACATGACTATGTACTCCTATTTAAAAAATATACAAGTTGAAATTGGTGATAAAGTAAAACAAGGTCAAGTTATTGGGTCTGCAGGTAAGTCAAGCACGCAAGATAAAAATCCTCAGATGTGTTTTACAATACGGCATAATGGCCAAGTAATCGATCCTTTGGCACACATAAACTGTGATTAAATTTATGAAATATGATTTTAAAAACGTTGAAAAATTTCATCAAGATAAGTGGAATTTTTCTGTAAGCAAGAATAGCAAGCAGGAAAAATGTTACGTGTTGGAGATGTTTCCGTATCCATCTGGTAAAATTCACATGGGGCACCTGCGCAACTATGCAATAGGAGATGTAATAGCACGTTACAAAAGAGCTCGTGGGTTTGAGGTTTTGCACCCAATTGGCTGGGATGCCTTTGGATTACCAGCTGAAAATGCAGCAAGAGACAATAACATTAACCCTGCGGCGTGGACGAAAGAGAATATAGATAATATGTGTGCGCAGCTAAAATCTATAGGTCTTTCCTACAATTGGGATCGTGAGCTCTCCACATGTGAGCCTGATTATTACAAACACGAACAGAAATTTTTCCTGGATTTTTTAAAGCATGGGCTTGCCTATCGAAAAGAGTCGTGGGTTAACTGGGATCCTGTGGATCAAACAGTGCTTGCAAATGAGCAAGTGGTTGATGGAAAAGGATGGCGATCAGGTGCAGTTGTTGAAAAACGTAAGTTATCTCAATGGTTTTTGAAGATTACTGATTTCGCTGAAGATTTACTTCAGTGCTTGCAAGGTTTAAAAAATTGGCCAGAAAAAGTCAAAACGATGCAAGAACGCTGGATAGGAAAGTCCGAAGGGGTAACTATAGAATTTGAAATAGGTGGCTTGAATAAGAAGTTAAAGATTTTTACAACTTCTCCTCATACTTTGTTTGGAGCTTCTTTTTTTGCAGTAGCAGCAGAGCACCCTATTGTGCAGGATATTACGCTTCCAGATGCTCCTGAAGTTTTGTCATCCCAGTGCTCCGACACTGGGATCCAGGAAAAAGATGAATGGTCACGCGCTGGGATGACAATTGATGATATAAACACAAAGGGGGAAAATGACGAAAAATTTGGAATTTACACCGGATTAAACGTAAAACATCCATTTCTTGATAAGGAATTGCCCCTCTATGTAGCGAATTTTGTGTTGATGGAGTATGGAGAAGGTGCAATTTTTGGTTGCCCTGCACATGATCAGCGTGATTTTGAATTTGCGCAGAAATATGATTTGCCGATTATTCCCGTTGTTTCTTTGGCCCACTTAGGTGTCATTCCAGCGCGTGATCAGGATTCTTATAATGGATCCCAGTGTCAAGCTACTTGGATGACAGAGGATTTAAATGAAGCCTATACTGGCGATGGAGTGATGTTCAACTCCGAATTCTTAAACGGACTAACGGTTAATGAGGCAAAGGAAGTAATCATTAAAAAGCTTGAAGAAAAAGGGATAGGTAAAAAAACAGTAAACTATCGTTTGCATGATTGGGGAATTTCAAGGCAACGTTATTGGGGATGTCCTATACCTGTTATATATTGTAAAGATTGCGGGACTGTGCCAGTTCCAGAAAAAGACCTTCCTGTAGTTCTACCAACGGATGTAGAATTTACAAGTGGTGGTAATCCTCTGGATAAGCACCCAACTTGGAAATTTGTTGATTGTCCAAAGTGCGGAAAGCAAGCAGAGCGTGAAACTGATACATTCGACACTTTTTTCGAGTCTTCTTGGTATTTTGCTGCATTTTGTAGTGAAAATAAGTCTATCAATAAAGATGCGTGTAATCGTTTTATGCCTGTTGATTATTATATAGGTGGGATAGAACATGCAATTCTGCATTTGCTTTATTCAAGATTTTTCTGCCGTGCTTTGACCAAATGTGGCTATTTTAATATTAAAGAGCCTTTTTCTACTTTAATCACTCAAGGAATGGTCTGCCATGTAACTTATAAAGATGAGAATGGCAAATGGCTCTTTCCTGAAGAAGCAAAAGATTTGATGGCACGAGGTGCTAAGGTTCAAGTTGGGAAAGTTGAAAAGATGAGCAAATCGAAAAAGAACACAATTGACCCAAACTTTATCATAGAAAAGTACGGTGCTGATACTGCTCGCTTGTTTGTATTATCTGACACTCCTCCAGAAAAAGATATGGAATGGTCAGATGATGGCGTAGAAGGCTGTTCTCGCTATATAAATAAATTGTGGCGTATGGTAATGCAGCTAAGGCCTATACAACTGCCTGTCATTCCAGCACGTGATGCTGCAGTGTCACGCACTGGGATGACACCAAATTACACAGATAAACTTCTAGAATATAGAAAAAAAATACATAAACTCTTACACGGACTTACAGATGACTTGGAAAACTGCAGATTAAACTGTGTGGTAGCAAAATTCCGTGAAATGACGAATTTAATAGCCGAAATAGATGTAAAAACTGGAAAATCTCTTATTGATGAAGGTATATGTATACTAATCAAAGTAATCGAACCGTTCATACCACATCTAGCTGAAAGCCTATGGCAAGAAATAGGAGGTCAACCTTGGCCAAAAGCTGATGAATCACTACTAATTGATAATATGGTGACTGTGGCAGTGCAGATCAATGGAAAGTTGCGTGCGACTATCAAAGTAGCAACTGATTTACCTCAAGAAGAATTGAAGAAAATAGCAACAGGTTCTGTATCTAATAGAATCGATCAAAGCAAAATTCGCACTATATATGCTATACCAAATAAGGTAGTAAACATAGTTATATAAAAATTTGAGTAGCACGTCCCTAATTTTATAGTTATACTTTTTTTGATATGCAGTTATATCTTTTTTAATATAAAGGATATATACTTACGCATTATATATTTTTTTGTATGGGTAGTTATATGAAAATAAAGAGATTGTGTGTTTTGGCTGTATTGCTCACTTCATCTCTAGCAGGTGCAGATGATAATGCAGCGGCTAATTTAGAGAGTCAGTACTATGCAGGTTTAAACTTTGGTGCTGGTTGGGGTGATGGCTTTAAAATGAAACCTGGCGTTGTTCTTGGTTACCATTATGATCAAAACTCTGAATTTGAACTTGAGGTTCTCAGTAATGTTAAGTCATTAAAGAGCATAGGAGCTAGCTTATTGGTAAACTACCGCTTTTATCCTGGCCTTAATATTGATCCCGTTAAGCTATATGTCAGTGGAGGTTTAGGTGGATATGTCCAGATAATTGAAGCTAAATCAGGATCAAACACAGCTCAAGCATTACAAAATATAGTAGGCAAGGACACGTCATTAGGCGGGGCAGTAGAAAAGGCAGACGCGTTAGCAAGCAGGTTAGTAGAAAAGGTGGGGGTAGTAAAAAATGTAGCGGAAAGGGTAGACGAGGCAGTAGGCGAGATAATAGGTACAGCTCCAGAACCATCTTTAGTAGATAAAATGCTGGGTGCTATTTCGTACAAACTGAAGGTTGGTGTTGATTATGAAGTTACTCCGCAGATAATTGGTACAGTTGGTATGACCATGGGTGGGCAACTAAGTAGTTTTAAACCACCATTACAAATACCGGACGCGATGCTAGAGGTAGGAATACGTTATAATTTTTAATGCTCTAAATTGCATATTTCTGTAGTGGATAAGGTGATTCTGCAAAGTGGTTTGCTATTTGGACAAAATTAGATGTTATTATCTAGAGACGGAGTATCTATTTTTCTCATGCCTCAACTAATGAAATTAGAAGCATCAGCTCCCTGCTGCAAGCAAGCAGCGACTACAGTGTTCATCATAAGAAATGCAATTGTCATCGGGCCAACGCCTCCTGGTACTGGAGTAATTGCTTTGACTTTTTCTTTTATTCCTTCGAAGTCAACATCACCTACGAGCTTACCTTGATTTCCTACATTAACGCTATTTATTCCAACATCAATTACTATTGCACCTTTTTTTATCCAATCTTTTTGAATAAAATTAGGCTTTCCAACTGCTGCAACTACTATATCCGCTTTGGAACAATACCCAGCTAAATCCCTACTTTGTGAATGCAAGATGGTAACAGTGCAGTTTTCTTGCAGCAATAAGTGAAACATTGGCTTACCCACGATGTTTGACCTACCAATCACAACTGCGTTTTTACCGGACAGATTATTTTCAACTGACTTAATTAAATGCAAAGAACCTTTAGGAGTACAAGGTATCAGACAATTTTTTTCACCTTTAACTAACCTGCCAACATTTTCATCATGAAAGCCATCTACATCTTTTTCAACACTTACTGCATTAATTACTCTGCTTGCACTGATGTGATTTGGTAGAGGCAACTGAACTAAAATTCCATGCACAGATGGATCTTCATTTAATTCATTAATTTTTCCAATTAACTCATCTTCTGATGTCTCACAAGATAAAAGAATTGTTTCAGAACTTATGCCTATTGATTTTGCTTTTTTCTGTTTGTTGCGAACATAAACCTGACTTGCTGGATTGCTACCAACGAGAATTACTTTTAGGCAAGGAAAAATATTATGCTCTCTCTTTAAAATATCAATTTTTTGTGATAGCTTCTCACAGAGGCCATTAGCTATTTTTTTACCGTCAATAATAATTGTCATTTCCTTGCCACTCCTTGAAATTAGCTAATGCGATATCAAATAAATTCAATACTTTACCAACAGAATGATTTACAATATCATCCAAAGATTTTGGTTTAATATAAAAAGCAGGCATTGGCGGAGCAATAATTGCTCCCATCTCCGTTAGTTTTAACATATTTCGTAGATGCCCAAGATGTAGTGGCGATTCTCGCACCATAAGAACTAACTTTCTTCTTTCTTTTAGCGTTACATCTGCAGCTCTTATCAATAGATTGGAAGTAACACCTGATGCAATTTCAGACATTGTCTTCATAGAACATGGAGCAATAACCATCCCTGAGGTTTTAAATGAGCCGCTTGCTATTTTTTCTCCTATTTTTTCTTCAGAATAGTAAAAATCTGCAAGCGATGTAATATCTTCAAGTTTTTCTTTCATCTCATGAGCTAGAGTTATTTTTCCAGCACTGCTGATCACTAAATGAGTTTCATGGTTGGTATTTTTTAGTGCTTCTAGAATCCGTACACCATAAATAGAACCAGATGCTCCACTTATTCCAACTACAATTCTACTATTCACTTAGCTCTTCTTCGCAACTCATTCCTAATGCACGTTTATAGGTATCAAGTAATATTTCCTGTTCCTCTCTGTCACCATCATCCATCTTTCTTAGCCTAATAATTTGTTTCATCACTTTTGCATCCCAGCCTTCATCTGCAGCTTTTGCATATATATCACGAATGTGATCTTGCACATCCCTCTTTTCTTGTTCAAGTTTTTCGATTCTCTCTATGTAACTCTTCAACTCTTCAGCCGTTATTTTTACTGTATCTTCCATAGAACCCAACTAATTAATTGCTGCTATAGTATTATCAGTTTTTACTTGTACTTCAATAACAGTAATAACATTTTTATCTTTTTTTAAAATCTTAAAGCAAAAACCGTACATGAAAAATTCTTCGTTTTCGTCAGGAATGCGTTCTATCTCGTTTACAATCATACCTGCTAGAGTTGTAGCTTCATCATCAGGGAGATTCCAGTGTAACTGTCTGTTAATGTCTCTAATAGTAGATTTCCCTTCTATGTGATACACATTATCAGATATTTTTTTTATAAAATTCTCCGTGATCAAATCATGTTCATCCGAAATTTCTCCAACTATTTCTTCCAGTATATCCTCAAGAGTTACGATTCCCTGCAGTGCTCCATACTCATCAATAACAAATGCAAGGTGTTTCCTGTTTTTACGGAAGTTGTGAAGTTGTACACTAAGCGGCATACTTTCTGGTATAAACCAAGGCTTTGACATAACTTGGGCAATCTCTATTTTATTATCCTTTTCACGCAAGGCGTTTATTAGATTTTTCACGTGAACCACTCCAACAATATTATCTGGTTCTTTTTGCCATAAAGGTACTCTACTATGACTGCTGATTAAAATCTCTCTTATTAAATCTTCTTTGTTTCGATCTATATCAAGAGAAAATAAGTTTCTCCTGTGGATCATAATTTGTGATATTTCTGTTTCAGCCAAATCAAGTATACTACTTAGCATATCTAAATCCTGTTGCAGCATAGTTCCTTCACTGCGGTGAAGAGTAATCATATTACGCATTGCGTCTGCTGCGGATATTATCTCCCTATTCTTATGAAGCCCACATAACTTCAGAATGAGATTGACAATAAACTGAATGCCTAATGTCAATGGAGAAAGAATCTTGACAAAAAACAGCATAAAATAAGCAGAAAGTAATGTAAATTTTTCAGGATTTTGTATGGCATAAGTTTTTGGTAAAACTTCACAAAATAGCAAAATACAAAACGTCATCATGACTGTTGAAAGAAATATGCCCTCACGCCCAAAAGAATTTATAAATATTGCTGTAAATAAAGCAGAGCAAGTAATGTTAATAATTGTATTGCATACTAATATTGTTCCTATTGTTAATTCTTTTTTACCCAACAAAAGGTCTATTATCTTAGCTTTTTTGTGACCTTCTAGCTTTAGTTTATTGACTCGGGAGCGGCTAATTGAGGTTAACCCTATTTCTGCTCCCGAGAACAAAAACGATAAAATCAACAAGAAGAAAATTGCTGACAATACTGAAACCAATAACCAATCCATTAAAGTATGATGTTATTGCAATATAGAAACAGAGTTGATTTTATATGTTGTAAGGAGCATTTGCAAGTT
The DNA here is from genome assembly GCF_003344345.1 of Wolbachia endosymbiont of Cylisticus convexus. Next base: position 27,579 of record NZ_QPIP01000001.1, on the reverse strand, counting down.
TATATATCTTTAATATTAAAAAACAAATCATGAAATATATCACACACTGCATTCACATGCACATTCTCAACAATAAGTGGAGGAGTTATTCTTATTACTCTATTATTTAAAATTTTAGTCACTATTAAGCCTTTGTCAAGGGATTGGCTAACAATTTTATCAGCCAAAGGTACTCTAAGCTCTATCCCTATCAATAAACCCTCTCCACGAACTTCTGAGATTATCTTCGGAAATTCTTCAGCTAAAGGCAACAATTTTTCTTTTAGATATTTACTAACCTTCTTAACATGGTCAAAAAAGCCTTCTTCTAGTATTACATCGAGTACTGCATTACCAACAGTCATAGCAAGTGGATTGCCACCATAGGTTGATCCATGAGTTCCTGGAGTAATTGCTTCTGCTATGTAATCTTTTACTAAACACGCAGCTAGGGGAAATCCATTACCCATAGCCTTCGCACAAGTGAGCATGTCAGGTTCAGCTCCTATATTTTGATAGTAAAATAGAGAGCCAATCCGTCCATATCCGCATTGCACTTCATCAAAGCATAAAATTATTCCTTGAGCTTTTGTTATCTCTCTTACTCTTTTTAGATACCTTACGTCCAATGGATGTACCCCTCCTTCACTTTGTATGGGCTCTAAAAATATGGCAGCTGTTTCATTGTTTATTTTTTCCTCTAGCGCTTTAATGTCATTTCTTGGTACCTTGTCAAAACCAGAAAGGAGTGGAGCAAAACCTTCGCGTGATTTTTTATTTCCCCCAGCAGAAATTGCAGCAATACTGCGGCCATGAAAACCTCCTTCAATTGTAATGATGCGATTACGCTTTTTCTGATTTTTTGAGTAGAAATAACGGCGAATAAATTTAATTGCAGCTTCTGTTGCTTCAAGTCCACTTGAGCAGAAAAAAACTTTATCAGCAAAGGTAAGTTCTGTTAAACGCTGAGCGAGCCTCTCCTGCTCAGGGATAGTGAAAATATTAGAGCAGTGCCATAATGAACCCAATTGCTCTTTCAGTTTATCTGTAATGTATGGATGACAATGGCCTAGAGAGGTTGTAGAAATTCCCGCAGCAAAATCTAAATATTTTTTACCATCCTTATCGAAGAGATATACTCCTTCTCCTCTAACTATAGAAGCTTCAGATCTATTATAAGCATTAACAATATGATCCATTTTAAATATTATCTATACTATGCATGAAATTGATATAAAGCTTTTCCTTCATAACTAAAAGTTTAGCTAATATTCCATAGCTGAACATAAAATTCAGAAAATTTAATTATGTATAGAAAAGTAAAACTACACTAATTCACACTCAGCAAAAAAGAAAGCTATTTCCCTATGAGCATTTTCTAGACTATCAGAACCATGAACTCTATTTTCACTAATGTCATCAGCAAAATCACCTCTGATTGTGCCTTTATCTGCCTGTTTTGGATCTGTAGCACCCATGATTTGTCTGTATTTACTGACTGCATTTTCACCGATTAAAACTTGAACTATCACAGATCCAGAAGTCATAAATTCTACCAATTCCCCAAAAAAGGGCCTATCTTTATGAATTTCATAAAACAGCTCTGCTTGTTTTTTTGTCAGCAGCATCATTCTTTGTGCTATAATCTCTAGTCCAGATTCTTCGATGTAAGAATTTATACTGCCTGTAATATTATTTTTTACTGCATCAGGTTTTAATATCGAAAGTGTCCTCTCAATTGCCATATCATTTCCTTATATTAAGATCGTATATTTACTTTATTGCTAATTTTTGTTCCATCAAAGAGATTTTTTATTTATAGTCAAGAATAAAACATCAAAGAGGTAGTTTATGGATTACTGTCGTAAAAAATTAGTAAATAATCTTAAATCATCGATTTTTTGCGGAACAAAAGGGTTTTTAACTTTTAGCTTGGCTTTTTTGAGTTATTTGGAACATAGTTCACATCGTAATACAAAATTAAAAGAAGATGCTGTTTTTGCAATGAAAAGAAACACCATTCCATTTTTCGAAATGGCTATCATAGTGCCATTTGTTTGTCTTGCATTACCATCTATGATAGGCAGTATGAATCTCATGCATTGTGCGCTTATATGCACTGCATTGATGGTTGCAACATGCTTTTTTGTAAGAACTTTTCACGTGCGTGAGTTATCACTAGAAAAATCGACCAAACATAGTAAACAAGAAATAGATGAACAATTTAAGAAAGATACTATAAAATTCCCTATCTTTGATAAAAGTAGAAAACAAATCGAGTATAACTCGCCTAACCCAGGGCAATCATTGAATGATAATATCTCTCTCCCCGTTAGAGTTTTACTTTTCCCCCTTACAGTTCTTCTAAAGGCCTTGCAAAGCTGCATCATGCTATCTTTAGCTACTGTTGAACTTCTTGAAGCAGTGCCAAGTTTTTGTGTCGATCTGGTTTTCGATAGAAGCTTTTCATCCACAAAGAGTAACATGCAGAGATCTGGCCATTTATTGTATGCTAGTGTGAGAAATTTAGTACCTGTAACTAAACTTGATGAGTGTGTAGCTGATTTTATAGGTACCCCAAAAGCAACTTGTTGTGGTGTATAGGTGAGAAAAGCAGTTATTTTATTTAACCTTGGCGGACCTGATTCACTCAGTGCAGTACGTCCTTTTTTATTTAATCTCTTTTACGACAGAAGAATAATCAATCTACCAAATCCTTTTCGCTTGCTTTTAGCAAGATTTATCTCTACAAAGCGAGAAAATACTGCACGAGAAATATACGAGCACATTGGTGGTAAATCGCCAATTTTGGAGAATACAAAAGCACAAGCTAATGCACTTGAATGTAAGCTTAATGAACCTATCTTGTGTCATCCCAGTGCTCAGACACTGGGATCTAGAAAAAAACACTGGATTCCAGCGTCAAGCGCTGGAATGACATCAAAAGTATTCATCTGCATGCGTTATTGGCATCCATTTGCTGATGAAGTTGTTAAAAGCGTAAAGCAATTCGATCCTGACGAAATCATTCTGCTACCACTATATCCCCAATATTCAACCACCACAACCTTGTCATCCATTGAAAATTGGCAGAAAAATGCCAAAAAATATAGCCTAGAATGTAACACAAAAGTAATCAATCATTATTATGACAATAAAGACTTTATTGAGGCTCATGTTAATCTGACGTCTAAATATTATAAATTAGCTAGCAAAATCGGTAAGCCAAGAGTCCTATTTTCAGCCCATAGCCTACCTATTAGTGTTATTAAAAAAGGCGATCCTTACGCTTCACAGATAGAAAAAACAGTAAAATTAATAGTAAAAAAATTGAATGTTGAAGATCTTAATTGGGGAATATGCTATCAGAGTAAGGTTGGCCCTGTAAAATGGTTAGAGCCGAGCACTGAAAGTGAGCTATCACGCGCAAGAGCCGATGATATACCTGTAGTTTTGTCACCTATATCTTTTGTTTCTGAGCATTCGGAAACGCTAGTTGAACTTGATATAGAGTATAAAGCAATTATCAAAGAAGGATATTACTTTCGCGTACCAACTCTCAGTACCGATTTCTTATTTATCAAGTGCTTGGCTGACTTGTGTGTAAATCACCCTCAAAGTCCTAATTTATAGCACTTTTCTTTTAAGATTTTATATAGTAAAGTAGTAAAAAGTTATTGTTTTATTAGCTATTTATGCTAGAAAAAAAATTAAACACATTTGCACAAAGGGTACATAATGCCCATAACCACGATTTCAGAAAGATGTATTGTATTGCAATAGGTTTAACAGGCATATTGTGTAAAATTTCGCTGCAATTTTGTTGCGAGTTTATTGACAACAACGAATCCAATATTTCTGCTGTATCAAAAGTTGCCAGATTAATGAAATTACCAACATCAGCATTATATATTCTTCATTCCGGACTCAGCTTGGCTGGATATAGACCTCAAGATGATAAAAATGAACCTAAAAAATCAGTACAGGTTGTAGGTAGCTCGGCCTTCTTGACACACTGTATCATAGGAATATTGATGCAGACAAAAATCATTCATTTCTTAGCTGGAAACAATAAAGATATAATAAGTTATATTAGCTTAACATCAGCAGTTCTGTTTCTATTTTCAGAATTTATAAGCTACTATTATACATGGAAGAAGTATCTGGATAATAAGAATCCTGAAAAATCTGCTGAATGTAGGAAAGATGTTATTTTCAGCACAATAACCTTGCCATTGAGCTTGTTAAACTTCATATTAAAAAGAATGAAAATTGCAACTATACCAATAGACTTAGGTAGTGGTATAATCTATAACTTCAACTTAAGCGTAACAGTGAGTATAATATTAAGTCTGGCATACTTGGTATCAAACATCGATAGATTTGTCAATCAACCTAATAATGGTACGGATCCTTCTACTGGACTTGATGGCGCTCGCCATACTCAGCATAATGGCAACATTATAGAAATTAATGATTAGAGATGAAAAGACCTAATTTCCACTGCTAATGCTAGCACTGCTAATTTGCTAACAATGTTCCAAAGTGGCAGGGTTTTATTTTCTTGGCTAATATCATAAAATTCACAGTCAGTGGAATTCAAGCTAGAATATATATCTTTTCTGCTATTACACCTATATAAGTAGCACATTGGTATATTTCCTATGTAGTATATTAGCGGTTCTGCAGGACTGCGCTTAAATACATCGATGGTTGGTACACCTTCTTGTATAATAACGCTACTTACTTCTATCCCTTCCTTTACCTTTTTCATTTTATGGCGCTTTTTTTTGTTGAGGTTTAATACTTCTTCACCGCTTGTCACTGTTATGATACCCATCCCGTATGTGCCATTGCTTGCTTTGATAAAAACGTAAGGTTGTGTTTTTATTTTATGTTCCTGATATTTTTTTTGTACTAAGGACAATATTTGATCAACTTTAACCGCTATTGCTTTTAGTGATGAATCATCATTAAAATCTACTTCATTGCAGTTTTCTGTAAATGCAGAAATAAGCCATAGATCTATTTGAAATTCGCTACAAAACTCGGATGCTAATTCTTGATAGATTTTAAAATATTGAAATTTCTGTCTACTGTGCCAACCATACAATGGGCTTGGTATTATCTCTTGTTTTACATTTTTGAGAATATCAGGAATGTGGCTTGTCATGTCTCGATTCAGTATAACAACATCGGGTACAAACCCTGAAGTTGTCTTTAGCAAAGAGTTTTCTTCTACAATAGTCTCGTATAAATTATATGCTTCACTGTGAAAGAGACCGATTTTAGTCTCGAAATCTGCAAGTTGCAGTATTTTTTCTATGGCAAATACATTTTCTATATACATTTTATTTCGTGTGTAATTCTCTGGTATTATAAGAGCCTTTTTATATTGTTTTGTTTCAAAGTAGCTTTTTATCAATTTTGCTGCTGTTACTCTCGATATTTCACTTAGATTATTGAACCCTGCAGGAAACAAATTGGCGTCTACTGGAGCAATTTTGCAGCCTGAATTCCTAAGATCTATGGAGCTATAAAATGGTAATGTAAGGCCGTTAAATTTTGCTTCGAACCAATTATTTATATTTTTTTCCAAATTTGAATGAATTGTATTTTGCATCTACACTTTAAATGTTATAAGAAAAGTATTATATTATAAGCTATAATCTTAATATAATGAACTAAAGTAGCAAAAAAATGATTCATCGTGATAGCAGTAAAATGTATGGAACTACTATATTGTCAATTAGAAGAGGCAAAAGTGTAGTAGTAATAGGTGATGGGCAAGTCTCACTAGGCCACACCGTTATAAAATCTGGAGCAAAAAAAGTTAGGCGTCTTTCTAATGATTCCGTTATCGCTGGTTTTGCTGGAGCAACGGCTGATGCATTTACCCTTTTTGAAAGACTGGAGTCAAAACTTGACAAACATCCTGGACAGTTAATGAGAGCATGTGTTGAACTTGCAAAAGACTGGAGAATGGATAAATATCTAAGGAAATTAGAGGCTATGATGATTGTGGCAGATAAGTCCATTTCGTTAATCATCACAGGAACGGGTGACGTTCTTGAACCTGAAGATGGGGTTGCAGCCATTGGCTCTGGAGGAAATTTTGCTTTATCTGCAGCAAAAGCTTTGATTGACGTCAAAGGGATATCAATAGAGGAGATTGCAAAAAAGGCTATGAAGGTAGCTGCTGATATATGTGTTTATACAAACCATAATGTAATTATTGAAAAAATAGAGGAGTAACATGTCAAGAATTTTGTGTACCAATTCTTCTGGTCAACCTATAGTAGATCAATCTGATAATAATGATAACTGCAATGAAAAAAATGTCCTCTATGAAAATGAAGGTACAGAAAGTGAAAATAACAGTAGCACTCAAAGCTCACAAGCTTTATTAGATGATCTACCACCACAGAAAATAGTTAAAGAGCTGGATAGATTTATAATTGGGCAGAATGACGCAAAGCGTGCTGTTGCTATTGCACTCAGAAATCGTTGGCGTCGAAATAAAGTCCCACTTCCACTACGTGAAGAGATTATACCTAAGAATATACTCATGATAGGCCATACGGGAGTTGGCAAAACTGAAATAGCTCGCCGTTTAGCAAAGCTTGCTGGTGCACCTTTTATAAAAATTGAAGCAACGAAATTTACCGAAATAGGATATGTTGGGCGTGATGTTGACTCGATAGTACGTGATTTAGTTGACACAGCAGTAGTTTTAGTTAAGGCAAAAGCATGTAAAGCTTTAACTAAAAAAGCTTTGGATTTAGCCGAAAAGATAATAGTTAATTCCATGGTTGGCGAAGATGCAACTGAGGAAAGCAAAAAGGTTTTCAGAGAAAGACTGAGAAATAAGGAATTTGAAGATGGAGAAGTTTCTATTAACGTCAGGGAGAGCAAGGGTATGCTACCCACTTTTGATATACCTGGTATGCCGGGTGGGCAAATTGGCGTGATGAATGTAACAGAAATAGTTGGCAAGATGTTTAATGGGAGCAAAAAACAAAAACTATTACAGTTAAGGTAAAAGAAGCTCGAGAAATATTGGTTAACGAAGAAAGTGAGAAGTTAATGGATGAAGATAAGGTAATCAAAGAAGCGATTGATCTTGTTAGCAATGAAGGCATAGTGTTTTTAGATGAAATAGATAAAATTGCAGCACGTACAGAAATAAAAGGTGAAGTCAACAGAGAAGGGGTGCAACGCGATCTGTTACCACTACTTGAAGGAACAACTGTTTCAACTAAGTATGGTCCAGTAAAAACAGACTATATATTATTTATTGCATCTGGTGCTTTTCATTTGTCTAAACCATCTGATCTTTTACCAGAATTACAGGGTAGATTGCCAATTAGAGTGGAACTTAAGGCACTTACTCAAGAGGATTTAATAAAAATATTAAAGGAACCAGAATCTAGTTTGTTAAAGCAGTATATAGCTTTAATGAAAACAGAAAATGTGACGCTTGAGTTCACTGATGATGGTATAGAAACCATAGCTGAAATAGCGTTTACAGTTAATAGAGAAGTAGAAAATATAGGTGCAAGAAGGCTTCATACTGTCATGGAGAAGCTTTTATATGAAATAAGTTTTATCGCCTCTGAAAAAACAGTGAAAAATTTGTTATAGATAGCAAGTATGTCAGAGATAAACTAGAGTCAATTTCAAAGCAGCTTGATTTATCTAAGTTTATACTTTAGAAGAAGCTCTTTTTAAGTAATATAGAGCATTCAAGAGATTTTATTTTTTTTTATCTCTATAGCTATATTTCTGTATCTGTTCAGCAGAGTGGCAAAATTAGGTAGATGAGAAAAGACAACTATAGGAACAAATGGTCAGTGCGTGACACTAGCATCTAGTCCTTTCCATCAAAAACGCTGTAAAGGTATCTGTTCAGCAGAGTGGTAAAATCAGGTAGATAAGAAAAGACAACTATAGGAATAAATGGTGTCATGAAAGTAGATGATACTAAAAAGGTTACTTGAATGACAAACTAGAAAGAAATGGGTGTCATGCCAGTGCCCAGACACTGGCATCCAGTTAAATTTACGGAGTATAATGGGTTGCAGTGTCAACTACTTGAATGACAACGTTTTGTATACATGATCAGAATTCCTAGATTCCAGTGTCAAGCACTGGGATGACAAGAAAGAAAGCATTGGTTTCAGCATTAGCCGTGCATCTGAACGGATACATATTCTTTAAGCTATTTTTCAATAGTAGAGTTCAAGCTTAAATCAATTATTGAAATATCAAGATCTATGTCTTTTGTTAATATATCAGTTAAAAGGTCAGGTGGAGAAAGAATGGTTCTTTTATTACCAGCTCTCATTCCCACAACTCCAAGTTCTATAGCAAGTGGTGCTTTTCTGTCACCAACTTTAAACTGCACTGTTTGATCTTTGATTATATACTCACCATTATGTCTCTTTATGCTATATTGAACCGATATCTCATCACCACACTTTATTTGTTTTCCAATTTTGTTAATTAAGTCATTAAAAATCATCAGGTTATTTACTGAATCAGGATATTTATCTTTTACTTCAATTAGTTTGATGTAATAAGAGTTAAAACTCATTTTGTTGTCATCAGCGGCAATAGTAACTACACGCTCTCCGCCTTCTTTCATACCTATTACCCCTAAATTCACTTCTTTTAGATAATCCTGACCTATTTTCAAAGTGACATCAGTCGGAAGTAGCATTGCTAGATTGTTGGATATTTTATACATTTGTAGCAGGACTTCTTGGCCACAGAAAGCTTTACTGCCACTGCCTTCAGTAATTTCATAAAAATTTATCGTCTCTTCTTCTTTTTGCTGCGTTATTTCTTCTAAATATTCTGCTAATCCATGCTTTTCAATATAGCGGTCAAGTGCTGATTCAAGTACTGGCTTCACTAGATAACGTGCTATCGTCTGTGTCAAACCACCGTATGTGGCATTTATCTCATAAAGCTTGTCCTCTTTTTCCGGTTTATCTTTATTTATATAAACAATAGTGATTATAAAAGCAGAAGCTAAAGTGAGAATCATTACTACAGAGATAAATATTTGTAATATAATTTTTTTAACCATCTTTTCTTACTTGATTCAATAAATCATATAAATAATTAGTATTCCCTGAAAGCACACTCAAATTATCTGAGGCTTGTTTAAAAAGGCCATCTATATATTCTTCCATCTCACTTTTCCCAAGCACAGATATCAAATTATTTGTTTTATCCTGCTCATAATCTTCAATATCATCCTTAGCTTGAAAGATAAGCCCTAGATTTATTCCATAGTTATATAATGCTCTCCGCTCTTCGCTTGTAGCATTGCCTATTATAGCCCCTATTTCACATGAAGCTGCAAATAGTTTTGCAGTTTTCATCAAATGAACTTCCTTTATTTTATCAGCTTGGCCCGACGTCATTCCAGCGTTATACATACAGCCGTACGAATGTTGTGGTTTTAAGGTAGAAAGGGTGTCATTCCAGTGCTTGACACTGGAATCCATTTCATGTTCAGCTTCACCATCGCATGGCTTTTTGCACGAAATGCTTGTAGGCAAAGCCTTCTGGATCCCAGTGTCAAGCACTGGGATGACATAGGGTTGGGGGTTAAAATCTATATGTTCACTGTTAATATCCAAAATCTGTCCTCCCACCATTCCCCTAACTCCTATTGCCTGAGAGAGCACTTTTATAATCTCACAATTTAATGAAGATAATACCTCAAAAGCCAGGGTAAGTAGTGCATCTCCAGCAAGTATTGCTGTTGCTTCATCAAATTTTTTGTGGCAGCTTGGCTGGCCTCTGCGGGTGTCGCTGTTATCCATACATGGTAGATCATCGTGAATTAGGGAATAAGCATGAATAAATTCAATTGCAGCTGCTGCTGTTATTGCTTTTTCAACCTTTATGTTGAACACCGACGAAGATGCTATGACTAAAAAAGGACGTATATATTTTGCAGGAGCAAGAAGCACATAACGCATGGCTGATATGAGCCTATTTTGACTATTTTTAGGTAAAATTCTGTTTATTTCTGCAATAAATAAATTTCTTGTTGCTTCGTCTAGCATACAACACATTGAAGCATATCTCATCTAAAAACCTTTATAATAACCATAAAAGCTATTGCAAACATCAAAATTTCTTATAATATCGAAGGTATAGATTATTTTTTGGTGAAAAATGAGTGAATTGGCAAAAAGTACTAGAGAAGATATAGAAGAAAAGGTAAAAAAGATCATACTAGAGCATATTAGTAAGGATGTAGAAAAATTTGATGGCTCTTCAAAGCTTTCAGAGCATGGTGCAGACAGTTTAGATGCAGTTGAGATCATCATGGCAGCCGAAGAAGAGTTTGGTATAGAGATTCCTGATGAAGATGCACAAAAGATGGAAACTATGGAACAGATAGTTGAATATGTAGTAAACAAAGCAAACAATTAATGTTGAATGAGCAGAAAAGTAGTAGTTACTGGTATTGGCTTAATTACTCCACTAGCAGCAGGTGTTAATAACACTTGGTCAAGGTTGATCAAAGGTAAATCTGGCATAAAAGGAATCAGTACAGATAGGTTTGATTCTTCTGATCTTGCTTGCAGGGTTGCAGGGCAAGTTCCGACGCAATCTGATGATATTGAAAATTACTTCGATCCACTAGGTTATATTTCTGAAAAAGACCTGAAAAGAACAGATCGCTTTATTCATTATGGCATTGCAGCTGCTATTCAGGCAGTAGATGATTCACTAGTTTTGGAAAATCAAAATATTAATAAAGAGCGAATAGGTGTAGTTATTGGTTCTGGTATAGGTGGCCTTTCATCAATTCAAGAAAACGTAATTACCATGCAAGAAAAGGGGCCTAGACGTGTTAGCCCATTTTTTGTTCCTGCAAGTCTAATAAATTTGATATCTGGTCATATTTCTATTAAATACGAATTTATAGGTCCAAATGACTCAGCGGTAACTGCATGTGCAACAGGTGCGCATGCGATTATAAACTCAGCAAGAGCTATAAAACTTGATGAAGCTGATGTGATGATTGCAGGCGGAGCAGAAAGTGCGTTATGCAGAGTTGGAATTGCAGGTTTTGCATCGATGAAGGCGTTATCAACTAAATTTAATGATAAACCTGAAGAGGCTTCAAGGCCATGGGATGAAGAACGTGATGGATTTGTCATGGGCGAGGGGGCGGGTATATTAGTACTGGAAGAATATGAACATGCAAAAAAAAGAGGAGCAAAAATATATGCAGAACTCACTGGATATGGACTAACAGGAGATGCGCACCACATTACAGCACCTCATCCAGAAGGAAGAGGCGCATTTAAGGCAATGGAGCTTGCTTTAAAGAATGCACAAATTAGTCCAGGTCAAATTGGGTATATCAATGCACATGGCACTTCAACGCCACTTGGAGACAAAATAGAAGTAATAGCAATGAAGCAGTTATTCGGTGACTATGCCTATAAAATACCTGTTTCCTCGACTAAATCTTCTATAGGACATTTACTTGGTGCCGCAGGAAGTGTTGAAGCAATATTTAGTATCCTTGCATTAAAGAGCGGAATTGTTCCACCAACTTTGAATCTGCATAAACCTTCAGAAGGATGTGATTTGAATTTTGTACCATTTGAAGCTCAAGAGCATAAAATTCAGTATGTGCTTTCTAATGCATTTGGTTTTGGTGGCACTAATGCGTCTCTCATCTTTGGAAAAAATGATAATCAAACCTCTTAAAGATAAAATAAATGCAAGATTGGTTAAGAAAGAAAATAATGGTGTCATTCCAGTGCTTGACACTGGAATCCAGTTAAATTGGTCATCATAAAAGTAATGTTAAAATATAACATTTTGATGATGATGAAGAAATGGATCCCAGTATCTGCTACTTGGATGACAGAGGAAAAAAAAGCAAAATTTTGCCTTTTACTGCTAACCCATTATACTTATTTGATAAGTTCTCTCGCTTGATTAAATGCATAAAATATTAGTAAGGAGTAACCATAAACCTTTGATTGGAAAAATTTTGATAAGTTCTCTCGCTTGATTAAATGCATAAAATATTAGTAAGGAGTAACCATAAACCTTTGATTGGAAAAATCAAGATTAATGGTTCAAAAAATGCCATCTTGCCAATAATAGCAGCAAGTCTGCTTAGTAGCTCTGCAGTAACTTTACATAATGTACCTGATTTAATTGACGTGCATCTGATGTCTGAGCTGCTTAAGAGTCTTGGTGCAGAAGTGAATTTTATACACAATAAAGATTATAAAGCAAATCACACTTTACAAATTGACTGTAGTAATATCAACAATCATATAATGCCATATAAAACTGCAAGTAAATTGCGAACTTCTTTTCTAATGCTGGGTCCAATGCTCAGTAGATTTGGTAAAATTGCAACGGTGTTTCCTGGTGGGTGTAATATTGGAAAACGTCCTGTTGACATGCATATCAAGGCGCTTGAAGCAATGGGAGTTCAAATTGAAATTGATGGCTGTAATATAATTGCAACAACAAAGGGGAAATTGCAAGGCAAAGAAATAACATTTGAAAAAGTGAGTGTTGGTGCAACAGAAAATGTAATAATGGCAGCAACACTTGCAGAAGGAGTAACGATAATAAGCAATGCTGCAATAGAGCCGGAAGTTCTTGATTTAATAGAGTTCCTGAAGAGGATGGGTGCCAATATTGAAGTCAACAACACAAAAATCACAATAGAAGGCATTGAGGAATTAAACGGATGTGTCCACAAAATAATACCAGATCGCATAGAAGCCGGTACATATGCGCTAGCTGCTGTCATTACCGGCGGCGAGCTAAAGTTAGAAGGAGTAAGTCTATCTGATATAGGATGTATTGTAAATGAATTGAAGACTATAGGAACCAGAGTTGAGTTACATGACGATGGTATTATTATTTCTAGAAAAAACGGCTCTATTAAATCTGCTCACGTTGCAACAAATCCATATCCCAACTTTCCCAGTGATATGCAACCACAACTAATGTCTGCAATGTCAATTGCAGGTGGAATATCAGTAATTGAAGAAAATGTTTTTGAAAATAGATTTGCACATGCAAATGAGTTAAGAAAATTAGGTGCTGATATCAGCATCGAAAAAAGTAAAGCTACTATAAGTGGAATAAAGAGCTTATATGGAGCTGATCTACATGCTAATGACTTAAGATCAACAGCAGCTTTAATTCTTGCTTCTTTGGTAGCAAATGGAGAAACTACAATAAATAACTCACATCATTTATTGAGAGGATATGAAGCAATGGATGAAAAACTCAATTCATGTGGAGCTGATATCTCCTTGAGGATATATTATGAATAGGCGAACTACAGTAAAAGAGATAGATGACATTCTATATGAAGAATATAAGGTATTAGATCATGGATTTGTTCGAGTGATTGATTATATGGGCTCTGATAGCGCCATAGTTCAAGCTGCTCGCGTTTCTTATGGAAAAGGAACGAAACAGATAAATCAAGATGAAGCGCTTATAAAATATTTGATGAGACACCATCACACAACTCCATTTGAAATGTGTGAAATTAAGTTTCACGTGAAACTTCCAATTTTTGTTGCAAGACAATGGATAAGACATAGAACTGCAAATGTGAATGAATATTCTGGAAGGTATTCGATACTTGATAATGAATTTTATATACCAAAACCAGAACAGGTTGCAAAACAATCTGATAATAATAAACAAGGCAGCGGTGAAGCTTTTGATTCAAACACTTCAAAAGAAATAATAGATTCTCTGACAAATGACTCTAATTTAGTATATTCTCATTATGAGAAATTTATTGGGCAGGGCCTTGCAAGGGAAATTGCTCGCACTAACCTAACACTTAATTACTACACACAATTTTATTGGAAAATTGATCTGCATAACCTTCTTCACTTTTTAAGGCTTAGAGCTGATAAGCATGCCCAATATGAAATTAGAATTTACGCAGAAGTTATGTTGGATATAATAAAGAAATGGGTTCCGCTGGCCTATAATGCTTTTGTTGAATACTCGTTAGAGTCAGCCTGCATTTCAAAAACTGGTCTTGAAATAATTCGCAAGCTAATAAAAGGAGAAAATGTTACGAGAGAAGAAAGTAGCATTGGTAAAAGAGAATGGGATGAGCTGATGTCTATACTTGGTAAATAATCTTGAACTGTTGCATAGTTGTTATTTACATAGCACGTGAAGGATAGCTGTACAAAACCCAAAGGGTATCATCCGAGTAAACACTAATTTCCATCATCATCAGAAACGTTGTATTTTTTTATACTCGTGAATTTAACTGGATGCCAGTGTCTGGGCACTGGCATGACACCCTCCTTTTAAAACTCTAGTGGTCAAGCGCACAACTGTTACAATTTGTAGGCAATTTTAGTAGTAGGTGGTCAGCACTTGATGCTGGAATCTAGTAAAAAAAGCCAGTGTCTGGGCACTGGGATGACACCTTCCTTTTAAAACTCTAGTGGTTAAGCGCACAATTGTTGCAATTTGCAGGCAATTTTAGTAGTAGGTGGTCAGCACTTGATGCTGGAATCTAGTAAAAAAAAGCCAGTGTCAAGCACTGGGATGACACCTTTCTGATTGGAATGATAGAAGATCATGCAAAAACCCTAATTTCCTATATCAATTAATTCTCATCCACTTTTTATGTTACATAAACTCATCACTTTTATAGAACATCTCATTAAAATCATTCAAAACTCCAAAATCTTGATTTTTAATAAATAGATGACCATCTGCAATATAGGACTCAGCAAGAGTAAATGACTCGTCATAATGCTGTGATGCTGGCTTGACAATTCCATTATATAAAACCATTATTTGCTCGTAGTTGTATCCACTACCATCATGATATTTGCCACGTATAGTATCATAAAAATTCCTTACATCATCATACGTCACTTGCAGCTCTACCTTATATTTCCCCATTTCAATAAGTTCACCCACTTTGATTTTTAAAGGACCTTCCTGATTACTCTTCACATTATCTATAATAGTTATTTCTTCTTGCTTCTCTTCATCTTCTCTTATCGATCTTTTATTCCTCTCTCCACTTGCAGGTTGATCTGCCGGCATTTGATCTATATTGTTAGGTTCTTCTTCTCCTAATGAAGCAGCAGAATGTAAACGTGTTGCACCTGTTACCTCGTTTATCTCATTCACATTTCCTATAGCATCTTCTTCTTTATCTTCGTCGATTGACCTTTTCTTTCTAGATTCGACTTCACTTTTCACTTTAACTTCTTCGTTTATAGATTGATCATTAGGTTCCTCTATTTTTATTTTTAAGGGATGTTGTGCATTTGCAACACTGCTTGAAGCTTCCACTTCGTTGATAGAATTGTTATCCATATTTTCTATTACACTTCTCATAACAACTTCTTCTTGCTCATCTTTGTCTTCTTCTAGTAACCTTTTACTTCTTTCTTTTTCTTCACTAACAGGTTGTTCAGCTTTATCCTCTTGCGTACTTGATACTTCGTGCTCATGCTTTAGACCACTCAACTCAGCCTTGACCCACTGTTTAAATTCTTGGTCATAGCCTTTTAGCTCAGCCAAAAAATCCTCAAATAATTTATTACCTTGAGACCTATTCGTACCAGATTTAGAAAGGCTCTTGAGCAAATTATCAATCATATCTGGGTGTTTATCTTCAAGAAATTTGATCACTTGTTCAGCGTCTGAATGATAATGTTCCCCTTTATCGTTCATAATATTATTGCGCAATATCTCATCTGGTTTGAGATCTTTATTTCTTATTGCAATCAAGGCCTCTTTATCTCCGTGATCATTGATATGCTGACCGTCTTCCAAGCTTGCTATATAGTTAGCAACTCCTTCATGCATAGCTCTAGATAAAATGTCACCCGTACCGTAATAGGAATTAATGACAGTCAAAGCGTGTCCCAATTCGTGTTTTAAAGTTTTACACGCGTCATCGAATTGGTCTTGTAGATAAAAATAAACATGAGTTTCTGAGCCGCGACCTTGGAGCGTCAAACCGGAATTGCCTTTATAGTTAACGTTCAATTCCTTCAGATAGTTTTCGTAGTCACTTTTTGTGTTAAACACGGAAACGTTGACTTTATTTTGTATATTGTGCCAAGGCTGAGAATTATTAATGCCAAATGTCGAGTCAAAGTCTTTTATACTATTCTCGATGGTGTCTTTTATATCACTTATTTTTTCCTGACTTAGTTCTTTATTATCATATTTTATGTTTATTTGAAGCTTGTATTCGCTGTAAGTAATAACTTCATTATCTGGTACAAGATCTGCTACAATTTTATTGCCACTTTTTATATCCATCCACTGCTTAAATTCTTTTTCAATTTCTGAATTATTCAAAATATGCTTGAATTTTGATATCGCTTGTACTCCATCGAAGGACATTTCAGTCAGCAATTGCTTTATGAATTGAGGATGTTTTTCTTGTAGGAATGTTACCAAGCAATCTAACATTCTATAGTCGTTAGACATACTTGCTATTTTATATGGTGTATCATACCCAGATTCCTGCATTTTATTGTATGCTTCTTTTGTATAATGCATATCGCGAGTGCTTTCTTTTTTAGCTGCATCATAGCTCCACATGAAAAGCTTTATACCGGTACGTAAAACTTCAGGAACTGCATTGAGGTCGCCAGTGGCGTACTCAAGAAATGCATCGCTCATTTTTTCCATTAAAATTTTAGATTTTGCACAAAGTAAGCCATTTACATCTCCAACAATGAAAGTCTTTGCTATCGTGCCATCAGCTTCATGTGCTCTTACTGTTCCACCACCCCATAATTCACGATGGTCTTTACCACCTGAAAGTTCCTTTATATGAGCTTTATAATCATCATAATTTTTCAGCACATAAAGCTGCAATTTTACCGGACCAGCATGATTGCTTTTTTGTGAATAAAAATTTTCAGACCAAGCTCCATAAGCATCTTTTACAGTTTGTTTTATATACTCGGGTGTATAACTAGCTAGCCCCCCATATTTCACTTCTATCGTAAGCTGATCGTTTATTACTATACTTTCTTTATTTGGAAATAATTTTTTAACCAACGTTTGTGATTTATCATATCCAGAGTTTATTTTGAATTTCATATCCACCTCTTAAAAATTTTCACTATAAATAAGTCTTGAGCAAAATGTGTTAACTAGCCCTTGCCTGATTTTGCATAACTGCTTAGATAGTTGATCATCGCTGAAAAGCCGATTCTTAATATCGAGATATTTAGCACAGCTGCCAGCAGATATTGAGTAGAAACCGCTTTCAAGTTCAAGATAAGAGCTGCTATTGAGAACAAAAAATAAATCGCTCTGGTCAAGCAGTATGTCATAATCATGGCTCATACAATGCAAGTATTCATTGCCTTCATACTCTGCTATGTAGTACTTACTTGCATCAAGGTCACCATCAAGTTGTAAAATTGCTGCTGAACGTCCATTTCCAATACCATTACCTTTTATTACTTTAAATATTTCAATCTCACCATTTTCTATGAGTTCTCTTAACTTTTCATTCTTTTGATTCAATTCTTTCTCTGCTTGTCTTTTTTCTTTTGCTAATTTTGTTTCTTTTTCAATAAATTTGTTTTGTATCTGCAAAAACATGTCTTGAATGGTTAAGCCATTTAGAAAGTGATCTAGCACACTTAACGCAAGTGGTCGCAATTCACCATTATCTTCAAAGCTCTTCTCCTGTTCTTTGTCATATTGATTAGGGTTATAGATCGCATAAAGAGGATAAAAACCACAATTCACCTCGTCGAATGATAACTCTATTGAAAATCCGTTGTGATCAAGTGGAAGTTTAGTAGCTAAATATCTACCATTATTATCTCTGACATATAGCTCATTTATACCGTAGTGCCCACCATATTTATTGTAATAAATATAAAAATTTTCAGAATTAAGATCAAAATAATCATCTAAATTGTTAGGCTTACCGAGCTTTTCACATAGAAAATTCTTGCTCTCATCTGTAAGTTTGATACGTGTAGAAAAGTAACATCGGTCTATTGGGTCACCTTTTTCTACTTCAAAATCTAGGATTATTTTATCGCTAAACATACAGAATTTCCTCACATTTCCAATATTTATGATTATAAATCGTGTACTATGAAAAAAGCATTAAGGTGTATCTGATTTTTCTGATTCATTCAAAAGTTACAAAAACAGTTTAGGCTGCCATGACAAGAATAGTTGAGATATTACTACCACTTCCAATTGATCAGTTATTTTCATATGCAGTTGAGGAAGATACTGAAGTTTCAATCGGGGATTATGTGGTGGTACCATTTGGTAGAAAGCGTTTGATTGGAATAGTTTGGAAATGTAGTGACAAGAGTGATCGAGAATTAAAATGCATTGAACAAAAGGTCGATTTACCGAGCATCAGACCAAAGTTGATCGAATTTGCAGAGTGGGTTGCGCAATATAATGTAATACCTATTGGTATGCTTGCGAAAGTGATAATGGGAGGAGTATTAAAGGTAAATCAGATAGATAAACTAGTTTATGCTGAGCAAAAGCAGGAAATAAGCAAAATAGACTACAAATTAAACTCTGAGCAGCAGATAGCTCGTGATAAAATAATAAGTAATTTGAATGAGTATTCAGTAACTTTACTTGACGGTGAAACCGGGTCTGGAAAAACGGAAGTTTATCTCTCTGTGATTGCACAGTTGATTAAGAATTACAGTACATATGAACATTGTCTACCAAAAAGGTATCACTCTATGATGTACCCCCTATGGTGTCATTCCAGTGTTTCCTTCTCCTGTTATCCCAGTGTTTCTTTCTCTTGTCATCCCAGTGCCCCGACACTGGGATCCAGTTTTTTATATCATCTTATTACAAACGTTTATTTTAATTTAAGACCAATACCTAATTTACAATCAAAATTCCTGGATTCCAGTGTCAGCTACTTGAATGACACCTTTGTATTTAAGGCAAAACCCACTGTAACATTTAGCATACTGCCTTTGCCACGTACTGGAATGACACCATTTGCTATGCAATTTACTTTCAAAAATAAACGTTATGTCATTCCAGCGTTCAATACACAACTAGACGAATGTTACAATATAAGAGTAATTTTTACCAAAAAGGATGTCATCCCAGTGCCCCGACACTGGGATCCAGAAAACTTAATTTCAAATCAGTACACTAAGCAGTTGTACGATAAAGACTGGATTCCAGTGTCAAGCACTGGAATGACATCATCTACTACTAAAACTACCTGCAAATGTTCAAACACCAAAAGGTTACACACTGGAATGACACCAGAAGAGGGTAATGCACAAGTGCTAATCCTCCTGCCTGAAATTGTCCTAACTTCACAATTGGTAAATCGTGTTCGCAGTCAGACATCTGGCAATATAGCTCAGTGGCACTCAGGGCTCACTCCAAAAGCTCGTCGAAATAATTGGCTCAGTATCGCAAATGGAAGTGCGCAGATAATTATTGGGGCACGGTCAGCGCTTTTTTTACCTTATAAAAACCTAAAATTGATCATCGTTGATGAAGAGCATGACTCATCTTTTAAACAAGAACAGGGAGTTATATATAATGCCCGAGATATGGCAATTATCTTAGCAAAAATAGAAAACATTCCGATTGTTTTATCATCAGCTACTCCGCTGCTTGAAACGATTTATCATGTTAAAAACGGAAATTACAATCATGTAAAATTGACTAAAAGATTCGGTGGTGCAGAGTTGCCACACATAAAAGTAGTGAATAATAAACAATGGATTTCCAATGAGCTTTTCGAAGGCATAAAACAAACCATAGAGAAAAAACAGCAAGCTATGCTCTTTCTAAACCGCAGAGGGTATGCACAACTCGCAGTTTGTAAAAAATGTGGATATAAAATTTCCTGCTCAAATTGCGCTGTTTGGCTTACATATCACAAAAAGAAGAACGTCCTTTTGTGTCATCATTGCTCTTACCAGTCAAAACTTCCAGAAAAATGTTCTAATTGTCAAAGTGAGCAGTCATTGTTCCTTTATGGTGTGGGAATTGAAAGATTGCTTGAAGAAATAGTGAAACTAATACCAAATGCAAAGACTGCGATTATAAGCAGCGATCAGAAGTCGCTTGGTAACATCATTGACTCAGTGCTCAAGGAAGAGGTGAATATCATAATCGGTACACAAGTAATTGCTAAAGGGCATAATTTTCCTAAATTAACTTTGGTTGGAGTGATAAATGCGGATTTAGGACTTGAAAATTCTGACCTTAGGGCAGCAGAAAAGACGTATCAATTATTGCATCAAGTTGCAGGAAGGTCGGGAAGGTTCAATGAGAAAGGAATGGTAATAGTGCAAACTAATAACCCTGAAAGCTTGATAATAAAAGCATTGCAGCAGCAAAAAAGGGATTTGTTTTATGAAGTTGAACTTGAGTCAAGACGCAAAGCTAAAATGCCACCATTTAGTAGACTAATAGCGCTTATAGTTTGCGGTAAGGATCAATTTGCAACGCAAAAAGCAGCAAGTAGAATAACAAGCTTTTTGCATGATCAATGTTCAACTACTACTCCTTCTGTGTTGTCATTCCAGTGCTTGACTAGAGAAAAAGAACTCGAAATTTTTGGCCCATCGCCAGCAGCAATAAATTTCTTAAATAATAAATATCGGTATAGAGTGTTACTCAAAATACACAATAAACATAGTCTATCTATAAAGAGGAAGCTGAAATATTGCTGTAATTTGAGTTCAAACATTGCAGTAACAATAGATGTTGATCCTGTGAGTTTTTTTTTGATGGATTTTCGGAATTTATTTGACATTTGTATAGATTGTCAATAAATTATATTAACTTTTTAATTAAAAATTTGACTTTTAGTAGAATTTATTATATTGTTAATATAATTAGAACAAGGAGATGGTATGACTACTTTACTTAAAATCATTAATAATCAAGAAAAGAAATTTACAGAAAAAATTAAAGAGTTGCAAGAGTATCTTACTGATGATAGAGAAGTTGTGATTAACAAGACGCTATTCACAGAGGCTATTGTCAATAAAGTCCCTGTAAATGGAGAGCTTATCAATAAGGAAATAGGAAAGATAGTATACCCTATTTTGCACCACTGTATTAAATTCGATAGTGCAAGGTCTGAAAAAGGAGATATATTACCGTTTCAAAACGTAATGAATATTTTAGATGAAGCGGTGTATAAATTTATTACTCCTGAGTATTTCTATAAATTGATAAATTTTCAAGGTCAAAGTGAAAATACGTTATTACACCAAGCTGTTATAAGTAATAACACTGAGGCAATAGAAACCCTTTTGAAATATGGTGCAAATTCTTTGATAAGGAATAAAGAAGACAAAATGCCATTAGATTTAGCTGAAGGAAAAACAAGAGAAGTACTCATTAAATGTATGAAAGACCAAGCCAAATCGAAAAAAGAAAGTGCTAAATATAATAGTTTATGTGGCGTTATACCTGGCGTTTTTCTCAGTGTTGGGCTGGGTGTTGGTGGTGCTTTAATACCTTCAATGACTATTATATTATGTGCAATAGCAGTATCTGCTCTCATTGCTGGAATAGCAGTTGGAGTGGCTATGTATTTCCTAAGTCAGGACTATAAACAGGCCACATCGATAGAAAGCGTTGTTGCTATTAATTCTCAATTGCATTCCGTCGAGCCTGAAAAAATTGCAGATAATAAAGCAGTACTAGAATAACTGTGAGTTTTTTAACATTAGATTTCTTGCATAACTGGAATTCGAAAGTTGATTTCATTCCAGCGCATTTTTCTTATTGGATCCCAGTGTCAAGCACTGGGATGACATCTATTTATGCAAGAAATCTATTCATTTAAAACTTGTTTAAGAAAACGTAGCTATAAAAACCGCAGGTACCAGTTGGTTTTTATTAGCTAAAGTAAAGGTCAAGTATCTGGAATTCTGGACATAAAATCCTCCTGTGAAAAAAAATTTGAATAAAATGTAGCGCACATACGACAGAAATTAAGTACGTGTGTATACGCTGAAGAAGATACGCCACATTTTTTAATGAGTTTGATTATTTAATAAAAGAGTCTGCAGACGGAGATAGATTTTTGAGCTCAATAAATATCTCTAATTGTAATTATAATCAGATTTAAAATATGCGGAAGTAATTTTTTAGCTATAAAATCTTCTAAAAGTTTAACACAAAAGTTAGTGTCATAAGTATTTTTATCAAAAACTATTTCAAGAAAATCTTAAATGGGGTTGAAAAATTTTAAAGATGGGGTATTCTGCCTGACATGTAACTCCCGTGAAAAAAAGAAATATGAAAGGTCAAATAAACGCTGCAGCAAATTTTCAAGTAGAAGACTTTGAGTTTGAAAATGCTACAGAAATTGGTAATTTTAACTCTTTAGCTAAAGATAACAATTATTCAACACCTCTAGGCATAGCAAATTCCTTGAATACAAAGCTAGAAAATAGTGCTCAGGCTAAAGATCAAAAGAATGAGATGCCTTTTTCCAGTAGAAGAAGTAGCTCGCATACTTTAAAACTTTCTCCTAGTGAAAATGCTAAGGTTAATGTTCAAGATAAAACACCTTCTGCAGCTCGAGGTAAACCAGGTATAGCTAGACTGTTTAAAGGTAGGAATAGTGTGAATATAACTCCTAGTGCAAAAATTCCATACAAAGTGCAACGTAGCTCTGCAATTGATTACAGTGCTGCAGAAAGTATAGGGTCACGGCTATTAAATATCTGTAAAGGAGAAGAAGAAGGTATCTATTTTGACCAAGAGATTAATTTTCTACATACAAACGCTTGTTTGTATGATGTCTTATTGTTGCAAGATGAGAAAAATCAGGACACACCTTTACATGTAGCTGTTAAAAAAAATCGTATTAGCTTCGTAGAAAAACTTTTATGTCTTCTTAAAGAACCATATCTTTCGAATACATTCTATAAGTGCAAGTATTTTGAACGTAATCAAGAGAATGAAAAGCCGCTTTCTAAAATTATCAATGCTAAGAATAAAGATGGGAAAGATGTAATTACTCTGGCTATTGAGGGTAATAATTCAGAATGTCTTTCAGCTCTTTTCAAGTACTTAACTTATGAAAGTATTAACAGGGAAAAAGATGTTGAAAGTAGTTACACACCTCTGCATGAAGCTGTACTTCTTGGCAAGAATGAAGCAATCAAAGAGCTTATAAAATCAAGGTATGTAAATACTGAGCTCATAGATAGAGGATCTTATAAAGCATGTAATTATGCTAATGATAAAGAGGCAATAGAATTGTTTATTCAGTACTATAGTGATAAAATTAATAATTTGCGTGGAAGATTAGCAGATAATAATCAAAAATTATTACAAATTAAATGCGTCCTGAGCAAAACAAAACTTACTTGTGTATGCCTGGCAGCTTTTGGCTCTTGTTTTGGAATATATAAAAATTCTCATAACACAATAAGTGAAGAAGTAAGTAAAGATATGCTACATTATTCTCTTGAATTGCTTTTTAATACTACAGGTCTAATATTATTTTTTAATTACTTGATCGATACAACACTTTCCAAGTATGAAAAAGAAAATTCTAGTTTGAATAAAGAATTCACCAGTTATGTAAAAGAAAGAAATATATTGGAAAATAGATTGCGTTATTTTCAAGAAAGCACATTTTGCGGTACTAGGGCAACTACGCAAATGTCTGAGATAATTTCAGTTATACCTGAAGCAGAATTAAGTTGCAGTAGATTGTGATTACATTTTTCTAGAACAAAATTTCAGGACCATACACCTACCCTCTTACATAAGTTTTTTGTGTTGTTACAGTACGCAGCATTGCAATTGTTAGTGTCTGTAAAATTCCATTATATTGTAAAAAAATTACTTCCGCATATTTTGAATCTAATTATAATTACAATTAGAGATATTTTTAAGAGCTTAATTTATCTTTGTCTGCAGACTTTTCGGTCAATTTTTCAATAAACTTCAGTGTATATCTGTCGTATGTGCGCTGCATTTTATTTTTTATACAGGAGGGTTTTATGTCCAGAATTCCAGATACTTGACCTTTACTTTAGCTAATAATAGGCGCCTATGGTTTTTATAAAGAAAGTTTAGAAAAGATAAGGGTCTAGTGGCATTATCTTAGTGGAGGTTTTCTTTACCTCTAAATCCGTTAGCTTTTGAGCTATACTCTGATTTATTGAATAATCTTCTACGTCGCTAAAACACTGTTTCTTTTTCTTTATTTCTTTCTTACCATTCTTTTCATGTATCACTTCTGTTTTTATCTCTGGTTGTTTTTTTTGATTGAGTGAGCCTTTCTTTTCGAAATAATCATCTGTAAATTCTAAAAAGAGTGAAATTAGCTCAGGAATTATGTTCACTTTGAGCACAATTCTGTAATTGGAGATAAGGTGGTGAGAAATGTCTCTTGACATCTGGTGAACCTAAGCGTAGCCTGAAATAGTTTTGTGTTTGTTTATGACATTTGCTCAATCACTTAATAATCAATTAGATAGTTTACACTTATTAAAACACCCGTTTTACGAGTCATGGAATGAAGGTAGCTTAAGTCTGCAGGCTTTACAAACCTATGCTAAAGAATATTATCACCATGTTGCTGCTTTTCCTCGTTATATCAGTGGTATACATTCTTTATGTCCAAGTCTAAAGATACGGCAAGTTTTACTTGGTAATTTAATAGAAGAAGAACAAGGCGATGAGAATCACCCAGAATTATGGCAGCGTTTTGCTGAAGGGCTGGGAGTAGCAAGGCCTAATCTTTTTGAAGATGCACAGGTTAAGGAGACGCAAGAATTAGTTGACGGTTACTTTGATATTGTAAGATCAGGTTTTGCAGAAGGTCTTGGAGCTTTGTATGCTTACGAACGTCAAACTCCGGAAATTTCTAAGTCTAAAATCGAAGGCCTGAAAAAACACTATTCAATAAACGACGAACGTTCTCTCAAATTTTTTACCGTTCATATGGAAGCTGATGAGTGGCATTCTGAAGAATGTGCAAACCTTATTGCAGATTTAAGCGAAGAAGAGCAAGAGAAAGTCATGCAAGGTGCTAAAAAAGGAGCAAAACTCTTATGGGGTTTTCTTGATGGCATGATGAATGTTAACGTTTGTCATTAATTATAAGTAGATACTAGATTCAGTGGTAGCATGTAGTTTTCTTATATCTGATCTGCGGCTTTGGGTTCATTTAGGATGTAGCGCAGAAGAGAAGTTTTCTCCCCAATTGGTGAGTATTGATGTTGGTTTCACTTTTAAATCCCCTCCTTTAGGGCTTACAACTGATCAACTTAAAGATACTATCTGCTATTTGGAGGTAGTACAGAACATTCAATCTCTCGCTCAGAGCAAGCAATTTAATTTAATCGAACATTTAACTCATGATATATACAGGACCATTACTAACCTTTTGATGCAAAAAGAGCATATTATTTCTTCTGTCAGGGTAACTACTCACAAAACTGCACCACCAGTTCCTGGTGTACATGGGGGCGTTTTTTTTACTTACTGTAATGAATTGCAAGAATGATCTATATTTCTATTGGCTCAAACATAGGGAATCGCCTTTCCCATTTACAAAAGGCTACTGAGTTACTGAAGGAGCGCTATTTAAAAGACTTAAAATCTTCAATCATTCTAGAAACTAAGGCTATTTTACCAAATGGTGCTCCACCTGAGTGGGACAAGCCATTTCTCAACATGATTGTCTATGGAAGTTGTTCTTCTCCTCCTGAGGAGCTATTAAAAGGCTTAAAACAAATTGAATGTGAAATTGGCCGTCCACAAGTTTATGAAAAATGGGCACCTCGCGTTATTGATTTAGATATTTTGTTATGGGGTGACTTAACGCTCGACACACCTGACCTTAAAATTCCTCACCCAGAATTGGTAAATAGACCATTTTTGCTCCACTTGATGGCAATAGTTAACAAAACATTTGCTTCTAATGTTCAAAACTGTTTTTCAAAAAGTTTTACGCTCTCGCCAAAGCTTATGGGTATTGTCAACATTACCCCTGATTCATTTTCAGATGGTGGTCTTTATTATGATGCAGATCAAGCAACCAAGCAGGCATTGCAGTTGGTATCAGATGGTGCAAGCATAGTTGATCTTGGTGCTCAATCAACAAGGCCTGGAGCTTCAATAAAGACGCCAGAGGAAGAGTATGCACGTCTAAAGCCAGTACTTGATAATCTTAGTGATTATATGAAAGCTGGTGATATTAAAGTCAGCATTGATAGTTTCTGGCCAGACGTTATTTTGAACGTTTTGAAGCACTACAACATTGCCTGGGTAAACGATCAGAAGGGAGATCTGAATGATCATACTCTAAAAACGATTGCTAGCAATGGATGTAGCATCGTTGTTATGCATTCACTCTCCATACCACCACATAAGGACAACATTATTCCACATGACACTGACCCGATTGATACCATAAATAATTGGGCAGAGAAGAACATTAACAGACTACTAGGCCTGGGTTTTGATGAAAATTCAATAATTATTGACCCCGGTATTGGTTTTGGCAAATCTATGTATCAGAATATTCAGATTTTACGCAGTATAGAAACTTTACAAAATTTTGGCTGCAAGGTTTTAGTTGGCCATTCCAGAAAGTCATTTATTTCTTCTTTTTCCACAGAACCTGCCTCTAATAGAGATTTAGAAACAATTGCTACATCAGCTATACTACAAAATAAGGTTGATTTCCTTCGAGTGCATAATGTGCGTGATCACATGCGATTTTTTGTAGCCCAAGCTGCCTTGCAGGGATGAAGATTATTGGAATTATGGCTGTTGACCCTCATGGGGTAATTGGAATAAATAATGATTTGCCCTGGCATTATCCAAGTGAGTTCAAACATTTTTGTCAAGTGACTGACAAACAAGTTATTATTATGGGAAGAAAGACATTTGAAACTATACCTCAAAGCGTATTAAAGAATCGTACACCTATTGTTTTCTCTCGTAACAAGTGTTTTAATAGAGGCCCAAAATGTACTGTCGTTTCTTCTATGCAAGAGTTTCTGTTGATTAAAAGTAGTTCTCAAGTTTTTGTGATTGGTGGAGCGCAGATAGTACATCTTTTTTTTAGAGCATAACCTAATCTCAGAGTTTATTATGACTGAAATTCACAAACCTTACAAGGGTGATACATATTTCAATTTAGCACTCCTTGATGGATGGAATAAAACTATTCTTACCAAAACGCAAGATTATACTATATGCAAACTATCATCGTATTGAATGCATTTTGCATAACTGGAATTCGAAGAATTCCAGCGCGTGACCAGATTTTCTTATTGGATCCCAGACTGGGATGACATCTCTTTACGGATAATGTTCGTACAGCTGTGTGTCAGCTACTCGGATGACATTATGGAAGCTAGAATGACAAGAAAGGGAGTACTAGAAAGAAATGGGTGTCATGCCAGTGCCCAGACACTGGCATCCAGTAAATTTACAGAGTATAAAAGTAATCAACGTTTCCGATAAAAGGCTGGATTCCAGTGTCAAGCACTGGAATGACATGGTAAGAATGTCATCCGAGTACCCTTATCT